>JBBIUP010000181.1:0-4886 GCA_037440185.1 Meiothermus sp. | reverse complement strand
CGAAGCTATGGGAACGTCTGCTGATTGCTGCGGGTCTGAGTCTGTTGCTGTTGCCTTTGGGGCTGGTGATTAACCCTGAGATTCGCCTGATTCCGCTGGGGCTGGTCTGGCTGGCGGGCACCCTGACCGGCTTATTTGTCCTTACCTTCCGGGTTTTGCTGGTGGGCAGCGCGGTCTGTGCCTTGCTGGGAGCGGCGGTGGTTTTCACGCCGCTGATGCCGGTGCTGGCGCGGGGATTGGTTCTGGATGAAACCCCTCAGCAAGCCGATTTGATCGTGGTGCTGGGTGGGGGGATGCACTGTGGGGCGGGGCAGCTCGAGGGTACCTCGTTGGCCCGGCTGGAAAAGGGTCTAGAACTCTGGCGGGCCAGTTTTGCACCGCGTATCACCCTTTCCGATACCGTAGGGGAGATTTTTGGCGATGGCAACTGTCCCTCGCTGGGTCTGGCTGCCCAGCAGCGTGTGAAGGCGCTGTACGGTGACGAAGGCCCGGAGGTCTTTCTACTGCCCCAGATGCGTACCACCCGTACCGAGGCGTTGGCCGTGGCCCAATTGATCCGGGAGCGGGGCTGGGGGCGGGTCTTGTTGGTGACCACCCCCACCCACAGCCGGCGGTCGGCTGGAACGTTTCGCAACCTGGGATTGGAAGTGGTGAGCGTGGTTTCCACCGAGCCCCGTTTCGATATGGCCCTCACCAAGCCCGCTGACCGGCTGCGCGCCCTCACCCCAGTGACGCGGGAATACCTGGGTCTGTTGACTTATGGCCTGCGCGGCTGGCTATAGCAAGTCTGGTTGCGCTTTGCCGATGGCTTCTTCGGCCCGCCGCTCCATGCTATCGGTAGCTCTGCAAAAACTGCTGCAAGGCTGTTTGACTGGGCCGCAACTGCTCGGTGCTCAACCGGGAGAGCGGCGTGTCGAGTTCTTCTAGCTCGGCCAGGCTGGGGCGGTCGGGGTTGTAGTAGATCAGGCCGGTGATGAACTCCCCTGTGTCCTGGGCACGTTGCAAGCGCTCCAAGGCAGCTAGTTTGTGGGTGGGGTCGTAGGCAGTGTCAAGGTTGCGCAGACTGATGTGGGAGCCATCGTGCAACCGCACGGTGCGGAACTCGCCAGGCTCCATCGGCTCGATGGAGATCTCCTCGGCATAGGGGATAAAACCCAGTTCGTGCAGGGGTTTTTCGTTCTTGGTACCGTAGCCATAGCTCTTGGGGCTATCGTCTTCGTTGTTGAAGGCCACGCAAGGGCTGATGATGTCCAGTACGGCAGTACCCCGGTGGGAAAGGGCGGCCTTCAGCAACTCGCGCACCTGTTTGGCATCGCCCGCAAAGCTGCGGGCCACGAAGCCACACCCGGCGATGATGGCCTCCATGCACAAGTCCACCTGGGGAAACTCATTTTGCCCAGCGTATTTGAGCTCGAGCCCCTCTTCAGCAGTGGCCGAGAACTGGCCCTTGGTCAGGCCGTAGACCCCGTTGTTCTCGACAAGGTAGACCATCCGCACGTTGCGGCGCATCAGGTGTTTGAACTGACCCATCCCGATGCTTCCAGTGTCGCCATCGCCCGAGACCCCAATCGCTCGTAGTGAGTGATTGGCCATCAGCGCGCCGGTGCTCACGCTGGGCATCCGCCCGTGCAGGGCGTTGAAGCCGTGGGACATACCCAAAAAGTAGGCCGGCGACTTGGACGAGCAGCCGATGCCCGAGAGTTTGATGATTTCGTGGGGCCGCAGGTTTAGCTCAAAGCCGACCTGCACCACCTGGCTGGCGATGGAGTTGTGACCGCAGCCCTTGCACAGCGTGCTGGGTGCACCATCGTAGTCTTTTTTGCTCAGCCCAATGGCATTGGTCTTGATGATCTGGGTGCGGTCGGTGGGGGTAGGGGTGGGATTTTCCATTTAAGCGTCCTTGTAAGATTTGCTACCAGCTACCGGCTATCGCCCTCTTCCTTTAGCAGTCTGTCCTCGACCCAGTGCGCGGTGAGGGGCATTCCATCGAGATAGGCAATGGAACGTAGCTTGCTGGCGAACTCTGGCAACTCGGTTTGCAGGATGCTGTGCATCTGTCCATCACGGTTGAGTTCGATGATATAGACCCGCTCATGGGCTGCTACAAAATCCCGTACCTCCTGATTGATGGGCAGGGCCCGCAGGCGCAAAAAGCTGGTCGGGAGGCGCTGGGCTAGATGGTCTCGAGCTTCCTCGATGGCATAGCGGGTGGTGCCGTAAGCGATGATGCCCACCCTGGCGGAAGGGTTTAGCTCAGTGGCAGGTGCAGGCACCAGGTTGCGAGCGGTCTCGAATTTGCGGGCGATGCGGGCCATATTGTTCAGCCAGTCTTCGGCCCGCTCGCTGTACTGGGCTTGTTCGTTGTGGCCGCTGCCACGGGTGAAGTAGGCTGCCAGCGGGTGGTCGGTGCCGGGCAGGGTACGGTAGGGGATCCCATCGCCGTCCACATCTTTGTAACGAGCGAAGCCGCCCAGGGCTTGCACCTGCCCGGCACTCAAAACCTTACCGCGCTGCATGGGCTGGTTGGGGTATTCGAAGGGTTTGCCCATCCAGTTGTTCATGCCCAGATCCAGGTCGGAGAGCACGAACACCGGGGTTTGTAGCTGTTCGGCCAGATCAAACGACTTCCAGCCAAACTCGAAGCACTCTTCAATCGAGGAGGGCAGCAGGATGGGGTGCTTGGTGTCGCCGTGGCCCAGAGTGTAAGTAAAAGAGATATCGCCCTGGCTGGTGCGGGTAGGCAGGCCGGTACTGGGGCCCACCCGCTGGATGTCCCAGATCACCGCCGGAATCTCGGTGAAGTAGCCATAGCTGACGAATTCGGCCATCAGGCTAATACCGGGGCCGCTGGTGGAGGTGATGGCCCTGGCCCCAGCCCAACCTGCACCCATAATCATGCCTGCGGCGGCCAATTCGTCTTCGGCCTGAATCACGGTATAGGTGGGTTTACCATTTTCATCCTTGCGTAGTTTGGGCAAAAACTCGCGAAGGGCATCCATAAAGCTGGTGGAAGGGGTGATGGGATACCAGGCCGCCACGCTGGCCCCCCCAAACACCGCACCCAGGGCTCCGGCCTCGTTGCCGGTCATGACGATGAGGCCTTCGGTTTTGTTCATGGGCTCGATGCGGAAAGGGTCTTGCTTATTCAGATTCTCGGTAGCCCAGGTATAGGCCCGGCGCACCACCTGCATGTTGCTTTCCACCAGCTTCTGGCGGTAGCCAAACTGTGCGCTCAGGGCTTCTTCCACCACTTCCAGGGGCACTTCCAGCATCCAGGCCACCGCCCCCACATAAGCCATATTGGCGAGGTAGGGTTTGCGCTTAACTGGAACGTCAATCCCGGCGATTAGCTCGCCTACCGGAACGCGGTAGAAGACCAGATCGTCGCGCTGGGGCAAGTTCTTGAGATCGGCGTTGTAGATACAGACCCCACCGCTGGGGAGTTCCTGTACATCTTCATGAGCGGTAGCAGGGTTGAAAGCAACAAGGATTTCGGAAGGCCGGCGGGCGATGTAGCCTTCGTGGCTGACCCGGATGTGATACCAGGTGGGAAGTCCTTGAATATTGGAGGGGAATATGTTCTTGCCGTGAACCGGTATGCCTAGCTTAAAAAAAGACCGCAACAGCGTTAGGTTGGCGGTCTGACTGCCGGTGCCGTTGGCGGTGGCTACTACCAGGGAGAAGTCGTTGATGACCGGCGAGCGCGTAGCATGGCCCGCCTCTTGCTGTCGTTCCAGAACGTTCATAGCACCTCCTAGTGCTCTTCAGGCCAACACTTGGTCTGCGCCATTATCCTATCGGAAATTGGTGAGGTATTTGAGTGACTTTAGGCCCTATTTCATGGGAAAAATGGCACAAAAGTAGGACATGGTAGACTTTGCCGTGTCTCAGATAACCCTGCTCCACAACGCCAATGTGCTGGATGTACAGACCGGGGTACTCCAACCCAACCGGCGGGTGGTGCTGCGCAATGGCCGCATCGAGCGCCTCGAGCCCATGAGTGCGGAGGCTCCCGAAGCCAGGGCAGCAGAGGTGGTGCAACTCGACCTGGGGGGTAAAACCCTACTGCCGGGATTGATAGATGCACACGTGCATGTGTTGGCCTGGACGGCCAATTTACGTGAATTGAACAACGCTTCGCCTCACTACAACGCGCACCGGGCTGCTGGCATCATGCAGGAAATGTTGCTGCGTGGGTTTACCACCGTGCGCGATGCAGCGGGGGCCGATTTTGGTCTCAAGCGGGCGGTGGAAGAAGAGTTATTTGTAGGGCCACGGCTGTACATCTGCGGGCGGGCCCTTAGCCAGACTGGGGGCCATGCCGACAGCCGAGCTGCCGGTGAAATCGCAGTCGAGACGGTCAGCACTACGGTAGCCTTCGGCACAGTGGTAGATGGGGTGCCTGAAGTGCGACGGGCTACCCGGGAGGAGATTCGCCGGGGGGCCGACCACATCAAGCTGATGCTGGGCGGCGGGGTGGCCTCGCCGACCGACCGCCTGACCAACGACCAGTACTCGTTGGAAGAAATACGGGCTGCGGTGGAGGAAGCCGAGATGGCCGATCTCTACGTGATGGCCCACACCTACACTGCCCGCACCGTCAACCGTGCGATCGAGTGCGGTGTGCGAAGCCTGGAACACTGCAACCTGATTGATGAGAGCAGTGTGGAGCTATTTCTAAGGCATGATGCCTGGATGGTGCCGACCCTCATCACCTATCAAGCCCTGGCCAAAGAAGGCGTGAGTGCGGGGCTGCCCAAGGATGTAGAGCACAAGATTTATCTGGTGCTGGATAAGGGCTTGTCGGCGCTCGAGATGGCCTATAAGGCAGGGGTTAACCTGGCCTACGGAACCGACCTGCTGGGGGCAATGCATCGGTATCAGCT
>JBBIUP010000180.1:0-4915 GCA_037440185.1 Meiothermus sp. | reverse complement strand
GCAATAAAAGAAACCCTCGAACGCGCCTATTGGCGCGGCAAGTGAGGGACGCGTCTAGCATCACTCACGCGCAGAGATGGTATAAGACCAACCCACGTATCTGAGAAGCCCTGTAACTTCGCCCCAGGCTGCTTCGTGGTAAGTTGGTCAAACCGATGAGATCGCTGTCCAATGGGCAGGATCGTCGGCGCAGTCCCGGAGTACGTGCTGAGTTTAGACGCAGTGACCTGCCTACCATGGAGCTACTTGGCCATGAGCGATGCATCGGATATTCAGATACGTAAACGCAAACATTTAGAGGTTTGTCTCCACGAGCCCGTGGAATACGCCCGGCTCACCCCCGGGTTTGAACGCTACCGCCTGCGCTACCGGGCCCTGCCCGAAATGGCCCTGGGGGATGTAGACCTTACTACCTCCTTTCTCGGCAAAACCCTCGAGGCTCCCTTTCTGATTGGAGCCATGACCGGCGGCGAGGAGCACGGGGGACGTATCAACCGAGCCCTGGCCCAGGCCGCCGAACAACTGGGGGTGGGAATGATGTTGGGCAGCCAGCGGGTCATGTTGGAACACCCCCAGGCCAGGGCGAGTTTTCAGGTTCGCGGGGTGGCCCCCAACACGCTGTTGGTCGGCAACTTGGGTCTGGTTCAACTGAATAAAGGCTATGGCCTCGAGCATCTACAGCAGGCCGTCGAGTGGGTCGGAGCCGATGCCCTTGCACTCCACATCAACCCCTTGCAAGAAGCTCTTCAGGTGGGGGGGGATACCGACTTTGGGGGTCTGCTGGACAAGCTGCATAGCCTGCTTCCCCAATTGCCCTTCCCGGTCATTCTCAAGGAAGTAGGGCACGGAATTGGGCAGGAAATCGCCCAGCAACTGGTACACCTGCCTTTTGCGGCACTGGATGTGGCGGGGGCAGGCGGAACCAGTTGGGCCAGGGTCGAGGAACTGGTTCACCACGGGCGTATCCTGCACCCCGAACTGGTGGAAATGGGCATTCCTACCGCCCAGGCCCTGGTGGAATGCCGGGCTACCCTACCCCAAAAACCCCTGATTGCTTCGGGGGGTATCCGCACCGGCAGCGATGCTGCCAAGGCCCTGGCCCTGGGCGCACAGATGGTTGCGGTAGCCCGTCCGCTGGTGGAGCCCGCCTTGAAAGGCCCTGAAGCCGTGGTAGGGTGGCTCGAGGACTTCCTTCACGAGTTGCGGGTAGCCTTCTTCACTATCGGGGCCCGCACCCCGGCGGAGGCACTGGGCCGCATAGAGAGGGTTTAGGAAAGCACAGAGCCCAGGGTCTTCACTCCCTGAGCCCTACTCACCGTTGTTTTGGTTGCGGGGATAGGATTTGAACCTATGACCTTCGGGTTATGAGCCCGACGAGCTACCAGACTGCTCCACCCCGCGATGGCGGCTGCATGTGACAGCTTTTACATACTAGCCGGGGAAGCTTGTTTGGTCAAGATGCCCTGTTAAACTGGTGCTTGAACTTCGGCTTGACAAGTGCATTTGCCGCTTGTGCATTTTCTTCACGTGCTACAATGAGCCGCAAGATGAGGATTAACCTGAAGGAGACGCTATGAAACAACTTTTGTGCGCGGCGCTTCTGATTCTTTCGCTGGGCTGGGCGCAGCAAAGTCAACCTGCACAGCCCGCACCTGCGGTTCAGCAGACGCTGCAGCAAGCCCAGGCAGCCCTCGAGGCAGGGCGTCTGAACGAAGCTGTGCAGGGCTTTGAGGCCGTAATTGCCCGGGACTTCTCCAACTACAGTGCTCATTTTGGGCTGGGTCTGGCCCTGTACCGCTTGGGCGACCTGCGGGGGGCTGCCTTCGAGTTCACCCAGCTCACCGTCCTCGACCCCAATCGTTTTGAGGGTTGGTTCAACCTGGGGGTGGTGCGCGACCGCCAGGGCCAGGCTGCCGAGGCCAGCCAAGCGTTTGCCAGGGCCGTCGAGGTCGGCGAGAAAGCCAACCTGAGCGCCAGCGACCTGAAACCGGCCTATATGGGCCAGGTTAAGGCGCTACGAACCCAGGGACAGCACGAAGCCGCCACCGCTGCCGCCCGCAAGGGCCTGGAGAAGGTACCCGGCGATGCCGAACTCACTTCTCTGCTGGCAGATAGCCTGGTTCGGGCCAACAAACCCTTAGAAGCCCTGCCGGTGCTTTACCAGATTCTGGGCAAAGACCCTGCCAATGTACAAGCCATCTCCCAGATCGCCGATATCTATGTTGCCCAGGGGTTGCCCCTGCGTGCCCTGCGCGAGGTTGACCGGGGGCTGGAAGCGGCCAAGGAAAACTCGGTACGGGCCCAACTGTTGCTCAAAAAATCCACCCTCCAGCAGGGCCGCGAACAACAGACCTCTCTACAAGAAGCAGCCCGCCTCGATCCAAGACTGTGGGCTGCCCAGTACAACCTGGGGGTAGCCCGCCTACGCGATGGCAATGCCAGGGGAGCTTTGGAGTCGTTCCAGAATGCTTATGCCCAGAACCCCGATGAACCCAAGGTGCTGTTGGGACTGGCTACCGCCTACGACCGCCTGGGTCAGGCCGCCGAGTCGGGCCGCTTCGCCGCGATGGCCGTCAGAGCCAGCCAGGGAGCCGATAGAGTAGATGCCTTGTTCTTGCAGGGCAAATCTTCTTATACCCTGCGCCGCTATGCCGAGGCCGTCGAAACCCTCTCGCAGGTAACTCAACAAAAAGCCGATAATGCTGAAGCCTGGTTCTTCCTGGGGGTCTCGCAGTTCAACCTGAAAGACTATGCCGCCGCCGCCGAATCGCTGGAAAAGGCCCAGGCCCTGGCTCCCAGTGCCTCTACGGCTGCCAACCTGGGTGCGGCCCTCTACTCTGCGGGTAAATACTCCGATGCCGAACGGGTGCTCTCGCAAGCGGTGGCCCTGGATGGCCGCAACTCGGTGGCCTGGTACAACCTGGGTCTAACCCTGCGCTCGCTGGGCCGGGTGGCCGAAGCCAGGCGGGCCTGGCAGCGCTCCGCCGACCTGGGCTATGCCCCGGCTCGAGACTTATTGCGGTAGATTGGTGGCATGGGTTGGCTTAGAACAAACTGGCTCGATGCGCTGATCTTCTTACTGGTTGCCGCCATCATGGCTGGCGTGGTGTTTTTTCTGACCGGGGTTAACCCGTTTGCTGGATCGCGGGGGGGGCAGACGCCCCCTTCCACCGTTTCTCCTCCAGCCCAGCAGGCCGGGCCCCAAACCCCACCACCCGCACCACAGCCCCAGCCACAAACTACCCCCGTTGCACCACAGCCGCGACCACAAACCCCGCCCGCCGCGCAACCCCAGCCCCGACCAGAGCCCGAAACCGTGGTCACGGTTCTGCCCATTCCACAAGCCCCTACTGCCACGCCCCCTATTGCCAAACCTGTTCCGGCCCCTCCCAAGGTAGAAAACAGGCAACCACCACCAGCACAGCCGGAAACCGCTCGTCCTGCACCCGCTCCCCGCCCCGAACGACCAACCTTGACCGCCGATGCGGGTGGCAGTTGGCGGGTAGCGGTGGGTTCGTTTAGCAACCGCGAAAATGCCGAACGCCTGGCCGCTACCCTGCGTCAGCAAGGCTATCCCGTGAGCCTCGAGGCTTCTGGCAGCCTCACCCGGGTTTGGGTGGGTCCCTACAGCAGCCAGGCACGGGCTCGCTCCATTGCCAACACCCTCGGCCAGTACCAGCCCCAAGTAGCCCGGATTGCTGCCAGCGCCCCCACCTCCCCACCCACTGGGCCGCAGACCAGCCCCACGCCCAGTTCCAGCCGTTTCCTACAGGTGGGCGCTTTCCGCAGTGCTAGAAGCGCACAATCGGTAGTTGAAACTGTGCAGCAAGCAGGCTATCCGGTGGTGCTGGTGGAAGAGGGTGGGTTGGTGAAGGTGCGGGTAGGCCCTCTCGACGATACGGCTGCTGCCGCTGCTGCACTGCGGGCCCGAGGCCTCGAGGTTCTGGAGGTGCGCTAGATGCGCAAAACAGGAGTTTCTTATGGCTAAAGTACCCAGCGCGGCCATCTCCCGCCTGGTAACCTACCTGCGGATTCTCGAAGACCTCGAGGCCCGTGGCGTAAACCGTACTTCCTCCGAACAGCTGGCCGAGGAGGCCCAGGTCACCGCTTTCCAGGTGCGTAAAGACCTCTCGTACTTTGGCAGTTACGGCACCCGGGGCGTAGGCTACACGGTGCAGATTTTGCGCCGGGAACTGCGGCAAATTCTGGGCCTCAACCGCCGTTGGGGGCTTTGCATCGTAGGTATGGGCCGCTTGGGGCAGGCCATCGCCGATTACCCTGGTTTCAGCGAGATTTTTGAATTAAAGGGTCTGTTTGACCGCGACCCCTCCAAAGTCACCATGACCTTTCACGGAATGCACGTCGAAACCATGGACAACCTTCCCAGGGCGGTGGCCGAAAGACGCATTGAATTCGGCCTTCTGGCAGTTCCTGCTGATTCGGCCCAAGCTGTAGCCAATCGTCTGGTAGAGTCAGGTATCAAGGGTATCCTGAACTTTGCCCCGGCAGTTCTGGAAGTGCCCAAGGAAGTAGCAGTGGAGAACGTAGATTTTCTTACCGGACTTAGCAGGCTCTCGTTCTTCGTGCTCAACCCCAAATGGAGAGAGGAGATGATTGGATGAAAAAACTTATCGCCCTGGTGGTGGCCGCTTTTATGCTCGCGGGGTGCGGCAACTTTGTGACCGATTTTGGCATTCCCAGTGTTCTGATCGCACCAGCTGGCAGCGAAGACCGTAGCATACGCGATCAAAACGGCAACGTAACCCGCGTAGCCTTCGTAGTGAAATACACTATCCGCACCTTGCCTGGAAGCCCCCTAGGGGTTGTCAGCCAACTCAACCGTGCGGGTGGTGGTTCGCTTCCGGGGGGCGAAGTGCTTTCTTGTGCCCCAGATACTACGCCAGACAACTGCCCC
>JBBIUP010000179.1:0-4923 GCA_037440185.1 Meiothermus sp. | reverse complement strand
CCGAGCTTTAGCGTTATTCCCCAGGACGATCCCACCCTGCTGTTCATCAACGCAGGCATGACCCCACTCAAGGCCTACTTCACCGGTAAAAAGCCTGTATTTGCCGGTCACGAGGGCGAGTGGTATCGAGTTACGACCTGCCAGAAGAGCGTGCGCACCGGCGACATCGAGAACGTGGGCCGCACCAACCGCCACCAGACCGTCTTTGAGATGCTGGGGAATTTCAGCTTTGGCGACTACTTCAAAAAAGAGGCCATCGAGTGGGCCTGGGAGTTCCTGACCGACCCAAAGTGGCTGGGCTTGGACGGTAATCGTTTGTATGTCACCATCTACAAGGACGACGACGAGGCTTTCGAGCATTGGACGAAGAATGTAGGTTTGCCCGCCGACCGCATCCACCGCTTCGACGCCGACGAGAACTTCTGGCCGCAGAACGCTCCCAGCAAAGGCCCCAACGGCCCCTGCGGGCCGTGCAGCGAGATTTACTACGACCGGGGGCCAGCATTTGGCAGCGATACCTGGGCCGACTATTATGAGACCCGCGAGAGCACCCGCTTTGTGGAAATCTGGAACCTGGTATTTCCCCAGTACGACCGCAAGGACGGCGGCGTTCTGGAGCCCCTACCCAAGCCCAACATTGATACCGGGATGGGCCTCGCACGCGTAGCTATGGTGTTGCAGGGCGTGACCGATTTCTACGAGACCGACGAGTTCCAACCCCTGATCGCCCAAATTGTGGAGCTGACCGGTGTGAGCTACGAAGGCCCCAGCTCGGTGGCCCACCGGGTGATTTCTGAACACGCCCGCGCCGTTACCTTCATCCTCTCCGACGGGGCCCACTTCTCCAACACCGGACGCGGCTACGTGGTGCGCCGCCTGCTGCGCCGGGCGGTGCGTTTTGGCTACCTGTTGAGCCTGCGCGAGCCCTTCATGTACAAGCTGGCCGAGATCGTGGCCGAGGTGATGGGCGGGGTGTACCCCGAGACACGCCTGAACCTAGAAAGCGTACAGAAGCAGATCCGCATTGAGGAAGAGCAGTTTTTGCGCACCCTGGAGAGCGGTATCAAGCGCCTGGATGGGATGCTCGCCAGTCTCAAGCAGGGCGATATTCTTCCTGGCAAAGACGCCTTCACCCTCTACGATACCTACGGCTTTCCACTTGACCTTACGCTGGAAATTGCCGACGAACGCGGCATCAAGGTGGACACTGAGGGCTACGAAAAAGCCCTGGAAGAAGCCCAGGAGATCGCCCGCAGTAGCACTGCCTTCGACAAGGAGCTCTTCAAGAAGTCCAACCAGGCGCTCAGTGCCCTGGCCGCTGATTATGGCGGCACCAGCTTTGTGGGTTACGAAGACTTGGAGGCCCAGGCCCAGGTCAAGCTGCTGCTGGTGGGCGAACAAACCATTCAAGAAGCACCCGCCGGAACTGAGGTGCAGGTGGTGCTGGACAAAACCCCCTTCTACGCCGAGGGAGGCGGACAGATTGGGGATGCCGGCATTCTGGAGTGGGAAGGGGGCTGGGCCAGGGTCTCGACCACCCAGAAAAACCCCGATGGTATCTTCCTGCACATCGCCAGGGTAGAAGAAGGTACCCTCAAGTCGGGCACGGTGGTGCGGGCCCTGGTAGACATTCACCGGCGCGACACCGAGAAAAACCACACCGCCACCCACCTGCTGCACGCCGCGCTGCGGGCGGTGCTGGGCACCCACGTACAGCAAAAAGGCAGCTACGTAGGGCCGGATCGGCTGCGCTTCGACTTCAGCCAGTTCGAGCCGATTCCACCCAAAGATTTAGCCAGGGTCGAGATGCTGGTCAATAAGTGGATTCAGGCCGACTTTCCCGTCAGCTATGGCTACAAACCGCTGGAGGAGGCCCGCAAAGAAGGCGCAATGGCGCTCTTTGGCGAGAAATACGGCGACGTGGTGCGGGTGGTGAGTGTCGAGGGCAAAGTAGACAATGTGTCGTCCAAGGAACTCTGTGGCGGCTGTCACGTGCGGCGCACGGGTGAGATTGGTGCGCTGGTGATTGTGGCCGAGGAGTCGGTGGCGGCAGGTGTGCGGCGTGTCGAGGCTCTGACTGGAACTGGAGCCACCGCCTATGTGCGCGACTCGCTGGATCGGGTAAATGGACTGGCGCGTGAGCTGGGCACCTCCGCCGAAAGCCTGCCCGGGCGGGTGGGCAAGCTACAAGATGAGATCAAGGAGCGCGAGAAGGAAATTGAGAAGCTCAAGCTGGATTTGGCGCGGGCACAGCTTGGGGGCAGCTCGGCGGGTGTCTCGCTCAAGGAAGCAGGCAGCTATAGGTATCTGGCGGTCAAACTCGAGGGCATCGAGGCTGGGGCTCTGCGCGGTGCAGCAGATGAGCTGATGGAAAAACACAGGGCCGACCTGGTGGCGGTGGGCTCGGGGCAGAATCTGGTTATCAAAATTGCCAAGACGGCCCAGGACAAGGGACTGGATGCGGGTGCGGTCATGAAGAAGGTTTCTACCGTTGCAGGCGGGCGCGGTGGCGGCAAGGGTGCGCTGGCCCAGGGAGGGGGCTTCGATCTGGACAAGGCGTTTGCAGCGTTGGAAGAGACGCTGGCATAAGGGCGTATTGCAATACGCTCCTACCTACCGGCCAAACCCCAGGCGTAACCCTCGAGTGAGGCGGCCCCACAAGCTCTGGCGAGCGGGGGGTTGATTGTGCGGTTGTTGCAGGCGGAAGGCATCGAGGGCCTGCACATAGCCCGACTGGCGCAAGCTGTAGAGGTTGTAGAGCACAGTTTCCAACGAGACCCGCAGGTGGGCCGATAGTTCGTGGGAGGAGGCCCCTTTGGGTGACTCGAGCCAGTAGCTCGCCTCGATCAAAAAACGCCCTGGTATTCCAGCCGGATAGCCGTTTTTCTCGGTGCGGCAAAAGCGGGTGGTGGGGTCTATAAACTGGTCGGCATAGGTGGGACGGGCATTGGTGTGGGCCACCAGATCTACCAGCATGTTGGGCAAAAAGTAGTTGATGCCATCAGGCTGGGGCTTGATGGGTCGCCCGATAAACTCGAATGGAGCCTCGGGAAGCTGGGTCAGCTCGAGCAGAATTTCCTTGGCTTGCTCGAGGCCCAGCAACTCTTGGTTGCGGTAGGCGCGAACCAGGGTGCCCTGATCTAGCTCCATCGCAATAGCCGCCGAAGGGGTATGCACCACCAAGCCCCCCGAACGCTTGACCAGGGGGGGAATCAGTTCGGTGAAGGAGATGTGTTTGAAATTCCCGAACAGAGGCATACAACGGCTCGCTCCACAAAATTTATCAAATCCTGGGAGCGTTTTGTTAGCCAGAGATACAGCGCTACTTAATCCACAGTACTCCAGCACGGCTCGGTTGGATTGCCAGCCAAAGCGAATTGGGCATTGTATCCTCATTTTCTCCAGCCAGCTTGGCGAAATAATAGATGGGATGAAAGTGGTGGCACTGGATGTGGGTGAGGCCCGAATTGGCCTGGCGGTAGGCGAAACGGGCTCGCCCTGGGCTTTTGGCCGGGGCTACCTGGTGCGCAAAAGCCTGGAGACCGACCTCGAGGCCCTGGCAGCTCTTGCCGAACGCGAACGTGCCGAGCGCTTTGTGGTGGGGCTGCCCCTGCGCACCGACGGCAGGCCCAGTGCCCAGGCCGAACGGGTGCAGGCGCTGGCCCTTGCCATGCGCCAGAGGGGCATGCAGGTCGAGATGCTGGACGAGCGCTTCACCACCAAACTGGGGCAGAATCGTCTACTAAATGCCCCCAAGCGCATTCGACAAGAGAAGGGTAAGCTAGATGAAGCTGCGGCCATCGCGCTGCTGGAATCCTATTTAGCAGGTGTATGAGCCACGCCATACCTGATCGTGGAGCCTTTTAGCATGGACGATTCAAACAAGCCAACCCCTTCCGATGGGCCTGCCGCAGCCCTCGACGACCCTCAAGAAAGGGGCAAGTCACCCACCCGCTGGATTCTGCGAGGGGTGCTGTTCATGTTTGTGCTGGTGGCAGCAGTCTTGGGCTATGCCCTCTATTTGATGGGCCCCACCGGCACCACTGCCGAAATCCGTATTCCCAGGGGCAGTGGGGCGACGGCGGTGGGGCGCATCCTCGAGCAGGCCGGTCTGGTGCGCTCGGGCTCGATGTTTGCTCTGTATTTACGCTTCTCCGGCCAGGATAAAGCACTCAAGCCCGGCTACTACAAGCTCGAGGGCAAGGGGTTGCGGGCCATCGCCCTGGCCATTACCGATGAATCCCGCCCCCTCACGGCGCGCATCACTTTTCCGGAAGGCTGGCGGGCGGTGGACATGGCCCAGCGCTTGAGTGAAAACAATCTGGACGGCCCCAAATTCCTCGAGCTGGTCAACAACTCTACCCCCGAACTGCGCCCCACCGAGGCCAAAGGCCCCACCCTCGAGGGCTACCTCTTCCCCGCCACCTACGACTTCCCCCTCGACTACACCGCCGAAGACATCGTGCGGGCCATGACCCGCCGCATGGAACAAGAGTTCACCCCCGCTGCCAAAACCCGCCTCCAGCAACTGGGGCTCTCCAACCTGCACAACTGGATCACGCTGGCCTCCATCGTACAAGCCGAGGCCGCCAATTCCAGTGAAAAGCCGGTCATCGCGGGGATTTTCCTCAATCGCCTGGAAATTGGCATGCCCCTCCAGGCCGACCCCACCGTGGCCTACGGTCTGGGCAAACGCCTGCCCGAACTTGATCGGGGTGCAGGCGACTTCGAAAAAGACACCCCCTACAACAGCTACACCCGGCGCGGCCTGCCTCCCGGTGCCATCGGCAACCCCGGTGCCGAAGCCCTGCGCGCCGTGCTCAACCCCATCCGCACCAACGAACGGGGCCAGAAGTATCTGTACTTTTTGCACGCCCAGGGTCGCCTGTTCCTGAACGTAGACTTCCAGGGGCACCTGCGCGA
>JBBIUP010000178.1:0-4928 GCA_037440185.1 Meiothermus sp. | reverse complement strand
GTCCCAGGTCTCCTTCAACTCCAAAGCAGCCTCTTTGGCTGCCGAAAGAACCGTCTGAAATTCCACCCTCTAAACTTTACAACACCTGCGACCAGTTCACCGCACGCACGTTGGGCACGCTGCGTAGGCGCTCGTCCAGCACCTTTTGCTCGCCTTCGGTCAGGTCGACTCGAGTGCTGATGCGAAACAGCGAAGAGAGGGGAGAGGCCGGGTTGGAGTTCACGCCCATAGCACTCTTGCCCATCGAGGCAATGGCGTCCATGATATCGCGCAGCAGACCGGCCCGGTCATCGGCCATCACTTCAAGCTGCATCACCCGTCCCAGCCCTTCCCAATAGGCCAGCACCACCCGTCCCGAATCTTGCTCCATCAGACGGCGCATGTTGGGGCAGCCTGCTTTGTGAATCGTGACCCCCCGCCCCCGGGTCACATAGCCCAGGATGGCATCGCCCTTGGCGGGACTGCAACAACTGGCCAGCTTGATGGGCACCTGGAGATTGGATTCCAGGCGAATCCCCAACTCATTCTTTACTGGCTTGGGTTTGGGGGTGACGGTTTCCGTTTTGGGGGCCAGAATGCGGGCGATCTGCTGGGGTGCAACCCTACCTCCTGCGATGGCTGCGTACAAATCTTCCGGCGAGGAACTCTTGATGAGCCTGCGACCTACATCCTCGAGCTGGCTTTCCAGAGGTTTAGGCAACCCCCGCCGCTTGAAGTATTTTTCCAGCATTCGCAGGCCCTTTTCCAGGGTTTCGGCCCGCTCGAAGGTGCGGAAAAACATCCGCACTTTTTGCTTGGCCGAGCGGGTTTTGGCATACTCCACCCAGTCTTTGGAAGGGTGGGCTGTTTTGGCGGTGAGAATCTCGATGATCTCACCGTTTTGCAATTCGTAGCTGAGGGGCACGATGCGCCCATTGACCTTGGCCCCCACCATGTGGTGCCCCACCTCGGTGTGGATGTGGTAGGCGAAATCTACTGGGCTCGAGCCTTTGGGCAGGTTGATGATCTTACCCCTGGGGGTGAAGACAAACACCCGCCCGCCCAGCAGTTCTTTGGTGACGGCCTCGACAAAATCACGCGAACTGCTGTACTCCTGTTGCCAATCCTGAATGCTTTTGAGCCAGCCCACCCGCCGTTTGAGACCTTCGGGATCGGTGACCCCTTCCTTGTAGAGCCAGTGGGCTGCGATGCCGAACTCGGCGATCTGGTGCATTTCCTTGGTACGAATCTGCACTTCCAGCGGCAGGCCGTTCACCGCGATGACGGTGGTGTGCAGCGATTGGTAGCCGTTGGGCTTGGGCACCGCGATATAGTCCTTGACCCGGCCCGGTATGGGCTGCCAGAGGGCGTGTACCAGCCCCAGCACGTGGTAGCAGACCTGCTTCTCGCGCAGCGCGTTTTCTTCCGGGTCTTTGCCCTGGCGTGGCTCCAAGATCACCCGCAGAGCCAGCAGATCGTAGATTTGCTCGATGGCCTTGCCCTCCCGCTCCATCTTTTTCCAGATGGAAAACAGGTGTTTGGTGCGCCCCGTCACCTCGATTCTCTTGATGGACTGCTTGAGGATGAAGTCACGCCCCAGGGCTTGCTCGAGCTTCTCGCGAGCGGCCTGCACGGCAGCTTCGCGCTCGGCACGGTGGCTTTTGAGGCGGGTCTCGAGAGCCAGGTAGCTTTCCGGGTCGAGGTAGCGGAAGGAGAGGTCTTCCAGTTCTAGCTTGACCTGCCCAATCCCTAGCCGGTGGGCCAGGGGGGCATAAATTTCCAGGGTTTCGCGGGCAATGCGCTGCTGTTTATGGGGCGGCATGAACTCTAAAGTGCGCAGGTTGTGCAGCCGGTCGGCCAGCTTGACAATGATAATCCGCACATCCTCGGCCATGGCGATAAACATCTGGCGCAGGTCTTCGGCGTGCTTTTCCTCGGCAGGCTTGTCCTCACTGGCCGCATGGGCTAGCTTATAGAGCTTGGAAACCTTGGTTTCCCCCTCCACAATTTTGCGAACGGCTGCACCGAATTTCTCTTCGATATCCTCGGGGCGAACCTCGGTGTCTTCGATGGTGTCGTGCAGTAGCCCAGCCATCAGGGTTTCGGCGTCCAGACCCAAATCGGCCAGGATTTGGGCCACCGCTACCGGATGGATGATGTAAGGTTCCCCGCTCTTGCGCTGCTGGCCTTCGTGGGCTACATAAGCAAACTCGAGGGCCGCGTGTACCAGCGCTTTAGCCGAGGCGGTGAGATAGTGTAAATGGGGTTCTAGTCCATGCCACAGTGCCTCTACTGCCGAATGCTCTGCTGGCGATAGATGGGTCACTACGGGTTTATGGGAATGCTTGGTCATAACGGTTCTGGGCTTGGCTTTTGCTTGGCCCGCAAAGACATTTTGCTAAGTCTAGCACTTCGCTGGGGTCTGACCAATGCGCACCCTAATGTGGGGGTCAATCCCAGCCTGACCATCGCTGCGCTGGCCGAGCGCGCCATGAGCTGGGTGCCAGCCAGACAGGACTCGCGGTTCCCCGTTTGAGCAGCAGCTTGCGGCCACAATAGTTTCCTGGCACAAAGTAGCCTGCAGAACCGGTTGAAGCTGGGAGATCCATCAAGGAAATCCCGGCCCCGTTACTGGCGCGTTACCGGAGGGGCTCCAGGGTGGCAGAGACTCGACCCAGGAGTTTTGCGTTTTTTTGACGCGGCGATGGGTAGGGTTGGATGGGTAAAACTTACCCAACAGGAGGTAGAGATGAAAGTTTTGACTATGGCAGCAGCGGTGGTGTTGGCTTTGTCGGCTTGTGCTACGGGCGGCCCCAAGAACAACTTTGGCGCGACCCTCAGCGGGGCCAACGAGGTGCCGCCCGTCACCACCTCGGCCACCGGTTCGGCCACCATTACCCTCAACCGCTCGACCAAACAACTCACAGTCAATGGCACCTTTAGCGGCATGACCATCGGCGGCCCCGGTGCCCACATCCACGGCCCCGCCGCCAAAAATGCCAACGGCCCCATCGTCGCCAACCTGACCTTTGACAATACCGCTCGCACCTTCTCGGCCAACGTAACCCTCACCGACGAGCAGATCTCCCACCTCGAGATGGGCATGCTTTACATCAACCTGCACAGCGCTACTTTCCCCAGCGGTGAAATTCGCGGCCAGATCGAGTAGGCCTCTCATTCCCCGGTGGCCCCACTCGAGTCTGGGTGGGGTCATGAGGGGGTTTCAGAAAAATCAATCTTGCACCTATATCTAGATCAAATCCACTCACCTGGGCTGGTAGACTGGCAGCATGCTGCGGCTAGACCTCAACAACCTATTTTCGGAGCGTATTGGTGAGCATGGGATTGACTGGGCCGCGGAGTTTGCTTCTCAAGCGCGGAACCTGGAAGCGGCTCGTGATGCGCTCTGGGGCCGTAAATCCGATCCTGCCGAGTTTCTGGGCTGGATTGATGTCCCCGAGGATACCGAGACTGTGCGCCAGGTGCTACGCTACCGAGAGGCTAATGCCTGGGTTGAAGACTTGGTGGTGTTGGGCATCGGCGGCTCGGCACTAGGGGCGCAGGCGGTGGGCACGGCCTTAGGGAATAGTTCGGTGCGCCTGCATTTTGTGGATAATGTGGAACCTGAGCCGATCATCGGGTTGCTCCGCACCCTCGAGCCCCATAAAACCCTGGTCAATGTGATTTCCAAGTCTGGCTCCACTGCTGAGACCATGGCGGCCTTTCTGGTGTTTCGGCAGTGGCTCGAGCTGGGCACCGCCGATTGGAAAAAACATGTAATTGTCACCACCGACCCCGCCAAAGGCATCCTGCGGCCCTATGTGCAGGCCGAGGGCCTCACTGCCTTCGAGGTGCCCCCCTCGGTGGGAGGGCGCTTCAGCGTGACTTGCCCGGTAGGAACACTGCCACTGGCTTTTGTCGGCATAGACCTGGAAAACCTGATGGCTGGAGCCCGTAAGTCCAACGAACAGGCCAAGGGCGCCCTGGAGAAAAACCTCCCGGCCCAGACTGCCCTGGTCAACCACCTGTTTAGCCGGAAAGGTATGAATATCGCAGTTTTCATGCCTTACTCGAGCCGCCTGCGCTTTTTGCCGGACTGGTTTGTACAACTGCACGATGAATCCTTGGGCAAGATGCTAAACCGCCAGGGCAAGGAAGTACGTACTGGTACCACCGCCGTGCGGGCCATCGGTACTACCGACCAGCACGCCCAGGTACAGCTTTTCCGCGAAGGCCCCCACGACAAGCTCACCACCTTCGTGCGCCTCATGAACCCCAACGAAAACCTGGAAATCCCGACAGTAAAGGGCCTGGAAGGGCTGGACTATCTGTTTGGCCGCGGTTTCTTTGAGCTTCTAGACGCCGAGGCCAAAGCCACCGCCCACGCCCTTGCCAAAGCTGGGCAGCCCAATTACACCATTACCCTCGAAAAACTCGATGCCTACAACCTGGGCTGGCTGCTGCAACACCTGATGTGGCAGACCGCCTTCCTGGGTGAGCTCTGGAATATCAATGCCTTTGACCAGCCTGGCGTGGAGCTGGGCAAGGAGTACACCTATGCCCTAATGGGGCGCAAGGGCTGGGAAAAGTTGGCTGAGGAACTAAGGGCTGAAGGGGTGGAGTAACCCAGGTTTCCTTAGGGCAATCTATTGACCTACTTGTTGGCGCAAAGCCTGCGGGATGGTTTGGGACTTGCGGGTTTCGGCATTGGCTGCTACGTAAATTACCTCACCGCCAATCAGGTGCTCCTCGCCCCGAAAGATGCCCAGCACAAACTGCATACTGCTGTTGCCTATGCGCCCCACCCGCACCCCGATATCCAGTTCGTCGTCGTAGTGGGCTGGCGCGTGGTACTCTACTGTTGCCTTCACCACAAATAAATCCACGCCGAAACGCTCGATGGTGCTGGGGTAGGGGATGCCAATGGCCCGCCAATACTCGGTGATGGC
>JBBIUP010000177.1:0-4931 GCA_037440185.1 Meiothermus sp. | reverse complement strand
GGCTACACCGAGACCATCACCTTGCAAAGCGCTTCGGCCCGCACCCCCTCGGGGGTTTGGTGGGAGATTGGCTGGGACGATGCACGAGCCCTGACCAACGGAAGCTATACCTTCTCGGCTACCATTGATGGCCAGGCCGTGCAGACTGCGGTTGAGGTAGATGCCGGCAGTATCCTGACCAGGCCCACCGTGACCATTGGCAACAATCCTACCACCAGGAACGTTTCGGTCTCCTGGACTCCAGTCACCGGGGCCAGTGCCTTCCTGGTACGTCTGGTCAACCGCACTACCGGCACTGTGGTAGCACGCAACACCGTAACTTCGTTCAACACCACGTTTAGCAACCTCAACCTGAACACCACTGATTCGTACGGGATAGAGGTCTACCCCGCCAACAGCAACATCGCGACCGATCCGCCCATCGTCCCCAGCCAGTTCAATATGGCCCTGGGAGCAAGCAGCAATTTCACGGTGGCTCAGGCACCCTGACACCATACGTTGGGAGGCTTGGGCAGAAGGTTCTAGTGCTGCGTCAACGGATCATTTTCGGGTCATGTCCCGCTTTGTGAACAAGTCAGCAACATCTGTGACGCAGTTCGCTCAAAAAGCCATTTACTGGAAACCTGCTCGACATCAGTTGACGGTGTACTAGTGCTGCGTCAACGGATCATTTTCGGGTCGTGCCCCGGCTTTGTGAATGTTCCGGCAACGTCTGTGACGCAGTTCGCTCAAAAAGCCATTTACTGGAAACCTGCTCGACATCAGTTGACGGTGTACTAGTTCAGGTCTTGTCCAGCAGACAAACCGGCACCGCAGAGAGGGTTATGCTGGCCCCATGAGCAGCCTCGGCGAAAAGGTACAAACCTATCTGCAAATCTACGACCCCCTGGGATTGAGCGAGCTGGCCCCCCTCGAGCCGCTCTATGGGCCGGTGGTGGCCGAAATCGTGGAAAAGCTAACAACGGTTCAGAGCGCCGAAGAGGCAGCTCGGGTCATCCACCGGGTTCTGTACCTGACCTATGGCAACCAGGCTGGGCATCTGCGCAACTACACCGACCTGGGCCGGGATTTGTTCATGTTGGTGCAGGAAGGCTGAGGCGTTGCTCATAGTGCATGAACCCCTATCGCGGTTTCCACCATCACGCTGCACACCATGCAGCATGATGTACCCAGTACAACGGTTTGGGTTGTACTGGAGCAGTTCCCACGAATGTCCCATACGGCGGTTTTTGCCGTGAGGGACAAAACACTCCGCCGGAGGGCGGAGTGTTTGCGGGAACTGCGATGGGTATTCGTGGGAACCGCTCTAGACCCTTCATCCCCAACCCCTTACCCTATGTTCATGACCGCAGAAGAACGCATTGCACAGTTACCCCCCAGGCTACAAACCGTAGTGCAGATGCTGGGCAGTGCACCCAAGGTTATCAAGACCGAGATGCTTTTGGATTTTGCCAAGAAAATGCCTCCACTGCCCGATGGGATGCAGGGCAAACTCGAGCAGGTTCACGAGTGCACCACCCCCTTTTTTGTGCATGCCGAGTTGGAAAACGCCCGGGTACACCTTTTTTTTGATGCCCCCAAAGAAGCCCCCACCGTACGGGCTTTTGCTGGTCTGTTGGCCGAGGGGTTGGAGGGCGAAAGTCCGGAAGCGGTGCTGGGCGTGCCGGAAGATTTTTATACCCTGGCCAAGCTGGAAGAAATCATTACCCCCCTACGGCTAAGAGGTTTACAAGCCGTACTGACCCGCATCAAACGTCAGGTGCGCGAAGCGCAGCGTTGAGGGATCAGGGCTTTGGTTTGCGCCTGCAGCGGTGTCTGGCCGCTGCTCGCGACCTCTTCGGAGTTGGAGACCTGGCTGCGAACTGCTTCAGGTAGGCCTTGCGACCAAAACTTTGCTGGCCATAACGCACAACCGCCGCGTTCTCGAGTTCAAAGGCCACGCTCAGGATGGCGCGCAGAAACCGGGGGCCGACCCTGCCCTCCAGACTCAACACCCCATCCGAAAGCTCTGCGGATAGCTCTTCGTCACGGCTCCAGAAACGCCAGCATCCCAGCTCGACATCGGCAAACACTTCCAGGCCCTGCCAGCAAACCCGGTAGCGATAGGGGTGGGGCCGGAAAAAGTCCTGGGCGTACATGCGCCCAAGGGCATCCTCGAGTGCGAGCAGGTCGGCCCGCAGGCGCAAGCGGCTTCGGTCGGTCAGTTCGATTTCGCTCAGGCGCTCGAGCAAAGCCACTCGTTCGGCCTCGAGATCGCGTTCCTCGGCCGGGGGTTCCTGCTCAAAGACCTCCTCGCCAAAGGGGCAGAGCCGCACCGCGGGCTTGCCCAGCATGGCAGCCTCCGCCTCAGCATAACTGGGGTATTCCACCAGCTTCCCTTCCTCAAGTCCCCAGAAGCGGGTAGCGACTTTTTGCAGCAGCACCCGGTCGTGCGAGACAAAAAGCAGCGTTCCGGGGTAGTCGGCCAGAGCACGCTCGAGGGCTTCCAGAAGCTCGAGTTCGATGTGGTTGGTGGGCTCGTCCATCACCAGCAAACCGGCCCGCAAAGCACCCAGCAAAGCCAGTCCTGCCCGGGCCCGCTCACCGCCGGAAAAACTGCGGGGGACATCCATCCAGTGCGGCGGTCGGAAACCCATACGGCCCAACAAAGCCGCAGCCCGCGCCTCGCCAAACCGGCTGGCAAACTGCCCAAAGAGAGGCTGATCTGGCTGCAAACCATGGTACAACTGGTCGAGGTAGGCAGTGCTCACACCGTAGCCCAATGTCCGCTGGCCCGCATCCGGCCATTCCCTGGAAAGCAGCAAGCGCAGCAGGGTGGTCTTGCCTGCTCCGTTGGCCCCCACCAGCGCAATCCGATCGCCTCGGAAGATGCGCAGGGTGGCCTCGCGAATTACCTTCCGCATCCCCCCCTCTCCCCTGCTCCCTCGCTCCCCCGCACTACTGCCCGGATACAACTTCACCAATTCCTTAGCCTCGAGTACCAACTTCGGCGTCCCTTCAGCGGCAATTTCCAGGCTCCAACGGCGCTCGGGGGGAAGTGGATCAGGCGCTTGAATGCGCTCGGCTCGGGTTTGCAGTAAGGCTTTCTCGCTGGCCCGGCGATCCGAACCAGGCCGCCTGTGATCGGGTATTACCTGGAGCAAACGTTTACGCTCTTTCTGCACTTCTTGGTGGGCTTTTTCCAGGGTTCGCCGGATGCGTTCGCGCTCTTGCAAATAGGTCGAATAACCGCCCGCAACACGAAACAAGCGGCCTGCTTCCAGGTGATATACCGTGGTAGCGACCCGGCTCAGGAGCGCCCGGTCATGGGAGATCAAACCCACCGCGCCAGGATAGCCAAGTAGCATCTCTTCCAGACGCAAACGCATGCGCAAGTCCAGGTGGGTGGTGGGCTCATCCAGCAGCAAGACCTCGGCATCCGAGAGAAAAGCCATGGCCAGTCCCAGCCGTACCCCTTCACCCCCAGAAAGACTTTCCGCTGGCTGCTCCCACAGTGCTCCCAAGCCAAAGTCGGCGAGGGTACGGGCCAAGCGCCCTTTCCAGAAGGAGAGTTCGCGGATACGGTTCCATACTTCTCCCACACGTTCGGGCGGGGTGTGTTGCAGTTCCAGTTCGGCCCGGTGCAAGGGTGTTACCGCCTGGGCCAGTGCGTAGACGGTCGAGCCAGTGGGGCGAAAATCCTGTGGCAGATAGACCACCTTGATGCCCTGAGGCCTCGAGAGTCTGCCCTCGTCGAGGGGCCAGCGTCCGCTCAGTGCCTGGAATAGGGTACTTTTGCCAGCTCCATTCGGCCCGATCAAAACAGCCCGCTCACGCGGCTCCAACCAGAAGGTAGCCCCTTTGAACAAAATTCGCTCGCCAAAGGATTTTTCACCTTCACTCAAACGCAGCAGTATCTGGGGCCTCGAGGTTAGCACAACCCCTCAAGGGTAGCGCGCAGGGCTCGAGCCGTCAAAACACCCCTACCCGCACCACCAATTTCCTCAACGTTTCTCAGCAAAGGTATTTGGCGTGAACAGGGCATAAAAGCCGATAACCTGGCGTAAACTCGGGTGAATTTCACCCCGTGATGGTGTAGAGGGTAGTAAGGTGGGGAGGATGTTGGAAGTGTATTTGCGCGCACTGGTCATGAGCGACCTGGCCCGCGTCCTCGAGTGGAGCCGGGATGAAGCCTTCTGTCTAGCCAATGGCTGGCCAGTGGGATTGCCGGCTGAGCAATTGCAGGACTGGTTTGTGCGCCTACTGAACAACCCCCCAGTAGACCTCATCCGCAAAGGAATTGTGGTCACTACCCCACAGTACCCCGAGGGCCATCTGGTGGGGTTCGTGGATCTGCGTGAAGTAAACCCACTGGAGAAGCGGGCTCGATTGCGCATCGCCATTTAGGCTTTTATCATATACAACCAGAGAGCCAGCGAAAGAGGGGCATGGGGTTGGTGGAGAAGCTACGAACGCTGCGAAGAACCGGGGTAGTGATACCGGCTTAAGGGGATTACTTGTGTAACCACTAGAGTTGGTCAACTACAAGTAATCCCCCGACCAACGGGAGAAAAAGAGGAATTAGCCTGAACGCTTCAGGCTTGCATACAAAAGTGTTCAGGCTAATTCCGTATGAGAGCGGTTCCCACGAATACCCAGAGCAGTTCCCGCGAATGTCCCATACGGCGGTTTTTGCCGTGAGGGACAAAACACTCCGCCGGAGGGCGGAGTGTTTGCGGGAACTGCGACAGTACAACGGTTTGGGTTGTACTGGGTACATCATGCTGCATGGTGTGCAGCGTGATGGTGGGAACCGCGATAATACGAAATTAGTCTGAACACTTTTGTATGCGAGCCTGAAGCGTTCAGGCTAATTCCTCTTTTTCTCCCGTTGGTCGGTAGGCTTTTATCATATGCAGTATGAACGAGGCAAAAGGGATACCCAGCCCGAT
>JBBIUP010000176.1:0-4933 GCA_037440185.1 Meiothermus sp. | reverse complement strand
CCCCTCGAGATGAAGGCTGGAACCGGGTCGTCTACCCAACCCCCGGCGAACTTCTGACCATAGCTCGAGGAGGTGAAGCTGGGGCCATACCAGGGCAATACCACCTGACCCCCGTGGGTGTGGCCGCACAGCGTAAGATCAACAGATTTGGGCACCTGATATAGATAGTCCGGGTTGTGGCAAATGAGCAGGCGAGCGGAGGAATCAAGGTGCCCTGCGAGGGCTTTCGCCACGTCAGGCTCTCCATGCCACAGGTCTTCAACTCCAGCCAGATAAAGATCACTTCTGAGTTGAACTCCCACATTGTGAAGAAAACGGATGCTCAGCTGATTGAGCGATTCCTCCAGGTCATGCGGTGGCACCATCGGCACTCTGGGTGGACTGGCACTGGACTTCTTGGAAGCAGATACCTGGTCTGGGTATTTGGGCTGGTAGTCGTTAAAGCGGTAGTCGTGGTTACCCCACACCGCCCAGGTTCCAAGTGGGGCTTGAAGCTTTTGCAACTCGGTCAGGGTGGGCAACACCTGATGCCTTCGCCCCGAGTCGGTCAGATCCCCGGTGATCACGATCAGGTCGGGCTGCTGGGGCAGAGTGGCTTCTACCCAGCGCCGAACTGAACCCTGGCGCATAAAAAAACCAATGTGCAGGTCGGAGAGGTGGGCTACCCGCAAGGGAGTCTGCAAACCCTTTAAGGGGCGTTGGTAGTGCTGGATAACAAAGGAGTATCCGAAAATCACCCCGTTATCCTATCGCACTCTTCACAGACGCGGCCTCCCATCCGGGAGGCCGCTGTGCTGTGCGGGACACAGCCATCGAGTTGGCATCTAGCCCAATAATTCTGAAGAGTGCTCTAACCCTCTGGTAGAAAATCGAACACTACCAGCTCGGCAGGGGCGTTGATGCGTAACGGCAGCAGGGTCATGCCCAAACCTCGAGATACAAACCCAGGAACCGGCGGCGAACCAGGGCTATAGCCGGGGCTGTACCAACCGCCCAAATAACTCTGACCATAGAACGAAGGTGTCCAGGGTGCTCCGATCCCTGGAAGATAGACCTGGCCTCCGTGGGTATGGCCGCTCAATACCAAAGATACCGGCAAGTCCTGGTAGAAATCCCAGAAATCGGGGTTGTGGGCCAGAGCCAGGCTGGCTTTACCCGGCTGGTAGCCCTCAAAAGATACTTTGGGATTGGCCTCCTCGGCCCAGTAGTCGTCCACCCCACTGAGGAAAAGGTCATCCCGCACCCACAGTCCCTGGTTGGCCAACACCTCAATTCCTTGTTTTGGCAATCGCTGTCCAAGATAGCGCTTGACCTCGGGCAGCCCATTGTCGTGGTTGCCCCAGATCGAATAGACTCCCAAGGTTGCACTCAGCATACCGAGCTCAGCCAGGAGTACCTCTAAATCGGGCGAAGAAGCCCGGTATACATCCTTTAGCCAGCTCAGGCGCAACCCAGACTCAATCAAGTCGCCAGTGATGACGATCAGGTCGGGGTTCTCGGCATTGGCTGCCTTCACCCAGGCCCGCACCGAGGCCGCATGAACCCAGGGGCCATAGTGCAAATCGCTTAATTGCACGACCCGTAAGGGCCGACCCAGACCAGGCAAAACCCGCCGATAGCGGTTAATTTGAAACGGGTAGGTTTGAGCGACGGCCAGCCCCCCTACCCCCGCAGCACCCAGGCCCGCCAAGCCCAGCAGGGTTAGGAAGCGACGGCGAGACAGCATGGCGCCTTAGTGTACGACCCGAAGCCCGCTCGAGGAGCTGGCTTCAACCACAGCGGCAGACTACAGGGCCAGCCTCCGAATCCGTCTGGTGTGTTGCGTAGCTCACTCTGACCAGAGTGGGTCTGCGTTGCATCCGCCGGGCCGAGATTCACAATTGTTTCCAGAGCCGAAGCTATCCTTTGTTTTTCCTTTTCTCTTCGCGCTCGAGCCTGCGGCGTTCAGCGCGGCTCAGACCAGAATAGGCCGAAGCAGCTTTTTGCTGACGGCGCACCGTGAAAGGGTCGAGGTTGCCCTGGGATGGGCCTGTAGCGGTATCGGAACCACTATACTCAACCCCTTGGGCCACGGGAGCTGGGGTGGGTTGCTGGTTAACCTCAACCTGCAGGCGAAAGAGGAACTTGGTTACTTCGCTCTTGATGCCCCCAATCATCTCGTTGAAGAAGCGGGTGCCCTCGAGCTTGTACTCCTGGAAGGGGTCGCGCTGGCCGTAGCCGCGCAGGAAAATACCCTGCTTGAGCACATCCATGCTATGCAGATGTTCTTTCCAGGCATTGTCCACCACTTGCAGGGTCACAAAGCGCTCCACCGCCCGCATCAGGTTGGGCCCCTGCGCGTTAAGTTCGGCCTCGCGGGCTTCGTAGGCCGTGCGTCCGACTTCAATCAGTTTCTCGGCACCTTCGTCGGGCTTGAGCTTGCGCAGGCCGTCGAAGTCGAAGTCCTTGAGCGGAGGGATGAAGTCTACCAGGCTCGAGCGCAAGCCCTCGATATCCCAGTCCTCGGGGTGCTGCTGGGGGTTGAGGTAGTTGGCAGCCACGCCATCTACGGTGTCCTCCACCATGTTGAGGGCCCCTTCGCGCACCGATTCGTCGGTGCCCAGGAGCACGTTGCGGCGCTGAGCGTACACTACCTCGCGTTGACGGGCCATCACCTCGTCGAGTCGCAGCAGTTGCTTGCGGGTGTCGAAGTGGCGATCCTCCACCCGCTTCTGGGCGCGCTCGATGGAGCGGGTGACCATCTGGTTCTCGATGGGTTCGGAGTCGTCGAAGCCCATTCGATCCAGCATCCCCACGATGCGCTCGGAGGCGAACAAGCGCATCAGGTCGTCGTCAAAGGAGACATAGAAGCGGCTGCTGCCGGGGTCACCCTGGCGGCCCGAGCGACCGCGCAACTGGTTGTCAATGCGGCGCGATTCGTGGCGCTCGGTACCGATGATGTGCAGTCCACCCAGTTCCTTGACCCGCACCTCGTCGGCAGCACAGGTATCGCGCAGGCGACGAATCTCATCAATCACCGATTGGCGCACACCAATCTCGGCAGCCAGTTTAAAGGCCTCATCCTCTGCGCCCTGGACGAGCTTCTTGATGAACAGTTCGATGCGCCACTCCGAGCGCGGCTCGAGGCCCTCCTTGCGCAACAGGTCGGCGGCCAGGTACTCGGGATTGCCCCCCAGCTTGATGTCGGTGCCGCGCCCGGCCATGTTGGTGGAGATGGTGATGGTTTTGCTGCGGCCTGCCTGGGCCACGATCTCGGATTCTTTTTCGTGATACTTGGCGTTCAGCACCTGATGGGGAATGCCCTTGCGGATCAGCTCGAGGGTATGTACCGCTTTTTTGAGGTAATCCCAGGCCATGCGGATATTGCCCTTGGGAGGGATCGTGGATTCGTGTGGCTCGAGTTCGCTGTCACGTAGCGAACCAGGCCGCTCGAGGGCTTTCTTGAGCCGATCCCACTCGGGGCCGCTCTGCTTTTCGATGGCCTTGGCCATGAATTGGGCACGGGCCTCCAGGCGTGGCAGGAAGTGGCGGGCTTCCTTCAGCATGGCCGACAGGCGCTCGGATTTCTCCACCGAGATGGTACCCACCAGCACCGGCTGGCCCTTCTCGTACTTCTCAGCGATCTCTTCCACCACCGCGAAGAACTTGCCCTTCTCCGAGCGATATACCACATCGGGGGCATCCTGGCGAACGACCGGGCGGTTGGTCGGGATGGTGCGCACATCCATCGCGTAGATTTCCTGGAACTCCTTCTCTTCGGTTTTGGCCGTGCCGGTCATACCAGCGGTTTTCTCGAAGAGGCGGAAGAAGTTCTGGTAGGTCACAGTGGCCAGGGTCTGGTTCTCGCGCTCAATCTTGACCCCTTCTTTGGCCTCGATGGCCTGGTGCAGCCCCTCGCCAAAGCGACGGCCCGGCTGGAGGCGTCCGGTAAACTCATCTACAATAATGACCTGGCCCTCCTGCACGATGTATTCTCGGTCAATGAAATACAGCTCTTTGGCCCGGATAGCCTGGGTCAGCATATGGGCCAGTTCCATGTTCTCGGTGTTGAACAGGCCCTCGACCCCCAGCATCTTCTCGGCTTTGGCAATGCCTTGTAGGGTCAGATGCACCGCTTTCTGCTTCTCTTCGATGGTGTAGTGACCGGTAGGCTCGCCTTTGGTGCCCACTGGAGGCTTTTCCCCGCGCTCGAGCTTTTTGACAATCTCGGCCATCCGGTAGTACATATCGGTGGCCTTCTCGGCCGGGCCGGAGATGATGAGCGGGGTGCGGGCCTCGTCCACCAGAATCGAGTCCACCTCGTCAATGATGGCGTAGTTGAGGGGGGTATCGTGCCGGAGCACCAGTTGCTCGGGTGCAACGGACATGTTGTCGCGCAGGTAGTCAAAGCCGAGCTCGCTGTTGGTGACATAGGTCACGTCGCAGAGGTAGGCCTGGCGGCGGTCTTCGGGGGTGGATTGGTTTTGCACTACCCCCACCGTAAGGCCCAAGCCTTTGTAGATGGGCCCCATCCAGTCGGCATCGCGCCGGGCCAGGTAGTCATTGACCGTCACCAGATGAACACCCTTGCCCGCAATGGCATTGAGACAGACAGCCAGGGTGGCGACCAGGGTCTTACCCTCGCCCGTCTTCATCTCGGCAATCTTGCCCTCGTGCAAAACCGCCCCTCCAATGAGCTGCACGTCGTAGTGACGCAGCCCCAGAAAGCGCTTGGAAGACTCGCGGGTCAGGGCGAAGGCCCGGGGCAGCAAGTCGTCGAGGTCGGTACCCGCTGCATACTGTTCACGCAGTTTGGCGTACTCCGCAGCCAGATCTTCGATTCGAGAAACCTCGTCCTCGAGGGCATTCACCGGCGCCACCACTTCTTTCCAGTAGCGGGCCACCTTGCGTTCGTTGTTATCCAGAAGCTTATTAATCCAGGCCAACATAACCA
>JBBIUP010000175.1:0-4968 GCA_037440185.1 Meiothermus sp. | reverse complement strand
CCGATCAGTTGGATTTGACCCGTGCGGAGAACTATCACCTGACCTTTGGCCTGGGTATCCACTACTGTATTGGCGCGCCTCTAGCCCGTTTGGAGCTACAAACTTCCTTTCAGTGCTTGCTTAAGCGGTTTCCCAATATTCACCTAGCAACCAACAGAATCGAATATGTCGGCGGGTTTGTGATTCGGGGCCACAAAGCTATGCCAGTGGCGTGGTGACTGTCTTTGCGAGTACCGGGGTTGCCAGCTTTGACCTTTCGCGCCAATGCAATCCCTATAAAGACCACCGTAGAGCGGCTTTCACGAACCCGCGGCCCTGTTCACCTCGGAAAAGATAGTCCAAGCTGCGTTACACTGATTGCGATCCCACCATTACGCTGCATGGCGTGCAGCGTAATGGGTGCAGTACCACCAAAACCGTTGTACGGGGTATTGGTGGGAGCCGCTCTGAGTGGGTCAAATCCTGGAAGCCACTCATGTAGGCTGCACTCTGGGGGCGCAGTACCCTAATAAACGCCGAGCTGGATTCGGTGACCAACATACCTGGTAAGTACCAAGGCCGCTTACATGACTCCGCCATCCGGCGGAGTCATGGTGAAAACCGTGATATAGCTTTCGGCTTTTCGCTTTGGGCTTTAGGCTATATTCCATGAAACCGATTACCCTCGACGCAATGGGGGGCGACCACGCCCCCAAAGTCACGGTGGAAGGTGCCCTCCGGGCCCATAAACAGGGGATTCCGGTCGTACTGGTAGGCCCAACGGCTGTGTTGAAACAAGAATTACAAAAACAGGGGGGTGATTTGCCCATTGCTGAGGCTCCCGAATACATCACCATGGAAGACCATGCCACCGATGTGCGTAAGAAGCGCCGGGCTTCCATCAATATGTGCATGGAGTTGGTTAAGCAGGGCGAGGCCTCGGCGGTAGTGGCCATGGGACACACCGGGGCCACCCTGGCCTCGGCCCTGTTCAACTTGGGGCGCATTCAGGGGGTGGATCGGCCCACCTTGCTCATCGAGCTGCCGAGCGAAAAAGGGCGCACCTTTCTAACCGACGGTGGGGCCAACGTGGACTGCAAGCCCGAGTGGTTGGTGCAGTTTGCGGTGATGGCCACGGCGTATGCCCAGGCCCAGGGAGTCCAGAACCCCAGTGTGGGACTGCTCTCGATTGGGGAAGAGGAAGAAAAAGGCAACGAATTGACCTTACAAACCTTCCCGCTGCTCAAGACCACAACAGGCATTCGCTTCTACGGCAATGTCGAAGGGCGCGATATTTTCAAGGGTACCACCGACATTGTGGTTACAGATGGCTATACCGGCAATGTGGTGCTCAAACTTTCCGAAGGTGAGGCCCGCACCATCTTCAAATGGGTGCGGGAAGCCCTGAGTGGCGGTTCTTGGCTGACCAAGATTGGGGCCTTACTGGTGCGTGGCTCGTTGCAGGGTTTGCGTGCCAAGATGGATCCCGCCGAGTACGGCGCGATGCCGCTGCTGGGGGTAGAAGGCCCGGTATTTATCGGGCACGGTTCTGCCGATGGGCGGGCGGTGCATAGCGCTATTCGTAAGGCCAAGAGCGTGGTGGAGGCCAATCTGGTAGAGCGGGTACGCGCCGGAATAGCTCAATTGGCAGGATAGTGTACCGGGATAGCCCGATGGGTGAGGCTGTGCGGTTAGAGCGGTTTTCAGAAAAAATACTGCAATTCTCTTGAGGAGAAATACCGTACTGGGCTTATTTTTTGTCGCTGGGATCTCGAAACCCAAATGGCGAAAACCGCGATAGGGAAGAAGGAGGAATTCAAAACAGCTATGGAGACCTCGAGCCTTTGGCTACGCATTCTGATCAGCATCGGCTTATTGATCCTGGGTTTTTGGATAGGGCGGGCTGGTGCAGGCCTCGCGGGCTGGCTGGCCACGCTCACACCCGATACCCGTGATGACCGCTACTGGCGCCTTGCAAGCTGGCTGTGGTGGGGCATAACCGGAGTGATGATAGCCTCGCTTGCGGCGCAGGTGTGGCAACTCGAGCTCGAGCCCTTCCATGGTTGGGGCCAGACCCTGTCTGGCTGGCTGGGTGAGCGGGGCCTGGCCTTGCTGCTGATTATTGGAGCTACTTCGCTGGCCCTTCGCTTGGTGCCCCGCCTCTTGCAGCGCGTGCCGCTGGGTAACTCGGACGAATTCACCCGTGAACGGGTACGGGCCCAGACCCTCAAGAGCGTGCTCGAGTCGGTGTTGCAGGTACTGATTGTGGTGTTTGGGTTGCTGTTTGCCCTATCCAACCTGGGACTCAACGTCACCGCACTGCTGGCCGGGGCGGGGGTGGTGGGGCTGGGCATCTCGCTGGCCGCGCAGAACCTGATCCGCGATGTACTCAACGGCTTCTTTATCCTGCTAGAAGACCAGTACGGGGTGGGTGATGTGATTACGGTGGGCCAGCTTTCAGGCGGGGTAGAGCGCTTCAACCTGCGCATTACGGTGCTGCGTGATCTCGAGGGCCGGGTGCACTTCATCCCCAACTCCACCGTCCAGCAAGTCACGGTGATGAGCCGCGACTGGGCCCGTGCGGTGGTAGATGTTTCGGTGGCCTACGAGACACCCGTAGACAAGGCCTTGGCGGTGGTGCAATCGGAGGCCGAGGCTTTCTACAACGAACCTGAATGGAAGGACAAGTTCACCGACAAGGCCCCCGAAATGCTGGGCATCCAACAACTCGCCGATTCCGGCATCCTCATTCGGGTGCTGTTCAACGCTAAACCCAAAGAACAGTGGGCGATTGGCCGAGAGTTCCGTCGCCGTATCAAGCTGCGTCTAGATGCCGAGGGAATTGCGATTCCCTATCCCACCCGTCGCGTTGTGAACGTTTAGAGTCATTTGTGCTGGGGTGAGCTGGGGCTGAGGGCATACAGCAAGCGACGAATGGCGATAGACGCTGGATGTTTGACTTTTTGAAACGGCCAACCGCGATAGAGCGTCAATTTTTGAACAACGGTCTATCAATCCCAGCATAAAATAGTTGGGATGAAAACCTGTGATTACCTCATTATCGGTGGGGGCATTGTCGGTCTGACGATTGCCCTGGAACTCAAAAAGCGCAACAGCAGCGCAAAAATTGTCGTGCTGGAAAAAGAAAAAGAACTGGCTGTACACGGTTCGGGGCGCAACTCGGGGGTGTTGCATGCGGGCTTTTATTACACGGCCGATTCACTGAAGGCTCGTTTTACCCGCGATGGCAACATGCGCTGGAAGCAGTTTGTGGAGGAGCGCGGACTGAAAATCAACCGCTGTGGCAAGCTGGTAGTGGCTAAAAATGAACAAGAAGTAGAGGGCTTGCGCGAACTCAAGCGCCGGGGTGACCTGAACGGTGTGGAAACCCATCTGATTTCGGTGGAGGAGGCCAAAAAGATCGAACCCAGGGTCAAATCCACCGAAATTGCCCTGTGGTCACCCAACACCGCCACTGTTGACCCTAAAGAGTGTATGGCCGCAATCGCCGCAGAGTGTCAGGCCAGGGAGATTGAAATTCGGTTGGATAGCCGCTATCAAGGGCGGCGGGGGAACGATGTCATCACCTCCCAGGAAGTCTTTAGCGCAAACTTTGTGATCAATGCGGCGGGCCTGCACGCCGACAAGGTAGCTCACGACTTTGGCATCGGGGTGCGCTACCGCATTCTGCCCTTCAAGGGCCTGTATGTGTATGGTTCGGAGCCAGCAGGCTCGCTCAAAACCAACATCTATCCGGTACCCGACCTGCGCAATACCTTTTTGGGTGTACATTTCACGGTTACGGTAGATGGCAAAGCCAAAATTGGCCCTACCGCCATTCCGGCTTTCTGGCGCGAAAACTACGAGGGTCTGAAAGGCTTCGATGCTACCGAAGCCCTCTCGATATTGCGGGACGAAGCCATCTTGTTTTTCCGCAACGATTTCAACTTCAGGGGGATTGCCCTCGAGGAAATCAAGAAATACTCCCAGGCTTATCTGGTCTCCCAAGCCACCGCCCTCTTGGAAGGGGTAAGACAGGAAAACTACCGTACCTGGGGGCGTCCAGGCATCCGCGCCCAACTCTACGATCACCAGGACAAAAAGCTGGTGATGGACTTCATGATCGAGGGCAATAACGAGGGCTTGCACGTGCTCAACGCCATCTCACCGGCCTGGACAGCCTCCATGCCCTTTGCCGAGTATGTGGTGGATAGGGTAGAAGAGCTGCACCGGGGTAAGGAGTTATCTGCGTCGAAAGCATGAACGAACGTAAAAGCCCTCACCAGTACACTGTCAATCGCTCATTTTTGGTCTGGTGTATAAGTGCAATCTCAGCCACCCTTGCGAGGCCTTTGGCACCGTGCCGTGGCGCGGTGCAGGGGCCGAAGATATCCACCCCGTGCGGTGAGGTTCTGGATTGCTTCGCGTTCCTGGAAGGCTCACGATGACGATTTGTGTCTGTACGGGTTTGTGAACAAACCCGAAAAGCATCACGTGACGTAGCACTGGGCGGTTTTCAAATGAACCGCACGGCGGGTGGCCTGGAAAACCGCTGCTCCGTCGCCTGGTGGCCTCGAGAGCAAGAAGCCTTTTGCAACAACGGTTCTACGCGACAGGGATGGTTCTGATGGTTGGGCTACGCCATAGCAAGTTTGTCAAACTCACCAGATCAACGTGCGGGGTCACAGGCACAGCTCCTAGAGATTCCGAGCTTTATGGAGTGAAAAACATACTTTGGAGCCATATAGGTTTGTTACGTTGCGGTGTTTTTCCTATAGCCAGGGTCTTCTTTCGGATCGGAATTGCGCTTGCGCGTTGCTCAATTAGGCTTGGCTGAAATAGACTCCTACGTGAATAAGGAGTTTTTATGTCGCTACATCCTCTGGCGGGTAAACCCGCACCTCATAGCATCCTGGTCAACATCCCCCGGCTGATCAGCAGCTACTATGCCATCCAGCCCGACCCCCAGAACCCAGCCCAGCGCGTGGC
>JBBIUP010000174.1:0-4968 GCA_037440185.1 Meiothermus sp. | reverse complement strand
TAGGTTAGCCACATCGTGGCTATGGCTTACGCCACCCCCTGTAGGTTAGCCACATCGTGGCTATGGCTTACGCCATTCCCTAGCAGACGCAACGCAGACCAGCGTGCCACCCCGCTTCGCGGCGAAGAAAGCGTCTCACCTCGGTGGGGCACGTCTGCTGGTCTCTTCTCGTTTTCGATAGCGGCAAAAGTAGCGAAAACCGTGATAAGGTTTGCTGGGCGTTCTGGGTTCTTTGTATCGCGGGTCTGGAGTTGAGAAGACTAAGCTGCGCCATGGTGAGTTTGTCAATCCGTGGTCGGTGGGGTTCGGCAAGCTCACCCACCGCCTGGTCGAATCCGTGGTCGGTGAGCTAGTCGAATCCGTACAGGGCCATCCAGAAAGCCCTCGCCTCGAGCGGTTCCCACCCATACCCAGTACTACAAAAACCGTTGTACTGGGTAAATTACGCTGCACGCCCTGCAGCCAAATGGTGGGAACCGGCGATGGGGGCGCGCTTAGCGCCACTCACGGGCAGAGTTGGTATACGTGTTGCCAGGCAGGGCACGGCTTCCTTCCGTACGGCAGTAGGTGTTGCCGTGCAATGCACGGCTTCCTTCCGTACGGGAGTAGGTGTTGCCCAGAGCACGGCTTCTTTCCACCCAGTGAAGGCACTTTACCTGCCCCGCCGATGGCGTTACTGCGGGAGCGTCAATGACCCTGTACAGCTGGTTTCACTGTACGGGGTACTTGAAGCAAGCTCTTGGAGCATGCTCTTGAAGCAAGCACTTGGGGAAACACTATTGGCACGAAAATAAAAACCCCCACCGGCAGGTGGGGGCGTGCCTACACCAAACTAGGCCGAACGGGCTTTGGTTGCACTCTTGCGTTGTTGCTCGCGGGTCTTGTACCAGACCACCAGGGCCGATACCACGTAGATTGAAGAGTAGGTTCCGATGATGAAGCCCACCAGGATGGCCAGTGAAAAGTCGCGCAGCACCGGCCCTCCCAGGAAAAGCAGAGCCATAAGCGGAAGCATGGTAGACAGCGAGGTCATCACGGTGCGTGAAAGGGTTTGGTTGATGGAGGTGTTCACGATGTCATAGTAACTGCGTCCACGCATCAATTTAAGATTTTCGCGGATGCGGTCGGAGATGATAACTGAGTCGTTGATGGAGAAACCCACGATGGTGAGCAATACCGCCACCGTTGGGATGGAGAATTCCAGCCCCAGCAAACTGTACATTCCGGCCACAATCGCCACATCGTGCCCTACCGCAATCACGCTCGCTACCCCAAATACCCAGTCGAAGCGGAATGCGACGTAGATCAGGATTAGAGCAAGGCCCACCAGTACAGCAAAAATGGTATTGCGCCTGAGCTCGGCTCCAATAGCCGGGCCTACCGTCTCGGACTGAAGGATGATGGCCTGCATGCCTTCCTGGAACTTCTTCTCGAGTTCGATGCGCTGTTCCTCGCTGATCTGCCGTACCCGTACCGAAAACTCATTTCCGCTTACGCTGGACAGCGAGGTGATGACGGATTCGGCACCCCGTACTTCGGCAACCCCGGCGTTGTCGAGGAAGCTGCGTATTTGATCGGCCCTGGTGCTATCGGGGACTCGAATGGTGAAAGCGGTACCGCCGGTAAAGTCAATGCCGAAGTTGAAACCCTTGACCAGCACGATTCCTGTAGCAATGACCGCCAGGCCAAGTGAAGCTGCCGTGACGACCCGCGAGATACCCAGGAAGTTGATTTTGGTGCCCCACAGCCAGTACGGGGGTTTGACCTCGCGGCGGTCGCCGATGGTTGCCAAAAGCCAGCGGCTAAACACCAGGTTGGAGAAGACCGAGGTCACCACCCCCAGGGCCAGCATTACCGCGAAGCCCCGCACCGGCCCGGTGCTGTACTGGTATAGTGCTGCCGCTGCCAGCAGGTGGCACATGTTCACGTCCAGAATGGTGATGATGGAGTGGGAGAAGCCCCCCGGGATGGCCTGGCGGAACTTCTTGCCCATCTTGAGTTCTTCCTTGATGCGCTCGAAGGAGAGCACGTTGCCGTCCACCGCAGCGCCCAGGGTCAGAATCAGACCGGCGATGCCTGGTAGGGTCAAGGTTGCGCCCAGCATGGAAATCGAAGCCATCAGCAGGATGGATGTATAGACCAGTCCCAGCGCGGCCACCAACCCCATCCAGAAGCCGTAGTAGGCGAAAATCAAGATAAAGAGCAGGGTGGTACCGATAATCCCGGCTTGAATACCAGCATTAATGGCATCCTGGCCCAAGGTGGGGCCAATCGCACGGGTCTCGGCCACTTCCAGTTTTACCGGCAGTGAGCCCGAGCGAAGCACCAGGGCAATATCGGAAGCTTCCTGTACCCCCGACAGCCCTTCGATAACCGCCCGTCCACCCCCAATGGCCTGGCGGATATTGGGTGCAGTAAAGACCTTGTCGTCCAAGACGACCCCAAGCTGGCGGTTGACGTTGGCCCGGGTGGCTTCTTCAAACTTTTGGGCACCCTCGGGCGTGAACTCCATGTCTACCTGGGGTCGTCCAAACTGGTCGAAGGAGGCATTGGCGGTACGCAGGTCGGCCCCGGTAAGCAGGGCTGGCCCCAGGTCTTCAAGCTTGTAGAGGTTTTGCTCGAGTTCGGCCCGTCGAGCTGCCAGCGCGGCCCCGCTCAGGCCGGAGTTGCGCAGTTGTTCGTTAATCTGTGCGACAGTGGTGCCCTGGGCTCCCTGGTTGACAATACGGAACTCGAGCTTGGCGGTCTGGCCGATCAGGTTGAGGGCACGTTGCTGCTGGTCTTGCTTGAGTCCGGGTAACTCGACGATGATACGGTCATTGCCCTGAACCTGTACCAGCGGCTCAGCTACCCCGATGGCGTTGACCCGGTTTTCGATTACAGTGCGGGCCACGTCCAGTTCGCTTCTGGCAACAGCCGGGTCGGGGTTGGGATTGATCACCTTAAGAGTGATGCGCAGCCCGCCCTGCAGGTCGAGGCCCAGGCGAATCAGGCCGTCGGCGGGCAACAGAGGGTTTTGTGGGTTACGGGCTTCCCAGGGTCGGAAAAGCCCTACAATGGCTCCCAAAAGGAGCAGCAACAGCAAAATACCTGTCCAGAGGCGGTTGGTCATAAGCTAGTTCCTGTTGAGCATCGGGTGTCTGGAGTGGAGGGTTTGGGGCCGAGAAGAGAAGGGAGTGGGGGAGAGGAAGTGGGGAGGTAAGGACTGCTACCGTTGCTCGTACATCTGAGTGCCTTTGTAGTGGCTGCGGTGCTCCCCAGCAGTGCTGATGTTCTTCGGCCAGATCAGGCCCCATCGGTTTGCAGGCGGGAGTAGATCAAGTAAAGGCGTTGATGGTGGATGGGAGCCTGGTATACGCGGGCTTGTGAATGAATCGAAATGTGGAGATTGCAAGAGGCTAAGCCAAGTGCCAGGGCAATCAGGCCTGAGCCTACCGTATTGAGCTTGCTTTTGGCTTCGACCAGTTGTTGGGGAAGGGGAACGACGGTCCATCCCTGGCTGAAGCCGGTTCCAGCTTTGGCACTGGTTGGCGACCAGAACAGCCCCGGCCCCAGGGCCATCAGGGTCAGGGTGGCGAGGGTGATCCAGCGTTGCCAGGACTTCATAAATGCAGCCTACACACTTTATAACGTCTACTAGGGTTTGACCAGCTCGAGCCGCACTGGCAAAGGGGCGGTTTGCAGCAGGTTGCTCAGGCGCTCGGTCTCTTGCTGGGAGCTGAAACCCTGGATGGAAACCGTACCGCCGGTGATAGGGCCGCGAATGGTGGGGGCGATCAGGACGCGCCCATCCACCACGATGGCTACCCGACGACCTACATTGGCCGCAGTGAGGCGGGTGAACTTAGCGGCCCCCTCCTGATTCAGGCGCAGGGTCAGGGCCGGGCGGCCGGACTGCCCCTGGCTGGCTTGAACCCTGTCTAGGTCACGGTTGGTGAGTTGAGGTGGTTCCAGATCGGCGGGTTGGAGTTGAGCGATGGCACGGTTGTTGGCACCGGTTTTTACCAGCTGGAGGGCTAGATTGCCACGTTGCGTTAGCAACGAATTGACCTGGTTGCGCTGGGCGGCCTCGAGCTCTGGCAGGCGCACGGTCACGCGGTTGTTCTGAACCTCGATCCGAAAGCCTCGCACGCCGACGTTTTGCAGACGTTGGGTTAAGATTTTTCTGGTCTGCTCTAAGGTTTGGGCATTCACATTGCCAACGGCTCGCAACTGGACGGCCTCGAGCCTGGCTTCGGCAGCCTGAGTTTGCTGGGTTCGATACTCGTTCAGATCGCGCAGAAACGCTGATATGTTAACGAAGAACACTACCAGCAGGATTACCGGAATCAGGGTGAAGAGCAGATTGAAAACCCAACGTACGAGGTTTGCCATTTACATCACCGTAGCGGAAAAGTGACCAAAGATTTGCACCGTAGGCAACAAGCCGGGGGCACAGGTGGTGTTGATCTTGTGGATCGCCGCTGCCTAGGCCAAAGACAGCGCAGACTGCCCCAAGCACTTCCAGGGTATGTATGTAACTGTATCAAGCGCGGTGTGCACGTAGGTACTGCGCTCCTGACCGTGCAGGCTGGGAAGAGACTAAGTTTGACAAAACCTGGCCTGGTACAGCTCAATCCGTTGCTACCTCGACCTGCTGACTGGCTTCCAGGATGTCGCCCTCCTGAAACTCGGTAAAACCATCGAGCAAAATCCCACACTCGAAACCCTGGGCTACCTCGCGCACATCATCCTTGACGCGCTTGAGCCCCTCAATCTTGCCCTTCCAGACCTCCTTACCCTTGCGCATCACCCGCATGTCTGCATTGCGGGTAATCTTGCCCGAGGTCACCATGCAGCCTGCAATCACCCCACGTGAGAGCTTGAAGATAGCCCGCACCTCGGCGGTGCCCAGGATTTCTTCTTTATACACTGGCTCGCGCTGCCCCTTGACCATCTTGCGAATCTCGTCTATCAGTTCGTAGATGA
>JBBIUP010000173.1:0-4990 GCA_037440185.1 Meiothermus sp. | reverse complement strand
TGCTGCTGTTTTTCCCGGCGGCCCATACCCGGGTTTGCGAGAAAGAACTCTGCACCTTCCGCGACGGTTTGGCCGCATACAACGATCTGGGAGCCGAGGTATACGGCCTGAGTGTGGATACTCCCTGGACGCTTGGGGCCTATGCAAAAGCGCTTAACCTGGCTTTTCCACTGGTTTCCGACTACAACAAAGAAGCTACCAGGGCTTTTGGCCTGGAGATCAGCTTGCGGGGCTTGCCAGGTTTTTCGCAGCGGGCGGCGTATGTGGTAGATGCTTCTGGCCGGATTGTCTGGGCCTGGGTAGCCGAGGTTCCGGCGCAGGAGCCGCCGTATGAAGAAGTGGCAGCGGCGGTGAAGGCGCTGACCATTGCCTCCTAGAGCGGTTCCCACGAATACCCAGAGCAGTTCCCGCGAATGTCCCATACGGCGGTTTTGCCGTGAGGGACAAAACACTCCGCCGGAGGGCGGAGTGTTTGCGGGAACTGCGACAGTACAACGGTTTGGGTTGTACTGGGTAGATCATGCTGCATGGTGTGCAGCGTGATGGTGGGAACCGCGATCAGAGCAGCTCGAGTTTGGGCCAGCCGGTCAGCAAATCCTGCTCGGTGAGGGCTTCGCCGGTGGCTTCGGGGGTCCAGGCGATATAGGCCGCCAGGGTATTGACCGGGCTCGAGGAAGCCAACGCCATGAGGGCCTGACGGGCACTTGCGGCCCGCAAGGGGGAGGCGACCGGGGGAAGCGCACCGCTGACGGCCAGTAGCAGTGTGACCAGGATATAGCGCCCATCGGGCTCGGCTTTAGGCTGATACCCGGCCTGAACCACCTCTTTGCCTTCAAAGTGCCGATAAGTCTCGACAAACTCGGAACGGGTTTCGGTCATCCAGGCGTCGAACTGCCCTTCGGCTTTCTGGAGGCTGCCTGCCCAGACCTCGTACATCCCAAAACGCCACCCGGCCTGATCGCGTAGCAATAGTACGGCAGCATTGTCCATGAGGTCGGCCAGGCCCCGCACACTCTCGGTATCGGCGGCCTGGGCCACGTAGCGCAGGTTGGCCTGTAGCTCGGGGGTAAAAATCGTTGCTAGCCGAAGCCGAGCCACGGTGCTTTCGGGCTCACCGCCTGTACCGTTGCCAGCCCCGGCCCGCTGCAGCCCCCGAACCATTGAAAAGCTAACCAGAATGATCCCCCCGATAAAGAGGATAGCAATGAGGTCGAACCCATAGCCTGTACCTGGATTGATGTAGATGGGGGGTCTGGTGCTGGGGTAGCTGGGATAATTGGGGGGATAGTAGTCGCGAGGGTAGGTTGGGTAGGTTGGATAGCTGCGGGGGGTTGGGAGGGGTAGGGAAGGGGCTGGAGAAGGATTGACTCTTGGAATGGAGGGGGTAGGACGGGGTGTGGAGAATCCACCCCGGCCACCAACCCCACCTCCGCTACGCTGAGCCAGAACCGAATTCCAACCGGGCAAATCCCTCACAACCAACGAGTTCCCCGCGGGTATGGGGGAAAAGGCCCAAAGCAACAACAATATCCAGACCACAGCCACTTGCATCTTTATCAGCATACTAGGTTGTGCTTCTGGAAGCTTGCACGCTTTGCTATCTACCCCGACTCCGTTTTCGACCCGCCTTTTAAACAAGCAAGTCCCTATGCAGTTGAGATGGGCGTTTTCGGGCGGGTATTTAAGCTGCCAGTAAAACAGGTTCAATCATTGTGGCGGGGGTTCTTATTGCTATAATGAAATTCAATAAACTTGATAAAGGTAAACTCACGTCTAATCCCAGCGTTTGGCAAAAAGCCAAGCCATGGCTGGTTGAGGGTCTAAGTGCTCTGGTAACTTAATTTCTGAGATGGATTTAGCCCCTCTAATGTCCGGGAGTTGCTTTGAGCGCTTCGCTTCGGGGACTTTATGGCATATCAATCTTTAACTTACCAAACCACTAAGTTGTAGACTTGCGATATAGAAGGGGAATCCTGATGAGCGAGAAAGCCGATAAACCCAATACACATCTTCCAGATACCCTTCCAGTATGCCCGGTGCGCGGCTCGGTGATCTATCCCAGCATGGTGATGCCGATTGATGCGGGCAGGCCCATTTCGATTCGTGCAATTGATGCTGCTTTGGCTCAGGAACGGGTCATCTTGATCGTGAGCCAGCGTGACAAGGAAGTCGAAGAACCCGGTGCCGATGATCTGTATGAAGTGGGCACGGCTTGCAATGTGTTGCGGATGCGCAAAAATGCAGATGGCTCGGTGCAGATGCTGGTGCAGGCTTTTGCCAGGGTTCGCATCGGGCAGTATCACAAGGTAGATGGATACCTGGAAGCCAGTGTGGTGCGACTACCGGAAATTGAAGGCAAAGCCACCGAGGTCAAGGCCCTGTTCCGCGAGGTCAAGGAGCGCTTCGAGAGCCTGTTGAAGGAAGGCAAGTACCTCTCACCCGAGGTGGCCCAGTTTGTCGTGAACCTCGAGGACGCCTCGCAACTGGCAGACTACATTGCTTTTCACCTCGAGTTCAAACTAGAAGACAAGCAGCAAATTCTAGCCACGCCCTCGGTGGTGGATCGTCTCAAGCGTATGGCGGTCTTGCTGGACGCGGAGTTGGACTTGATGGAGACCCAACGCCGCATTCAACAGCAGGTCAAGGATGAAATTGACAAAAACCAGCGCGAGTTTTATTTGCGCGAGCAGATGAAGGCCATCCAGCGCGAGCTGCACGGCGAAGAGGGCGAGATGGAAGTGCAGGAGTTTCGCGAAAAAATCGCCGCCCTCAAGTTGCCTCAGAATGTATTGCCCGAAGTGGAGCGCGAGCTTTCGCGTTTTGCCCGCATGCATCCCGACTCTGCCGAAGCCAGCGTGGTGCGTACCTATCTGGACTGGATTGCCAATCTGCCCTGGAATGCCCGTACCGAAGATCAGATTGACTTAAAAGAAGCCCAGCGAATTTTGGAAGAAGACCATTACGGTCTGGAAAAAGTCAAGGATCGGGTGCTGGAATATCTGGCGGTTCGCAAGCTGAAATTGGAGCGCCAGAAAAAGGGAGAGATACCCCCCGAAGAGGTGTCCAAAGGCCCTATCCTGCTCTTTGTGGGGCCGCCAGGGGTGGGCAAAACCTCCATTGCCAAGTCCATCGCCAAAAGCCTGGGCCGCAAGTACCATCGCATTTCACTGGGCGGCGCGCGAGACGAATCCGATATTCGTGGCCATCGTCGCACCTATATTGGGGCCTTACCAGGACGCATTATTCAGGGTATTCGGCAGGCAGGCAGCAAGAACCCGGTGATTCTTCTAGACGAGGTGGATAAACTTGGTGCTTCTTACCAGGGCGACCCTGCGGCAGCGCTGCTGGAACTTCTAGACCCTGCGCAAAACAAGGAGTTCACCGACCATTATCTAGGGGTGCCCTTCGATATGAGCGAGGTGCTCTTCATCTGCACGGCCAATTTTCCCGAGAGCATTCCGGGACCGCTCTACGATCGCATGGAGCTGATTGAGTTCACCAGCTACATCGAGCAAGAAAAGCTAGAGATTGCCAAGCGCTACCTGCTGCCCCGCCAGCTCGGTGAAAATGGTCTCAAGGAAAACCAGGTGGTTGTTTCCGAAGCTGCGCTGATGCGCCTGATCACCCACTACACCCGTGAAGCGGGGGTGCGCAACCTCGAGCGGGAGATCGGAACTCTATTGCGCAAGTCAGCCCGGGCTATTCTGGAGAGCGGTAAGAAGCGTGTTCGCATCACCGATAACGATTTGGAGAAATATCTAGGCCCGGCTCGCTTTCAGCCGGAGTCTGAGGCCAGAACCCCGCAGGTGGGGGTGGCGACCGGAATGTTCTACACTCCCGTGGGTGGCGACATCATGTTTATTGAAGTGTCGGCCATGCCAGGTAAAGGCAACCTGATCCTGACTGGGCAACTCGGCGATGTGATGAAGGAATCGGCCCGTGCTGCGCTTTCCTATGCCAAAAAGAATGCCCAGCGCTTTGGCATCTCGCTGGAAAAGTTCGACAACTCCGATGTGCACATTCACGTCCCAGCCGGTGCAGTTCCCAAGGAAGGCCCTTCGGCAGGCATCGCCATTACTTCTGCCCTGGTTTCGGCCCTGGCCGAAGCACCGGTGCGAAACGATGTTTCCATGACTGGCGAAATCACCCTCACGGGACGGGTCTTGCCCATTGGTGGGGTCAAGGAAAAGGTGCTGGGGGCACGCCGGGCGGGCATCCGCGAAGTGATTTTGCCCAAGCAGAACCAGCCCGACCTTTCCGATATCCCAGCCTATTTGCGCCAGAACCTCAAGTTTAACTTTGCCGACACGCTGGATGAAGTTTTGGACTGGACCTTGGTGGGAGGAATGGGTGCCCTCGAGGGCAGAATACCCAGGGCTACTCCCAAAAAAGCCCGGCGTAGCAAAGTGCAACCCGCCGCCAGGGCTTAGAGGTTGGCATGAAAATCAGTAGAAGGTAGGGCGGGCCAGTACACCGTCAACTTATGTTGGGCAACATGACCGTTCATGGCTTTTCCTGGAAACTGCGTCAGAGACGTTGCCGATTTGTTCACGAAGCGGAGACATGACCTAAAAATGATCCGTTGACACAGCGCTGGTATTTTCATGAAAATAGAGCGGTTCCCACGAATACCCAGAGCAGTTCCTGCGAATGTCCCATACGGCGGTTTTTGCCGTGAGGGACAAAACATTCTGCCGGAGGGCGGAGTGTTTGCGGGAACTGCGACAGTACAACGGTTTGGGTTGTACTGAGTACATCATGCTGCATGATGTACAGCGTGATGGTGGGAACCGCGATAATTTGCGGAAATTTCGAGAGTTGCTCTAATCGCCGTCCTGTTCCCGAAAAACCTGCTGGGTGGATTTCTTGTACCAAAGCAATAGCTGGGGCACTGCCCCAGCTATCCACAGATGGCTCGGTCATTTCTTCAGGGCGTCGCGGATTTCACGCAGCAGGACAATGTCTTCCGGTGGGGCTGGTGGTGCGGCGG
>JBBIUP010000172.1:0-5010 GCA_037440185.1 Meiothermus sp. | reverse complement strand
GAACACTTCGCTCTCATCCATTGCCGCTACACTGTTGTCTTAGGTGAACGAAACCATGAAGCGTAGAGCCTGGATAATCGTGGTGGGTGGCATTCTGGCTGCCCTGGTCTATGCCCAATTGTCGGGCAGTAGCGCTGAAACCTTCAACCGCAACCCCAATGGACAAGCCCTGGTACAGACCTATCAACTAATCCAGAACCAATATCTGACCCGCCTCGAGGCCGACAAGCTCAACCGCGTGCTGGAAGGCGGTATCCGGGGAATGCTGGGGGCCTTGGATGATCAATTTACCAGCTACTCCCCACCCCAGCGGGCTAATCTGCGCAACGACGATGTGCGGGGAGAGTTTTTTGGGATTGGGGCTACGCTATCGCCCAACGAAAACGGCGGTGGAGCGCGGGTACAGGGCGTTATCCGTGGCTTACCTGCTTTCAACGCTGGGGTTCGCGCGGGGGACATCATTATCGAAGTCAACGGCGAGGACATGACCAAGCTCGATGTCAACGAAATCGTTGCCAGGATTCGCGGCCCGCAAAACACCAAAGTAACCATCGGCGTCCGCCGCGATGGAACCAATGCGGTTTTGCGCTTTGAGATGATCCGGCAACGGGTGGAGATCATCTCGGTCTCTAGAACCATGCTACCGGGGAATGTGGGCTATGTGGCCCTCGAGACTTTCGGCAATGTGCGGGTAATCGAACAACTCAACGCTGCCCTCGCCGAAATGCGCCAGCGCGGCGTGCAAAAGATAGTCTTCGACCTACGTGACAACGGTGGTGGTCTGCTGGATCAGGGCTGCCAGGTCGCGCGGGCCTTCATCCGCGAAGGCCCCCTGGTGTTTACCCGCACCCGCAACGAAACCCGGCTCTACTGCGATGCCAACGGCCAGGTTGCCTGGAGCGGGCCCATGGTGGTCCTGATTAACGGCAACTCGGCCTCGGCTTCGGAGATCGTGGCAGGGGCCATGCAGGACACCGGGCGGGCCAAGGTGATTGGCGAAACTTCGTTTGGCAAGGGTGTAGGGCAAAATGTAGTGGATCTGGCCAACGGCGGCGACCTGACCCTGGTAACCTTCGAGTGGCTCACCCCCAAGCGCCGGGGCATCAACAAGCAGGGCATCAAGCCCGATATCGAGATCAAGGACACCCGCTTTGAAGTACCGGTATCCTTCGAGGGCACCGGAGCCAAGCCGGGTGAAAACGTGACCATCACCATTGGCAGCCAGACCTTCGCCACCAGGGCCGACGCCCAGGGCAAGTACAGCTTCAGCCAGCCCCGCCCCGCCGTCAACCTGCCTGCCGAGCGCGGCCAAGCCGAGGTAGACCTGAACAAGGATGCCATCCTGCGGCGGGCGCTGGAAGAACTCAGATAACACCACTTCCCCAGGCCGAAAGCTCAAAAGCAGGTTTTGCACTTTTGCCCGGAGCTTTCGGCCTTAGGCTTTAACCGTGGCGATGATCTGGCTGGAAGACCTCAGCAAGCGGTACGGTAAATTTGTGGCCCTGGACGGCCTGAACTTGGAAGTGCGCCCTGGCGAGACCCTGGCCCTGTTGGGCCCCAACGGCGCTGGCAAAAGCACCACCATCAAGGCGCTGGTGGGGTTGCTTCGGCCCAGCCGAGGCCGGGCGCTGGTGAACGGGGTGGATGTGTGGAAAGACCCCGTGCAGGCCAAGGCCCAGTTTGGTTATGTGCCAGATCGTCCCTACCTGTACGGCAAACTTTCGGGCCTCGAGCTCCTGCGCTTTGCCGCCGGGGTGTACCGGCTCCCCAGAATAAAAGCCGAGGCCCGCATCGAAGAGCTACTGGTGCAGTTTCGCCTGGATCGCTTTGCTTCCTCGCTGATCGAAACCTATTCACACGGAATGCGGCAAAAGCTCTCGCTGGCGATGAGCCTTCTGCACGCTCCTCAAGCCCTCATCCTGGACGAGCCGATGGTGGGTCTCGACCCCCACGCTACCCGGCTGGTCAAGGACTTGCTGCACGACTATTCCAAGGATGGGCGGGCGGTGCTCTACGCCACCCACCAGCTCCACCTGGCCGAACAGGTCGCCGACCGGGTGGCCCTGGTGCACCGGGGCACCTTGCTGGCCCTGGGTTCTCCCAAAGAGCTTCTTAACCAACACGGTTCCGCCGATCTGGAGGAATTCTTCCTACGTCTCACCGAAGACGCTTATGAAGCCGAACCCCTGCTGGTCTAGAGGAATGGCCATAGACCCCAGACACCCCGCCACCGACGGTGTGTTTTTCTGTTTTTAGCAAAATTAATTGGGGGGGTATTTTTGTACAACGTATCCCTGTCTTTGCATGGGCTGGCTCCCTGGTAGCAACGGGTTCTATCGTGCAGGATGCGGTTTTGAAGTGGGCTGCTGGTCAAACCTTTTGAAACAAAGTTCGCAAGAACCGTTACGGCTGATGTGTACTTTGTAGGAAAAGATATAATCCCGTTCGAGGCCAAAGATGCGGGGGCGCAATGTCTTTTTGTTGGTTCTGATAGTGGTGATGGCGGTTTTCGCCTGGCGAAACTGGGCGGTCTTTAGCGAGGATAAGACGCTTTCACTGGTTTTTACCCAGGTGACAGTGCCTTTTGGCATCGTGATGCTGATCATCATGGCGGTGCTGGTGATGGTTTATTTCTTGTACACGGTGGGGCTCGAGACAGCGGCACTGCTCGAGGTCAAAAAATACGCTCGCGAGTTGCTTTCCGCCCGCAAACTGGCCGACGAGGCCGAGGCCAGCCGCTTCTCCGAACTGAAAAAGTGGCTCGAGGGAGAGCTGGCCAACATCAAGGCCCAAAGCCCTGCCGGCCTCGAGGCCAAGCTGCAAGAGGTGGTCGAGCGAATTGACCGGGTCGAGCACGAGCTGCGCGAGGACATCGAAAAGGCTGGCAATACCCTGGCCGCCTATATCGGCGAGCTCGAAGACCAGATCACCGGCCAGGATAAGCATCCCCCGCCCCCGCGTTGAGCAAAAGGGGCAAACCCGCTAGACTAGCCTTTGCCAAAGGTGGGGGCCGTTAGCTCAGTTGGTCAGAGCAAGCGACTCATAATCGCCAGGTCGCGGGTTCAAGTCCTGCACGGCCCACCAAATTCCAAAACATTCGCCTTGCCGCAAGAAGCAACCAGCATTGCTCTGGCCAAACCAGCCCAGACTGCCGAGGAACTTGAGGCCAAATTGGGACGGAAAGGTTTCTGTGATTTATCGCGGTTCCCACCATTACGCCGCACGGTGTGCAGCGTAATGGATCCAGTACCACCAAAACCGTTGTATGGGGCATTCGTGGGAATCGCTCTAAGCAGCGGCCAACTCCGCTGAGCATAGTCTGGAGGCCAAGCTGGACTGCAAGGCTAAACCACACACCCACCACATGATGGGGATTTTTCCTTATGCTCATTGAGTGCAACGGGTCATCGCCAAAGTGGGCAAAGACAAGAAGGTACGCAACTTCTATCCAGGACTGTTCGCCGACGAGTTGGAATCTGCGCCGGAGGGGGCGGGGATTGTACGGGTTTTCTCGAGTGACAACAATTTCTTGGGTGTGGGCTACTACGACCCCGGTAGCCGAGCGGCAGTACGGGTCTACCGCTTTGACGATGGGCCACTCGACAAGAAATTCTTCCTACAACGCTTCGGGCGGGCCAAAAAAAAACGGGCCAAGCTAGACCAATTTCACCGCCTGGTACATGCCGAAGCCGATGGGTTGCCAGGGCTGGTGGTGGATCGCTTTGGGGGGGTACTGGTGGTGCAAGTGCGCAACCGGGCCATGGAGGCCCTGCGGGAAACCTGGCTGTCGGCCCTGATCGAGGTGGCTCAGCCGGTTGGCATCTACGAACGTTCCGACATGGACAGCCGCCGGCAGGAGGGGCTGCCAGAGAGGGTGGGCGCCATCTACGGCGAGGTGTCGCCGGTGTTGGAAGTGAACGAGGAAGGGCTGGTCTTTCCCATCCCGCTGGCGCTGGCGCAAAAAACCGGCTACTACCTCGACCAGCGCGAGAACCGTAGGCTGCTCGAACAGATGGTTCAGACGGGTGAGCGCGTGCTGGACGTGTACAGCTACGTGGGGGCCTTCGCGCTGCGGGCAGCCCGCAAGGGGGCCTATGCGCTGGCGATAGACAAAGACCTGGATGCACTGGGGGTGCTGGATCACACGGCCAGGAGCTATGGGCTGCGGGTGGATATTCGCCAGGGAGACGCCCTGGAAGTGTTGGAAAACCTGGCGAGGAGCACAACACCCCCCTTCCAGCACGTTCTGCTCGACCCTCCGACCCTGATCAAAAAGCCCGACGAGTTGCCCAGGGTCAAGCGGCTGCTGGTGGATTTGCTGCGGCCTGCCCTCCGGCTGCTGGGCCCTGAAGGGTGGCTGTGGCTCTCGAGCTGTGCTTACTACCTGGGGGTGGACGAGCTCCTCGAGGTAACCCGCCGAGCGAGTGCCGATGAAGGCCGTCGCCTGCGGGTTCATGCCATCCACCACAACCCCTCCGACCACCCCTGGAGCCTGCATGTGCCGGAATCGCTTTACCTCAAAACAATTCTTTTTCAGGACGATCCGCTATAGAAAGGGGCTGCTCGAGTTCAACAATTACACCGCTTAACGAGGCACCATTCCTGATGCATCGCTCATTGTCAAACGCTGCGGGCCGCTTATGCTGGTGGTGTGCAGGAAGCCCACTTGCCTATCCGCGATAGCATCCACATCCACGTAGAGGTGGTGTATGCCGAAGAGCATTCCAGACCGGGGCAGCATGTGTTCGTCTATTTCATCACCCTGGAAAACCGAGGCCAAGAAACCGTGCAACTGTTGAGCCGCGAGTGGTTCATTCACGATGGCAACGGCGAAGTAGGGCACGTGCAGGGCGAGGGTGTGGTGGGCGAAAAACCCATCCTGGAGCCGGGGCAAAGCTACCAGTACAACAGCTTTTGTCCCATCGCCCACCCGCCGGGTTCGATGCAGGGGTATTACACCTTCCAGAACACATTGGGCGAGCTGTTCCGCGCAGAGATTCCAGCCTTTGC
>JBBIUP010000171.1:0-5135 GCA_037440185.1 Meiothermus sp. | reverse complement strand
CTTCCCACCTCGCCAGACCTGCCAGACCCGCCAGACGCGGTAAACTGCCTTGTACGACTTCGGACATCGTACAGAGTTACCGTGCTGATCGGGCTTCTCGCTATAGCCCACAGCACGGTTCCTCTTTCTCATCGCCTTTTTGATCCTTGGTTCAATCTCTTGTCTTAAGGTTTTTGTTTGAAAATCCGGTATCACCTCCTACCCAACTCATGAAAACAACGGGTTCCTTAGACAAATACTCCATACGGCTTTTTTAACGTGCAGGGTACCTTGCAGCGCACCCCAACATGAAATGGGTGATAAAGTTCCAAATTCCCCTTATTGGCTGGCTAAGTTAGGCCCTCACGTTGGCTGCGTAGCGTAGGAGACGGAGCCAAGACCGCTTGGTCTCGAAAACTTTAGTCAAAGAGGAGGTCTATATGCCAAAAAGTCGTCTAGCCATTGCCACCTTTGTGTTGGCTGCATTCTTCGGCGTGTTTGCCAACGCACAGACCCAGTTCAGGGATATCCCCGCTGGGCACTGGGCCCGCCAGGCCGTAGAGTTTGCCGTGCAGTGCGGTTTGATCGAGGGTTTCCCGGATGGCACCTTCCGTGGCAACCAGAACCTGACCCGCTACCAGGCAGCCCTCATTTTCTTCCGCCTCTACCAGACCAACCGCCTCGAGACCACCCGTCCCGAGTGCCGCCTGGCTGTCGAGCGGGGTGCGCAGGAAGTAGCGCCCGAGCTTCAGCAGTTGCAGCAGCGTTTTACAGCCCTCGAGCGAACCAGCCAGGATCAGGCCGGTAAGCTGGCCGAGCTCGAGGCCGAGGTCAAGCGGGCCATCGAGACCAGCCAGCGGGCGGCAGCCCTCGAGCAACGCCTAGCAGCCCTCGAACAACAAGTCCAGCGGCTGGCCCAGGCCCCGGCCCAACCCGCCCAGCCGGCCCAGCCGGCGGGCCCCACCCCGGCTGAACTCCAGACCCGTATTGCGGCCCTGGAGCAGCAAGTCCAGCGCCTGAGTCAGGCCCCGGCCGCCCCCACCGCCCCACAAGATGCCGTGGCCCTGGAACGCCGCATCGCCACCCTGGAAGAACAGATTCGCAACCGTCCCGATGCCGCCCGCGTGGCTGCCCTGGAAGAGCAGGTACGCGGCCTGAGCAGCCAGGTCACCACCTTGCAAGGCCAGGTCAACGAGCTGCGCCAACAAGCCCAACAACCCGCACCCCAGCCTCAGCCCCAGCCTCAACCGCAACCCCAGCCCCAGCCTGAAGTACGGCCAGTGGCACCCGTCACGCCCGCCGCACCCAGGGGTCGCAACCTCTACTTTGGTGCGGGTGCTGCCTTGGGCATCATCCCCCAACCCGCAGGTGGTATCTTCAATACCAACAACCTTGCCCTTACCGGGATGGTGGGGGTGCGCGATGTATTCCTGGGCTTTGGCTTGCGGGCCGGCCTAGACTACAACCTCGGCACCAACGCTCTGGGCATCGAAGCCTACCTGATGCGCCACTTTGGGAGTGGGCTGATTAGCCCCTACGTGGGGGTGGGGGCTCGCTTCCTGCCTGCCTTGGCCAACCCCATCTACGGCACCGCAGCCGTGGGGCTCGATCTCAACCTGTTTGGCCCCCTCGGCCTCTTCGTGGAGGGCAACCCCCGCTTCGAAACCGGTGGCGGGTTTGGTTTGGGTGCCCGCGCAGGCTTGAAGTTCAACTTCTAAACCGTCCCCACCATTGAGGAGCCCTCGAAACGAGGGCTCTTTCTTTTTGACCCCTGGCAGGCGCAGCCAACGCCTATAATTCCTTCAATGCGGGCCTTCCTGGGATGGTTCATCGTTGCGATCAGCGGATTCTTTGTGATTGCGGCCATTGGCGACTTGGTCTCTGGCACTTCGGGAGAAGCCGGGCCTGGAGTTGTGGCGGGTTTGGCGGTATTTTTTGCCATCGTGGGCGTACTTGGCTACCGCCTGGCAACCTCCAAAAACCCTCAAAACATCGCCCAGTCTCCAGAGCAGCGCATCCTGGCCCTGGCCAAACAAATGCAGGGCCGGGTGACCCTGGCCGAGGTGGTACTGCACTGTCAGTTGGAAATCGAACAGGCCCGTTCTCACCTGCGCGAGATGGTACGCAAGGGGCTGGCCGAACTGCACCTCAGCGACCAGGGGGACGAGGTATTTATGTTTGGTGGGTTTGCCCCGGAAACCAAAGAAACCGCGAAAGACCCCCTGGACTGAGCTGCCGGGCATTGCCGAAGTCTGAGCAAGAGGAGAATCACTCCACAAAGGTACCCGGGCAGACGCTCGGGCTATTTGTTCTTGCAAAAATATGATATTTATATTATGTAATTTACATAATCACCGAACCGCTTCGGTGAGCAATATCCCCCGCATCCTGGAGGTTGGCATGGGTATCAACTACTTGTTTCTGGACATGAATTCCTACTTTGCCTCGGTGGAGCAACAACTCCGGCCCGAATTGCGCGGAAAACCGGTGGCGGTGGTACCCGTACTGGCCGAGACCACCTGTTGCATTGCCGCCAGTTACGAGGCTAAACGTTTTGGAATCAAGACCGGGACACGCTTACACGATGCACGGCTCTTGTGCCCCAAGCTGGAAATCGTCGAGGCGCGTCCCAAGGAGTACATCCGCATTCACCACCAGATTCTGCAGGCGGTAGATACCGTACTGCCCATTGAAGCGGTGCTCTCGATTGACGAGATGGTCTGCAAGCTAATGGGCCGGGAAAAAGAGACTTCCGCGGCCCGTCGGCTAGGGGAGCAAGTCAAAGAGGCCATCTACCGGCAAGTGGGCAGGCAGTTGAGCTGTTCGGTGGGCCTGGGGCCTAACCGGTTCTTGGCCAAAGTCGCTGCAGAGATGCACAAACCCGACGGGCTGACCCTGCTGCAACTTTCCGATCTGCCCCATCAGCTTTATTCGCTGCAATTGCGCGACCTGCCGGGCATCGGCCCCAGCATGGAACAGCGCCTGTTCAAACACGGTGTTGCTACTGTGGAGCAGCTCTACCAGCTTTCCATGCTGCAACTCGCCCAGGTCTGGGGCAGCCGGGTGCATGGCTTTGCCTGGTGGCACCGCCTGCGCGGAACCGACCTGCCCGAAACACCCACCAGGCGGCGCAGCCTGAGCCACTCGCACGTGCTGCCCCCGGTGTTCCGCAACGAAGCCGGAGCCAGGGCGGTGCTCAGTCGGCTGATACACCGTGCTGCCGCCCGATTGCGCCACGAGGGCTACTGGACAGGCTCGCTGGCCCTCTTCGTACGTTTTCTGGATCACGGCGAGAGGCGCAAATGGGACGCCCCCATCCGCATCCAGCCCAGCCAGGACACCCTGACCCTGCTGCGGGTGGCCCTACAACTTTGGCAGCAAAAACCCGAGGGCACCCCCCTCAAGGTAGGTATTGCCCTGGGCAGTCTAATTTCCGACCACCAGCTTAGTTGGCCCTTGTTCGAGCCCGACCAGAAGCTGGTGCATCTGGCCCAGGCGATGGACAAGGCCAACAAAAAATACGGCCCCCAGGCCCTTTACTTTGCCGGCATGCACCGCACCGAGCAGAGCGCCGTGACCCGCATCGCCTTTAGCCGCATCCCCGACCTGGATTTACCGGATATTTGAACCTGCTCAATGGGCCGTTTTTCGGAGGGTTTTGCCATCATGCAAAGAACTATCGGCGAAAGACCCGATCTGGACGGGGTTCACATACCGACTTCCGATAGCCAAAAGCTATGACCCGAGCCACCACTGGAAAACCAAAGCTATAGCTTTGCGCTTTCAGCTTTGGGCCTTAAGCTAGAACCCGTGAGTGCGCTCTACCGCCAGGCCCGCCCGACCACCTTCGACGAGATGGTGGGCCAGGAGCATGTCAAGGAAGTTTTGTTGAATGCACTCCGGCAGGGCAAGCTATCCCAAGCCTATCTGTTTTCGGGGCCCCGGGGGGTGGGCAAGACCAGCAGTGCCCGGCTCATCGCCCAGGCAGTCAATTGTTCCAGCAACCCCAAGCCCTGCGGCATCTGTGAGGGTTGCCGACTGGTGCGGGAGGGGCGGCACCCCGATGTGCTCGAAATTGACGCCGCCTCGAATAACTCGGTGGAGGATGTGCGCGACCTGCGCGAGCGAATCTTGTTAGCCCCCATCATGGGCAACCACAAGGTAGTGATTCTCGACGAGGCCCACATGATGTCCAAGAGTGCCTTCAACGCGCTGTTGAAGACGCTGGAAGAACCGCCACCCCACGTGATTTTTATCTTTGCCACCACCGAACCCGAGCGGATGCCCCCCACCATCCTCTCGCGCACCCAACACTTCCGCTTCAGGCGGCTTTCCGAAGCCGAGATTGTGGAGAAGTTGCAGCGCATCCTGACCGGCTTGGGCCGAACCGCCGAACCGCAAGCCCTGCAACTGGTAGCCCGGCTGGCCGACGGGGCCATGCGCGACGCAGAGAGCCTGTTGGACAGGTTGCTTACCCTCGAGGGGGTTCTGACCCTGAAACAAACCGAAGACGCACTGGGGCTACCCCCGCAAGAAGCTTTGTTTGCGCTGGCTGAAGCCCTGGACAAAGGGCAGATTCGTCAGGCTTTGCAACAGGCCCAACACCTTTATACCCAAGGATTTGCTGCCCGCACCCTGGCCCAGGGGTTGCTGGAAGCCCTGCGCGCCGGGTTGTATGGACGCATGGGGCTGGGCATTGGCCCCCACCTGAACCAGCCCGAAGAACGGTTGGTGGCCGCCATGACTGCGCTAGACGAAACCCTCGAGCGCCTCCTCAAGCGCTCCGATGCCATGTCGCTGGAGTTGGCCATCCTCAGTGCCTACCAGGCGCTCCATACCGCCCCTGCCACCCAGACAGCAACTGTAGCGGTTGCATCCCCAGGCATTCCCGACTTTGATCCCAGGCCGAAAAAAGCCGAGGGCCGGGAAGAGGGCCGCACGCCGGCGGAAGCGCCCCCTGGCTCCACCGTGCAGAGTGTGGCCGATCTGGCTTCGGAGTGGCGGCAGGTCATGAATGCACTCAAGATGACCATCCGGGGCTTTGTGCGCGAGGCCGAGCCGCGTTTTGAAGACGACCGGGTGGTGTTGCTGTTCCCCGAGCGGGCCAGCTTCCACCACCAGGGGGCTCAGAAAAACCTCGAGGATATCCAGAAGGC
>JBBIUP010000170.1:0-5172 GCA_037440185.1 Meiothermus sp. | reverse complement strand
TTTTGCGATTTCTGGCCGACTTCCTGAAGGCCGCCCGCTAGGGTAGCAGCAATGGATTGAGTGTGTCAATATCAAGTTTTCTATTCTTCGATTTCTTAACCCCACTTTATTCTTTGGTATCGGAACCCAGTTGCGGCAGGAGAGATGCTCATGGCGGCCCGCTCTATTTTTTGCCGCCAGGACAGGCAGCAAAAATAGAGTTCTACACAGTTTTTTGACTTTCGAGGATGGCTGGGTTTTTTCCGAGAACCGCTTCAATTTCTGCCCAAGATCCGCTTGTATACTGCTGCCATGGCACGGCAGAACCCGGTGGGTCAGGCCAGTTTCGAGGAGTATTTGGAACTCGAGGCCCGCTCTCAAGTACGCCACGAATTCGTAGACGGCTATCTATTTGCAATGGCAGGGGGCACCGCAAATCACAACCGTATTATCAGCCGCCTGAACCGTCTCGTTTTTGATACGGCCGAGGCTTCGGATTGCGAGTTGTTCATCGCGGATATGATCCTGCAAACCCCCAACGGACACGGTTATTACCCCGATCTATTTCTTTCCTGCGAACAACCCGACGGTAAAGTGCGCTATAAGAACCTGGCTTGTTGGGTCATCGAGGTGCTATCCGAAACCACCGAGGCTATAGACCGGGGCGAAAAGTTGCAAAACTACACTGCGATTCCCACCCTTAAGTCTTATGTCTTAATATCCCAGGACAAACCCTTAATTGAACTATTTGAGCGCCTAGAGGACAACTCTTGGCGCTACACCAGCCTTGGCCCTGAAGGGGTTTTGAAGCTGCCGTGTTTGGAATTGAGCCTCGAGGTCAGGCAAATCTATCAAGGGGTGAAGTTTTGACCTTAAGATATTCCCATCGTCGGCCCCGTATCATCGCCGAAGCTCGTGCCGCCATGAGGGTTTACGGCTACTGCAAATTGATAAGAACTGGACTTCATTAACCTTGAGCAAGACGAGATTCCGTATTCAGCATCGTTCACTCGAGCCTCAACCCTTACTTGGCCTTCGACCGAGGCCCGAAGAGGCTCAGATTTGCTTGCCTTGATAAGCCTCTGGTGCTACACTGTTCAAGGTTTTTTTGTACAGCGCCAAACATTGGGTTTGGGCGCAAGCTACAAAGGCACCCAGGAGGCACCGTGGAAGATCACAGTTCTAGTCGAAGATTTCGCCCGGTGTGCTCCCACACCGACTAATCCTCGACAAACCGTGTACCCTGCGGAGCTTCCTTCCAAGATTCGGCCCAGGCCGAAAACCGAAGGAGGCCGCACATGTACGACACCGAAACCCTAATCGGGCTGGACGCGCTCAAGAGCGCCCTCGACGATAGCGATGCCTTCAAGGTCAAGGCTGCGCTGGAAGAGCTATATCCGGCACAGATTTTGGAGCACTGGTCGGAGTTTGCCCCCGAACACCGCCTGCCCGTTCTGACCCTGCTCTCCCCTGCCGATGCGGCGGAAGTCTTTAGCCACCTCGAGGAAACCGAACAAGCCGAGCTCTTGGAGGCTTTGCCCCCCTGGCGGGTCAAGGAGTTGCTGGAAGAGCTCTCGCTGGACGACCTGGCCGACACCATCAATGCCGTCGAGGAAGAAAACCCTGCCCAGGCTGAGGCTTTGCTGAGCCAGCTTGACCCCCAGACCCGCGCCGAGGTCGAGGAACTGACCGAGTATGACGAGGACGAGGCCGGCGGCATCATGACCTCGGAGTACATCGCGGTGCGCGACGCTATGCGGGTGGAGGAAGTGTTCCGCTTTCTGCGCCGCGAGGCCCCCGATGCCGAGCAGATTTATGTGATCTACGTGGTGGACGCAGAAGAACACCTGGAAGGGGTACTCACGTTGCGCGACCTGATCGTGGCTGACCCCAAGACCCAGGTAGCGGAGATCATGAACCCTGACGTGATCTTCGTGCGCGACAACACCGACCAGGAAGAAGTGGCCCGTCTGATGGCCGACTACAACTTCACGGTGCTGCCGGTGGTGGACGAGGATAAGAAACTGGTAGGCATTGTGACCATTGACGACGTGGTGGACGTGATCCAGGAAGAAGCCACCGAAGACATCTACCGCCTCGGCGCGGTGGAGTCACCCGAGCTGGTGTACAGCAAGTCGAGCGCCTGGAAGCTGTGGAGCGCTCGAGTGCGCTGGTTGGTCATTCTGATCGTGACCGGCAGCATCACCAGTTCGATTCTGCAGGGCTTTGAATCGGTGCTCGAGGCCGTCACGGCCCTGGCTTTTTACGTACCGGTACTGGTAGGTACCGGGGGCAATACCGGCAATCAGTCCAGCACCCTGATCGTGCGGGCCCTGGCCACCCGCGATGTTAGCCTGGGCGACTGGTTACGTATCCTGCACAAAGAGCTGGGTGTGGGCACGCTAATGGGCATAACCCTGGCTGTCTTGCTCGCCATCAAAGTTCTGATTGATGGTCAGGTGCAGTTGCTGTGGGTAGTAGGGATCTCCCTGGGCCTGGTGGTGCTGCTGGCCAACGTGGTAGGGGCTATGCTGCCCTTGCTCTTACGCCGCCTGAAGCTCGACCCAGCCCTCATTTCCAACCCCCTGATCGCCACCGTCACCGATGTGACCGGCCTGGTGGTTTATTTGAGCGTGGCCCGCTGGCTGTTGCAATTATGAGGTTAGGGATGATTGTGGAATGGAGCCTGGGGAGCCCCCTGCGCTTTGACTGGGACGGCCACAAGCTGGTAGCCCGTAACCCCCCCTGGCCTGCCGAGTGGGGCCTCCCGCCGGTCAACTATGGCCTGATCCCTGGATACTTCAATCCCGCCGACGAAGCCGAACTCGACGGCCTCTGGGCTAGCCGGGAGCCGATTGCAGCGGGAACCTGGCTCGAGGGGGAGGTGTTGGGTATGGTCTGGGTCAAGGACGGCGACCACAAGATCATTCTGGGCCAGCCCGCTAACCTGGAAACCCTCGACTATGCCGGCTTGTACACCTGGTTTGCGGGCCGGGAACCCCGACTCTGCCCTGCCGAAGAGGCCATCCAATTCATCCTGTCCCTGTAGGGCTTCCATCATCAGCGATTTTCCAATGCCAGCCCGTTGAGCAGATCAAACAACAGCAGCCAGGCCCCTTGTAGCGCAATAGCCCACCCGGCCCCCTGGCTACGGGCATCGGGCTGCAAGGCCAGGAAAACACCCCCGGCAATGTAGAGCACATCAATTCCTGCGTTGACATAGAGCAGGTCACGCAGCTCATTTTTGTCGGGCTCGGGGCCAAGCAATCCCACCAGGGCAATGCTGGAGTTCACCGCCGCCCAGACCGAGTGGGTCAGCCAGAACGAGCGCTGCCAGGGGTCGTCGCTGAGCAGCCCAAGGGTAGAGCCTGCCAGCATCCAGGGCACGCTCCAGGCCAGGAGGCGAGCCGAGAGCGCCAGACCCCGGTAGCCCTCCGGGGCCGGGCCAAAGAGCAGCCGATCCCAGGTAGGTCGTTGGGGTTGCAGGCCCGGCTGCTGGGTCTGTTCAACCGCAACCAGGGGCCCAGCCGCATAGGCCAGCCCCACCGAGAACGGGTTTTGCGCCTGGGCCAGCCCCAGAAAGGCAAAGCAAGCAACCAGTGCAAACCAGATTCTGAGCATACTTTCAGCTTCACCGCTTAATGCGTGGGCGAGTTGACCTCGGGTAACACTTTGCCAGGATTCAAGCGATTCTGCGGGTCGAAAGCAGCCTTGACCAGCCGCAAAGCATCCAGGGTTTCGGGGTCTACGGCTTCGCTCATGAAGTCGCGCTTCATGATGCCAATCCCGTGTTCACCCGACAAAACCCCCCCGTGGCGAAGGGCCACCCGGGCAATCTCGTGCAGGAGCTCCCAGACCTTTTCCTCCGAGTCCATCTTGGGGTCGTAGAGGACGTTGGGGTGCAGGTTTCCATCCCCAATATGCCCAAACTGTACCACCCGCAGGCCATATTGCTGGCCCAGCGCCTCGATGGTACGCACCACCTCGGGCAAGCTCGAGCGCGGCACAGCAATATCCTCGTTCATCCGTTTGGGCTTGACCACCCCAATGGCCGGCGAGATTGAGCGGCGGGCCTTCCACAAGGCCTCACTCTCGGCACTGTCCTGGGCAATGCGCACGGTAGCCCCGTATCTTTTGCAGGCCTCGGCCACCCAGTTCAACTCTTCCTCGACAATTAGGGGGTCGTCCCCGTCGGTATCCACCAATAGAATGGCCGCAGCTTCGCGAGGCAAGCCCATTTTCAGGTAGTCTTCCACAGCGTTGATGCAGCCGTTGTCTACAAACTCCAGCTTGCTCGGCACCGCTCCTGCTGCAATTGCTTCCGAGACCGCTTCCGCCGCCTGCCCCACTTCATCAAAGATGGCCATCAGGGTGCGGGTGTAGCGAGAAATCGGCTCGAGGCGCAGCTTGGCTTCGGTCATCAGGCCCAGCGTTCCCTCGGAGCCCACCAACAAACCCACCAGATCGTAGGCTTCGCGCTGCAGGCGGTGTACCTGGCCGCTATGATCCACAAACTCGAGCTCCACCACATAATCGCCGGTCACACCCTTCTTGAAGCACATCGGCCCACCCGCATTTTCGGCCAAGTTGCCCCCAATGGTGCTGGTACGAAAGGAGGCCGGGTCGGGGGGGTACACCAGCCCGAAAGGCTTGGCCCGCTCGCTAATTTGCAGTGTGACCACCCCCGGTTGCACGGTTGCGATACGGGCTTGGGGGTCAATCTGTAGGCCGGTCATGCGGGTGAAGGAGAGCACGATGGATTCCTGAATCGGAACCGCCCCCCCCGACAGCCCGCTGGCCGCACCCCTGGCCACCACCGGCAGACCCACCTGGTGGGCAAACCGCACCACCTCCACCACATCGGCAGTGCTGGTGGGCAACACCACCAGCGCCGGGGTCACGCCCATCGCGATGCCGTCGTAGGAATAGTTGCGCCGCTGGGCCAGCTCGAGCAAAACCTTCTCGTGGCCAAGCCGCTTCTGCAATTCCTGGGCCGATCTGGCAGGCTCGATATATTCCGGGCGGGATGCGGGCTTGAGGGGTTTTTTCCCAAGGTTGAGGGTCACGATAACAGACTATCAGGAATTGGTTGTTCGGCGGAGCAATTTTTCATCATCAAACTCGAGGGTTTCATTTTTTCTGATTTTACGCGGTGGATGTTTACGGGCATAAAATAGGGCTTCCTGCGGACAC
>JBBIUP010000169.1:0-5207 GCA_037440185.1 Meiothermus sp. | reverse complement strand
GGGGTGATGCCCATTTCGGCTACCATCTGCCGTCCGGAAATCCTGAGCATCTACAAGACCGAACCCCTGATTCATTCCACCACCTTTGGTGGCAATCCACTGGCAGCAGCAGCGGCGTTGGCGGCCATAGAGGTCACGCTGGAAGAGGGTATTCCGACCCGGGCTGGGCAGATGGGCCAGTACCTGATGGAAGGGCTGGCCGGGCTGCAAAAAGCCTACCCTGAGTTTATTGAGGAGGTGCGTGGGCGGGGATTGCTGGTGGGCCTCGAGTTTAGTGACGCCGACATCGGCGCGGTGGTGGTGGCTGAACTCGCCACCCGTGGTGTACTAACTGCCTTTGGCCTCAACAACCCCAAGGTGGTGCGTTTGGAGCCACCCCTGATTGTTGAGAAGCTACATATAGACGAGTGCCTCGAGGCGCTGGATGGTGCTTTGAAAGCCACCCAGTTGGCCTTCGAGGGCGTATTGTAGAACCCGGGTTCCCCAGCGTATGGCCTTCCTGCCACCGGAGGGAGCCCGACAGGGGATCGTCCACGCATTATGATTGACCAGCAGATTTACGCATACTTCAAGAAACACCCCAAAAAGCGATTTAGCCTGCGCGAAATTGTGCGGGGTTTGCGTCTCGACAAAGATGAAGCCAGAGAAGCCCTGGATTTGCTGGTGGCTGAGGGCAAGGTTTTGGAGCCCCGTCGCAAGCTCTACCACCTCCCCGAAGCCGGGGCCCGCAAGGGCTTTGAAGGTCGCTTACACGGGCATCCCGCAGGGTTTGGCTTCGTGATTCCAACCAACCCCGATCTGCCCGACCTCTATGTCCCCAAAGGACACCTGGGCGGGGCCTGGAATGGCGACCTGGTGCGGGCTGAGCCCCGTCCACCGGGCCGCGATGGCAAGCCCTGGGCGGTGGTGACCGAGGTGTTGGAGCGGGCTACCCGCCAGGCGGTGGGGCGACTCTACTTCAAACAGGGTTTTGCCTGGCTCAAGCCCGACGATGCCCGACTGCCCCATCTCAAGCTCAAGCCGGAGGGTCTGGAGGGTCTGGAAAGCGGGGCACGCCTTTCGGCCAGGGTATATTTCGGTTCAAACAAACGCGGAACCGCGGAACCCTATGGTGAAGTAGCAGCCTATCTGGGGCTGGGCGACAGCCCCGAGGTCGAAACCGAGGCGGTAATTGCCAAGTACGAATTGCTGAGTGTTTTTTCCCCCGAGGCCCTGGCCGAAGCCGCCAGGGTAGCGCACCTGGATTCCAGGGAAATTGAACGCCGCCGCGATTTTCGCAAGCTGAGGGTGTTCACCATTGATGGAGCCGATGCCAAGGATTTCGACGATGCGATCCATATCGAAACCTTGCCGGATGGCCATTACCGTGTGGGCATCCACATTGCCGATGTCTCGCATTATGTGGGCGAGTTCAACCCACTCGACCACGAGGCTTATGCCAGAGCTACCAGTGTCTACCTGCCCGGAAGGGTACTGCCCATGCTGCCGGAGCAGCTCTCTAATGGGATTTGCTCGCTCAAGCCTTACGAAGACCGCCTGGTGCTCTCGGTTCTGGTCGAACTGACCCCTTCTGGCAAGGTCAAGGAGTATCGCTTTGAAGAGGGGGTGATTCGCAGTGTGGCCCGGCTGACCTACGAAGAGGTAGAGACTTTTGCCCGTGAAGTTATGGGGGCCGGGGGCTCGGAGGATCGAAGGTTGGAGGCCAAAGTTCGAAAGTCCGGTGCACCGCCAAGTTCAAATGGGGCAAGCCAGGTTCCAGCGGCCTGGAGTCCTGAACTGCGAGCGGATTTAGAGTTGCTGCTAAAGCTGACCCAGATCCTAAAGGAACGCCGCCTGGAACGCGGTGCCCTCGATTTCAATTTTACCGAAGTTAAAGTCGAGGTAGACCAGGACGGCAACCTGCACCTGATTCCGCAGCGAGAACCCAAAGCCCGTAGCCTTATTGAAGAATTGATGCTGTTGGCCAACCGCACGGTTGCCAAGCATTTATCTGAACGCCAGATCCCGGCCCTGTTTCGTGTGCACGAAGACCCCAGCGAAGAAGCCTTCAACAAACTGATGAACGCGCTGGGCAAGCTAGGCTACAGCCTGCCGGGTGGCGAACTCACCCCCAAAGCCTTGCAGGCCATTCTGAAGAAAGCCGAAGGCAAACCCGAAGCACCCGTCGTTTCCACGCTGTTGCTGCGCTCCCTGCGCCTGGCCCGCTATGCCGCGGAAAACCTGGGGCATTTTGGGCTGGCAGCCGAACACTACCTGCACTTCACCAGCCCCATTCGGCGCTATCCCGACCTGGTAGTGCACCGGGTTTTGCGGGCGCTGATTCGCCGCAAAGCCAATCAGGCGAAAAAGGATGACTGGGCCAAACGCTTCCCCAAACTAGCCGAGCATACCTCCGAACGGGAGCGGGCAGCCGAAAACGCCGAGCGCGAGCTATCCAAGTATTACCAATGCCTGTGGGCCGAGCGGCATAAGGGTGAAACCCACCTCGGCACGGTCTCGGGCGTGACCGGTTTTGGGGTGTTTGTGAGCCTGCCCAATGGGGTCGAAGGCATGATTCGGCTGGGAGCCCTCGAGGACGACCACTACCACTACCACGAAGACCTGCTGGCCCTGGAAGGCCTGCGTAGCAAACGCCGTATTCGCATGGGCGATGAGCTGGAAATCGAAATCCAGGGAGCCAATCCCTCGGCACGTCAGATTGACTTTGTGCCCAACGAGCGGTTTTATCAGCAGAAGACAGAAGGCCAGAACCAGCGGGTTACACCGTCAAAGCAGGGGAGCCGCCGTGCTGTGGGTAGAGGCTCGAGACCTTCATCACAGAGCCAAGACCCTCCCGAGGCGCACGGGACTGCACAGCGGTTGACCACCTCTGTGGAAAGTGACCTGAGAAAACGCAGCCAGCCGCACCAGCCGACCAAACCGCGCAAGGTGGTGGCTACCGAACCCAAAAGCCCGCCTCCGCATACCAAAGCTACCTCCAGGCGGGTGGTGGGGCCGCCCGCTGAGCGACGGGGCTTTAGCAAGCCGGTTAAGGTAAAAGCGCAGAAGGTTTACTTCGGTTCGTGGGGTCAAGAAAACCTCGAGAAAGCCCCACCACCCGCGGCAGAAAAAACCCAACCCAGAAAGAAAAAACGTCGTCGCAGACGCTAATTCTCCCCGATGTGTCCACAGACTGCGTTGGTGCTTTTGGCCGACCGGTGCTACGCGACTACTTGGGTTGGGCGATCACCAGCACCCAGTAATCCCCCCGTTTGACCATGCCCATCTCGGTCAGGTGGGGGGCCATGATGGCGTCGCAGTGGCCATGGGGGCTGGGTAGCCAGGCCGATACCGCGTCTTCAGCGGAGCCAGGGCCCTGGGCCAGGTTCTCCCGGATTTCTAGATAGTTGTAGCCATTTTGCTGACTGCGGGCCGCAACAGCAACAGAGAGGCTCGAGCCTTCTTGATGGCTAAACTGACCGGTCTGCTGGATGTACTCGGCCCGCTGACGGGCCACCTCACCCAAGAGACCGTTCCAGCGTAGGGCAGGAGCAGCAGTGTAGACGGTGGAGATTCCCTGGTTGGTGCAAGAGCGGCCTGACGATCGAGCCTGATTGACGGCATCCAGTGCAGCCTGAAAACCGTCGGGGGTGTACTCGAGCCTGGGGCTGGTGGAGCAGGCCGCCAGCAAAGTCAGCATGGAGGTCAGAAACCATCGCATGGCCTCAGTCTGACAGCCGGTTCTGGCCTGGGTGGTGAAGAATTCACCCGGCAGCGTTACATGAAGTGGAAGGGTATGCTATCCCCTGATGCGGCAAATAGGCCTGACAGGGAGCATTGGCAGCGGCAAGAGCACGGTGGCCCAGCAACTGCGAGAGCTGGGAGTGCCGGTATTGGACGCTGATGAATATGCCCGCGAAGGAGCCGGGGTATTAGAGTCGGAGATTTGCCAAGCGTTTCCGGAGGCATGTCCAGAAGGGGAGATCAATCGCCCTGCGCTTGGACGATTGGTGTTTGGTGATCCGGAGGCCCGCAAGCGGCTCGAGGCAATCCTGCATCCATATGTACGCCAACGCATGCGCGAAGAGACCGAAAAAGCCCAGGCAGCGGGCAAGCCAGTGGTGGTACACGATATTCCTTTACTCTTCGAAACCGGACGTGAAGCGGATTTTGCCGGGGTACTGCTGGTGGTGGCCCCGACGGAATTGCGTAAACAGCGGGTGATGGATCGCAGCGGGTTGAGCGAAGCCGAGTTCGCTGCTCGCGACGCCAGCCAGATGCCGCAGGCGGACAAGATACGCCGGGCCACCTGGGTTATCTGGAACGATGCCGATCGGCCCACGCTACGGGAGCGGGTAGATGCCTGGTATCGTAGGGTGCTCTCGTGAAGCTAGTACACGACTGGCTGGGCCCCCTCGAGTTGCCCGATTCGGCGCAGCGCATGGTCTCGCTGGCCCCCAACGTGACCGAGACCCTGTTTGCCCTGGGCCTGGGGGAGCGGGTGGTGGGGCGGAGCGCTTTTTGCTACCGTCCAGCCGGCACCTTGAGCTTGCCGGTGGTCTCGAGCTATACCCGCGTACGCTGGGCGCTGCTGGAGTCGCTCAAGCCCGACCTGGTGCTCATCAGCACCGGGGTACAGCGCGATCTACTGGGCGAGTTGCACCAGCGGGACATTCCCATCTTCCCGATCCCACTGCCCCAGAGTCCCTATGGAATTCTGGAGAACATCGCGGTGTTGGGGGCACTGCTGAACGTAACCGAAGCGGCCACAGGGCTCTGCGCCCGTCTTTCACAGCGCTACAACGCCCTGTACAAAGCCCTGCCAGCTCAGCGGGTTTATTTCGAGTTTGACCTGGGCGGCCCCATCACAGTAGGGCGGGGGAGCTATGTGGCAGAGGCTTTGCGGCACGTGGGTTTGCTCAACATCTTTGCCGAGCATCCCCAAAGCTACTTCCAGCCCGTTCTGGCCGAAGTCGTGCGCCGGGAGCCCCAACTGGTCATTTATGAACCCAAGCCCCACCGCTCGAGACAACTGGAGAAGGCCCAGCGCCTCTTGTCTGAGCGAAACTGGCCCTACCCCCTGGTGGTGAACAGAGGCGATGAGATGGCCCACTATGGCCCACAGTTTTTCGACTACCTGGAGGCCCTGGTCGGGCAGATTCGCACACTTTGAACCGGCGTGAAAACCGTACAGGGGTTGGATTTTCCACCTCCAGCCTTCAGACTAA
>JBBIUP010000168.1:0-5233 GCA_037440185.1 Meiothermus sp. | reverse complement strand
GTTCGGCCAGCGAGGCCCGCATCTCCACCCGCAGCTTGGCATCGAGGTTGGAAAGCGGCTCGTCCATCAGAAAGACCCGTGGTTTGCGCACGATGGCCCGTCCCAGCGCCACCCGCTGCCGCTGCCCGCCCGATAGCTCGCGGGGCTTGCGATCCAGCAGGTGTCCGATTTGCAGCACCCTGGCGGCTTCTTCGACGCGCTCCTGGGTTTCGGCCCTCGAGGTACGGCGCAGCTCGAGGCCAAAGGCCATATTCTTGTAGACGCTCATGTGGGGGTATAGGGCATAATTCTGGAAGACCATGGCGATGTCGCGGTCTTTGGGGGGCACGTCGTTGACCAGTTTGCCGCCAATGTAAATCCGCCCTTCGGTGGGAACCTCGAGGCCCGCGATCATCCGCAACACGGTGGTCTTACCACAACCCGAAGGCCCTACCAGCACGATGAATTCCCTATCTCCGATGGTTAGGCTGAAATCTTTGACCGCCACCACCTTGCCAAAGCGCTTGGTAACGTGCTCGAGCACTACTTTTGCCATAACCACCCCCTCCTGCTATCCAGCCTAGTTGGCTGGCATTACCAGGGGATTACCATTGCACACTGGCAACAGCTCGCACAAATTGCTCCAACCGAACTACTTTTTTGAGCCGCACTGATTCTTGTAATGCCCTGGTAATAGCGGCAAGCTAGCCTGAACCTACGGAAGTCCTTCTGGCAAAAGCACACAAGCACATGGGTCAGGAGGAAATATGCGCACACTGATTGTTGCTTATACTCTATTTTCGCTGGCACTGGCCGGGCCAGAAGCAGTTCTTGTGGTACGCGAACAGGTATTGGAAGGGGGTGTTGTGGTGGCTTACATCGGCACCCAGCGCTACCCCATCCAAAGTGAGGCGGGACTCGAACAGTTGATCGGTCAATTGAGCCGTGCACCCCGCCCAGCACGTTTCGTCTTCGACAAGAACCGGGGCTGGATCGCGGTTCAGAAACTGGGCTATCGTTTCGATGCCGAGACGGTTCAAATGGCTTATCGAGCGGCCCTCGAGGCGAGCAAGCGCGAGTTTGTGCTACCTGTGCAGGTCGAACAACCTAAACCCAGCGTGCAAGACCTGTGGCAACAGGGTATCACCGGCCTGGTGGGGGAAGGACGCACCAACTTCGCCGGTTCGCCGCCCAGCCGGGCACACAATATTTATCTGGCTTCTTCCAAGTTTAATGGGCTTCAAATTCCTCCTGGAGCAGTATTTTCTTTCAACCGTGCCCTGGGGCCGGTCACATCTGCTACCGGCTATCAGAAAGCCTGGGTTATTCGGGGCAACCAAACGGTATGGGATGTGGGGGGTGGGGTCTGCCAGGTAGGCACAACACTGTTCAGGGCTGCGTATTTTAGTGGATTGCCGATGGTGGAGCGCCACCCCCACAGCTATCAGGTGGGCTATTACCAACCCACCGGGCTGGACGCCACCACCGCCCCATTCAAGGATTTACGCTTCAAAAACGACACCCCCGCCCACCTGCTGATCCAGACCTCGATCCAGGGCCAGAGCCTGATCTTTCGCTTTTTTGGAACCAAAGATCGTGAGGTCACCTGGCAGGGGCCGATCCTTCTCTGGCGCACCCCTGCCCTACCTACCCGCTACCTCTACGATGCCACCCTGCCTTCTGGATACCGTCGGCAGATTGACTTCGCCGCAGAGGGAGCACTGGTGCGGGTCTACCGCACGGTCAGGCTGCACGGTAAAGAATCCCGGCAAGATGTGTTGGAAAGCCGCTACCGCCCCTGGGGTGCGGTGTATCTGGTAGGCCCCAGACGCTGAGGGATGGCATGTGGAGCTGGCTAGAAACCCTCTCCTCCATTCAACAAGCCCTGATCGCCACCGGGTTCACCTGGGGCATCACCGCACTGGGTGCGACAGTGGTATTTGTGACCAGAGAGGTTAACCCTGGTCTGCTCGATGCTTTATACCAGATTCGGGCAGTTCGTCACCATTCGTTGACGAACTGCGCCGATCAACGAGAGTACCCTGGGATTCAAAAAGATAGCCTCTTGAGGTTTTTGTTTGAATGATTATCTTTTTGAATCCGGTATCACACCGGCCATCAACAGACCTAGTTTTTCCTCGGTGGCCTGCTCGGCAACCAGTTCGCCCACAATCTGCCCCTCATACATCACCAGAATCCGATCCGAGAGGGCCATGATCTCTCCTAGGTCGGCGCTGACCAACAGCACCCCCACGCCCCGGTCTCGAGCCTTGACAATTTGTTCGTGTACAAACTCCGTCGCGCCGATGTCAATGCCACGGGTGGGCTGGGCGGCAATCAGGAGCAGGGGGTTGCGGGAGAGCTCGCGGGCCACGATAATTTTTTGGGCATTGCCCCCGGAGAAACGGTTGGCGGTGAGGGTGGTGGAGCGGGGCCGGATATCAAAGGCTTCGATGCGCTCGAGCGCGGTTTGTTCAATAGCATCGTCGTTGAAAAACCCCGAGGGCTCGGCATAGGGTGGTTTGTTCTGGTCGCCCAAAAAGAGGTTTTCGGCGCTGGAGAACCCCATGACCAATCCCCGCTGGTTGCGGTCTTCGGGAATGTGCGAGACCCCTGCCTGGCGCACCTTGCGCGCGCCGCCATGATCCAGCGAACGGCCCAGGTAGCGCACCTCACCGCTGTAGGGCCTAAGCCCAGTCAGGGCTTCGACCAGCTCGGACTGCCCGTTGCCCTGCACCCCGGCAATTCCCACGATTTCTCCTGCCCGCACCGTGAAGCTCACGTCCAACACATGCGGCTTCTCCTTGGCGTAAGCTACGGTCAGGTGAGATACCTCGAGCACCGCCTCGCCTGGGTTCACCGGGCCTTTTTCCACCTTCAACCCCACCTCACGCCCCACCATCATGCGTGCAATCTGGGGCAGGGTAGCGCCTGGGGTAGGGATCGTTCCGATCATCTGGCCGTCGCGCATGACCGAAATTCGGTCGGAAACCTGAATCACCTCGAGCAGCTTGTGTGAGATGAAAACTGCCGCATTGCCCCCTGCTGCATATTCGCGCAAAAAGCGAAATAGATCGTCGGTCTCTTGTGGCGTGAGCACGGCGGTAGGTTCATCGAGGATCAGGATGCGGGCCTGCCGATAAAGGGCCTTGAGGATCTCGACTTTTTGTCGAAGCCCCACCGGCAAATCCTCCACACGGCTGTCGGGGTCGAGGTGAAATTCGAATCGCTGAATCAGGGCTTTCACCTCACGGCGGGCCTCGGCCATGTCCAGTCCCAGTAGCGAGGTGGGCTCGTGGCCCAGAATGACGTTTTCCACCACCGTAAAGGGCTCTACCAGTGTGAAGTTCTGGTGCACCATCCCGATGCCCAATGCAATCGCATCGTGGGGGTCGCGGAACACCTGCCTTATGCCGTCTATCCAGATCTCGCCTGCATCGGGACGCTGGATGCCGTAGAGAATTTTCATCAGCGTGGACTTGCCTGCGCCATTCTCCCCGACCAGGGCATGCACCTCACCCCAGCGCACCGAAAAATTTACGTTTTGGTTGGCCAGTACCAGCGGAAAGCGCTTGAAGATGCCCCGCATCTCGAGGGCGTTCTGGGCTGGATAGGACTGGGTGGTAGCCGAAGCCACCCTGGGGACTGTGGATTGGGTCATGGCTACCTCCTTGTGCTGAGGTTAACTTCCAACCATTACCAGAGGATTACCATCGGGCCATACCGGCCAAACCCCCCAGTTCGCGCCGCAGGCGCAGCTCTACTTCACCGTGTACAAACTCGATTTCGGTGCCATACCTGGCCGCCAGTTCGGGCAGTACATGCTTGAGCTCCACCTCCTCAACAAGCTGGCCGGGGCCGTGGGCAAGAGCAGCTCGAGGGCTGCTACCCACCCAGCCGTCGCTGCAGCGCCAGGCTTTCTCCTGGAGATGCCAGGGCACCAGCACATACTGCAAGCGACCCTCTTGCAGCAAGCTCAACACCTGCTCGAGGCCGCCCACCCCTTTTTGCTGCACCTGCTCCAGCAGGGCTTCTTCCTCGCTGCGCTCGACCCGTTCGATCGCCTCGGTTACGGCCTTCAACATTTCGGCAGAGCTGGGCACTGGAGTGTATAGTGCAGGCAACGTTGCCACCACTTTCTCGGCCACCGATCCGGGCAGTAGCTGTTTGGCTTCCTCGGGTGCACCCAACAGGATCAGTCGTTCCATGCCCCGCTCGACCATCTGTTGCTGCAAGATGGTTCCGGCTTCGCGGAAAAAGCGCTGGCTCCACTCGTCCACCCGCCGCTGGAATTTGTCCTTGCCCGAGCCCCCTCGAGCCGCCACCCCCACATGGCTGACCGCAGGTGAGGCACTGCGACCCGGCGTACCGGTGCGGTCTTCGCCCAGGTAGCGCCAGTGATGGGTGTCGAGCAGGCGAAAGGCGTCCGCTACTTCTTCGACCTCACCCAGAAATACCTCGAACAGGCGCAAGCGTTCTTGATCCATATGCACCACGCCGTAACGCTGGTGCTCATCGAGGGCAAATAGCAGCGGTGCCAGGTAGGGTGTACCCCAGTGCGCTTCCACCCCCGCGCGGGGATCGAGCAAAGGCAGCTCGACTTGCAGGTGGTAGTCTTCAAACAAGTTCTCTGCGACAAAAAGAGCACGGGTACGGCCTTGGGGAATGTAGTGTTGCAGTTGTTGCAAGACCATCTTGCTGAGGGCTGCCGAAACCTCGAGGCTCTCCAGGGCTTCCTTGGCCCGCAGCACATAGGCTTTGCCGTTGTTGTCGGGGTTGGCGGGGTTGACGCTCAGGTACAGCGACAATAGCGGCGTTGGGTGTAGGGCGATGTTTTGGTGTAGCTGCTGGATTTGCGTTTGGCTCAACATGGGGATGGCTCACCTCCTGCGACGCTGTAGCAGCGCAGACTGTATAGATGATAGGCGACAATGCAATTATACCGCTTTTCTCGGTATTTATCGCCTCATATCTGGTGAGAAATCGCATGTTTGCGGCGTTTTTTGGGGAGTAATGCAGCAGGGCTTACACAAGAATATTTCGAGCAGAAAAGCTCGCCAACCAAACCCAAAAAACCCTGTCATTCTGAGGAGGCGTTGTTTGCCGACGAAGCATCTACTGCGCTGTCCTGCGCGGTACGCAACCAGCTTTCAAGCGCATCGGATTCTTGGCCAGAGACCGGCTCAGAATGACAACTGTTTCTTACATCATGTTGACGACCCTGAAATTTCGTTTTCTTGCGTAGACCCTGAGT
>JBBIUP010000167.1:0-5260 GCA_037440185.1 Meiothermus sp. | reverse complement strand
CTGTTTATCCGAAGTTTAGCAGTTGACAGTGTACTAGTACGCCGTCAACTGATGTTGAGCAGGTTTCCAGTAAATGGCTTTTTGAGCGAACTGCGTCACAGACATTGCCGGCTTGCTCACGAAGCAAGGGCATGACCCGAAAATGATCCGTTGACGCAGCATTAGAGGGCGATGGAGGAGAGGATGTCGAATGACAGGCATGGTACACCGTCAACGGATGCTGGGCAGCACGACCTTTCATGGCTTTTCCTGGAAACTGCGCACAGACGTTGCCGGCACATTCACGAAGCGGGAGCATGACCCGAAAATGATCCGTTGGCGCAGCAATAGTACTGGTCAACCGTAAACCATCAACCTTTATCGAGGCCCACCATGACTGATCAGCCCACCGCCATCCGAACCGGCGAAGAACTCGACGTTCCCCGTCTGCAGAGCTATTTGCTGGACAACTTGCCGGGTGCGGCAGGTGAGCTGAGTGTTCAACAGTTTCCCAGAGGCTTTTCCAACCTGACCTATCTACTGAGGCTGGGCGACCGGGAACTGGTGCTGCGCCGCCCTCCCTTCGGGGCCAATATCAAGACTGCCCACGACATGGGGCGGGAGTATCGAATTTTGGCTGCATTGAAGCCGGTGTATCCCAAGGTTCCCCGGCCCTTGCTGTACTGCGCCGACGAGAGCGTGTTGGGGGCTCCGTTTTATGTAATGGAGCGGTTGCGGGGCGTGATTTTGCGAACCAACCTGCTCGAGGGCATGACCCCTCAGCTCATGCGCGGCGTTTGCGAGGCCGCGCTGGAGGCCATGGTCGAGCTGCATCAACTGGACTACCAAAAGGCCGGGCTGGGCGATTTGGGCAAGCCCGAGGGCTACACTCAGCGACAGGTTTCGGGCTGGTCGGGCCGCTACCAGAACGCCCGCACCGACGACATCCCCGGCATGGAACGCGCGATGGAATGGTTGGCCGCTCACATACCCCCTGCATCTGGCACGGCCCTGATCCACAACGACTTCAAGTACGACAACCTGATCCTAGACCCCACCGACCTGACCAGAGTGGTTGCTGTGTTGGACTGGGAAATGGCTACACTGGGCGACCCCTTGATGGACTTGGGCACCACCTTGGGCTACTGGGCCGAAGAGAACGACCCGCCGGGGCTCAAGAGCTTCGGCCTGACCCACCTGCCGGGCAACTTCAGCCGGGTCGAGCTGGTCGAGGCTTATGCAGCCCAAACAGGTCGCGATGTTTCCAACATGGTGTTCTACTACGTTTTTGGCTTGTTCAAGGTGGGTGTCATCATGCAGCAGATTTACGCCCGTTACCAAAAGGGGCTTACCCAGGATGGGCGCTTCGCGATGCTGATCCACCTGATCCGCGAGATTGGGCAGAAGATAGATCGGGCCATCGAGACAGGAAGGGTTTGACATGAAATATCAGGGCAAAACAGCGGTCATTACGGGCGGGGCTGGAGGTATTGGCAGCGCCCTGGCGGTGAAATGCCTGGAACTGGGCATGAAGGTAGTGCTGGCCGATGTGAACGCGTCCGATCTGAGCAGGGTGGCTCAAGAGCTCCAATCCAGGGGTGAGGTGCTGGCAATTCAGACCGATGTTTCCAAACCTGAGCAGGTCAGGCGATTGGCCGATGCTGCCTTCACTACTTATGGTGCGGTGCATCAGCTTTTCAACAATGCGGGGGTTTCGGATGGCCGTCCTTTATGGGAAAGCACGCCCGAGGATTGGCACTGGGTGTTTGGGGTGAATGTGATGGGAATTGCCTATGCGATCCAAAGTTTTGTGCCGCGCATGATCGCTCAGGATGAAGAGTGCTGGGTGGTGAATACCGCTTCGCTGGCAGGGCTGGTATCGGGCTCGGGCTTCGGCATCTACCGAGCTTCCAAGCACGCGGTGGTCTCGCTCTCCGAGACCCTGCACAACGACCTGCGGTTGGCCGGGGCCAAAGTGCGGGTAGCGGCGCTTTGCCCGGCCTGGGTCAAGACCGAGATTACGCAATCGGCGAGGAACCGCCCGGCCGAGATGGGCGCCGCGCAGATGGACGAGCGCCTGGGCCAGGTGATGCACAAGGTGGTGCAGGCTGGCATTCCGCCCGCGCAGGTGGCCCTGCGGGTGTTCGAGGCCCTGGCGGAGGGCCGCTTCTACATCCTGACCCACCCAGAGATGATGCCTGCGGTCTACGTACGCCACAAGGACATCGCCGAGGGGCGCCCACCCAGGGATACCTTCGCCGAGGCCTATTTGAAAGAAGGTTAGACTAGAGGGCAGATGGAGAACCCATGAGCAAGGTGGCGGTAATTGGCTCGGGGCTGGTGGGGGCAACGACCGCCCTCACCCTTGCCTTGCGAGGCTCTTGTGAAGAGGTGGTGCTGCTGGATAGCGACCGGGAAAAAGCCCAGGCCCAGGCGGTGGATGTGGCTGCGGCTGCTACTCTGCACCGGGGCATGCGGGTCTACAGTGGCTCGTACGCGCAGGTCGAGGGCGCGCAGGTGGTGGTGCTGGCGGCTGGGCTGCGGCAGAGAGGGGGGCTGGGTCGGGGTGAGTTATTCGCCAGCAATGCCCGCATTTTTCAGGACATTGTTCCGCAGATTCGGGAAGTGGCCCCCAAGGCAGTGATCGTGGTGGCAACCCAACCGGTTGATCCCCTGACCGAGTTCACCATCCGCCTTGAGGGCCACGACCAGGCCTCGCGGGTGTTGGGCGTCGGAACCGTGTTGGAAACCATGCAACTGCGGGCCGCCGTCGCCGCCCATCTGGAGGTCTCGACCGAGCACGTTCATGGCTATGTGATTGGCGAGGAGGGCGATTCTGCCCTGGTGGTCTGGTCAAACCTCAATGTGGCCGGCCTGCCGGTGAGCCAGTTTGCCAGGCAGCGCGGCAAGTCCTGGACGCCGGCGGATCAGTCCGCCATCACCGACCGGGTGCAGCGCTCCAACCGCCGGGTGGTTGAGGGCAAGGGGGCCATCGCTTACAGCGTGGGTGTGGCGATTGCCCGGGTGGTCGAGACCATCCTGCACGACGCCCAGGTGGTGCTCACGGTTAGCGCGCACGACCCGGATAAAGGGGTCTCGTACTCGCTACCTCGACTGGTGGGTGCAGGTGGGGTGATCGCGACCATAGACCCCTTGCTCTCGCAAGAAGAATCCTTCAAGCTCGAGGTGCTGCTCAACAGCCTCAAAAACACCTTCGAGAGGAGCTAGATGCGCCAAGGCGAACTTTCCTTCACCGGCCCCGCGACCTTCTTGAAGGCCCCGCACCGGCCCCTCTTCGAGCCGTGGCAGGCCGACGTGGGCTTTCTGGGCATTCCCTACGACTTTGCGGTGGGCTACCGGCCAGGGGCCAGGTTTGCTCCGAACGCACTGCGCGAGGCATTGGGCCGCTTTGCACCAGGGCCAGAGGGCTACTTTGATTTTGAGACCGAAAGCTACCATTTCCAGGGCATGACTCTGGTGGATGCAGGCGATGTAGACCCTGCCCAACTGGAATATCAGGAGTCCTTCCGCCGCATTACCGAGGCCGCCCGCGAGCTGCGCAAACGGGTGAAACTTCCAGTGTTTGTGGGGGGTGACCACTCGGTGACCTACCCAATACTGCGAGCCTACGGCGACCTAGACGAGCTGTACGTGGTGCAGCTCGACGCGCACCTGGACTTCTCGGACAGCCGCAACAGCACCCGCTTCGCCAACTCTTCGCCCTTCCGTCGAGCGGTGGAGGAAGTGCCGGGGCTGAAACACATCAGCGTGGTGGGGCTGCGCGGCCTGCGTACCAACCCCGAGGCCTACCTGGCAGCCAAAGCCAGGGGGCATACCCTCTTGAGCGCCCGCAAGGCGTGGGAAAGCCTGCCCTGGGTGCTCGAGCAACTCCCCCAGGGCAAAAAAGTCTACCTCAGCTTCGACGCCGATGTGCTCGACCCCTCGATCATGCCCGGAACCAGCAGCCCCGAGGTGGAGGGCTTGACCTACACCCAGGCCATGGCGGTGGTGCGGCAGACCATCGCGCAAAACGAATTGGTGGGATTTGATCTGGTGGAGCTGGCCCCCAACCTCGACCCAAGCGGCCTTTCGGCCCTGGTGGGGGCGCGGCTGCTGGCCGAGGTGGTGGCGGTGTGGGGAGCCGAAATAGGGTTATAAATCGAGCGGGCTACCAACACCCCCTCCGATTTCGCCCATCTCGGCTTTGAGCACCTTCGTATACAGAAACAAGAGAGCCGAGAAGGCTGCAGGATGCCACTTGCCGTGGAACCTGATAAAATCGGTTATGTAGTACAGATACGATTGCTCGCTACTACGGGCCAGATGACGAACCCGGATGGCCCCTCGTACTGCGGTTGGGAAAGGGGAGGTATTGGGTGAACAAAACTTTGGTGGCTTATCGGCATTCGCCACTGCGGTGTAACTAGTAATCAGCCTCTACATGAACATTCAAGCACTCTCAGGCATTACATTCGACGAGCAAGATGCCAATCTCTTTCTCGTTGATGATGCCCGCCTGCGCGCTGATGCGCTTAAGCACTCGGTATTGCCGCGCTTGCGCGTGGTGATGAACGCCGCGATTGCACTTATCCGTGACATTTACGACATCGAGGCACTTGAAGACTCCATCATAAGCGTTTTTCCGAACTTTCGACAGAAGCGCGATCGCGAGCTTGAGCTCAAGTATGAAGCTACATTCGTGGGTCTTGGCGGGCAGCGCAAGGCCAAATGGCCGGGCTTTTCACGCAAGGATGGCAAGCCTGTACAAATTCTGCCGTTTCGTTTCGCCTTCGCCCTTACCCAGGGTGGTGTTTTCACGGTTCTGGAGAACGGCTGGCTCAAGGGGCTGGACACACAATCTTTCGAAATGCTGCTGCGCTTCCACATCGAGAACGAACACAAGATCAACCCTTTGTGCTTCGAATCGCACATGAAGCCGGAAGTTGGGTGGTCGGACGATCTCCCGCTTTTAGCCCCGTTCCGTGACCAATATCAATTTCGACTGAATCAAAAGCTCTACGACAATCACTTTCTTGGTCACAACTATCACTTTCCCGTTTCGGAAGTCACATTGACGGAAATAGTAAATAATACCGGCTTAAGGGGATTACTTGTGTAACCATTAGAGTTGGTCAACTACAAGTAATCCCCCGACCAACGGGAGAAAAAGAGGAATTAGCCTGAACGCTTCAGACTCGCATACACAAGTGTTCAGGCTAATTCCGTATAAGTACATTGTAAATTAAGATCTAACACTTTTGTAATGCCGTTTGAATTTGTC
>JBBIUP010000166.1:3704-5281 GCA_037440185.1 Meiothermus sp. | reverse complement strand
ACAGGGCAGAGTGTACGCTCTGGTAAAGGCTGTGAGCAACACACCAGCCCACATCTCAGTGGAAGAGGTAGATTACCGTACCTGGCCCCAACCTGGAGCAGCCAAGCTCATGAACTCGAACTCCATAGCTCAACAGTGGGAACAATCCGACTCCAAACGCTTCATGCCGGATGCCCGGCGGCGGTTCGAGGCCTTGCGATCTCGCCCATTCTTCGACTTCATGCTGCTGGCCGATGTCGAATTTGGCGCTCTGCTGATGGAAGCAAGGCAGGCTTTGCGCGAGGAAATGGGGCTTCAGGCCATTTTGGCCTTGCGCAAAGCCGAGGTTTTGTACGACGCAATGGAGTGGCCCCCAACTACTGCCCCTTGACTAAGAGGCCTTAACTGGCTACTATTCTTTTTGCCCTGAGCCGGGATGGCGGAATTGGTAGACGCACATGATTCAGGGTCATGCGCCCGCAAGGGTGTGCAGGTTCAAGTCCTGTTCCCGGCACCAGCTAAACCCCCAGCGATGGGGGTTTTGTCTATTCGTGTTTGTCAATCATTATCGCGGTTCTCTGCATTTTTACCGAACCACTGGCTTCCAATGGTTCAACCGATAAAATCAGAGCCATGATCTCTGCGCGCAACTTCCTCGAGACCAAAAGTGTGAGGATATGTCCATGACTTCTCGACGCGATATCCTCGAGGCCGAGCAACGCATCCGCCCGTACATCCGCTATACCCCAGTGATCGAGATGGAGCTGGGGGCTTTTGGGAGCAAAGCACCACTCATACTCAAGCTCGAGTCCCTCCAGCACGCTGGTTCTTTCAAACCCAGAGGGGCCTTCAATCGCATCCTTTCACACCAGGTACCTTCTGCCGGGGTGATTGCGGCCTCGGGGGGCAACCACGGGGCCGCCGTGGCCTATGCCGCCCAAACCCTGGGTCTTCCTGCCGAGATTTTTGTCCCTACCGTCTCGACCCTGCCTAAAGTGGAGAAAATTCGCAGCTATGGCGCCAAACTTCACATTGGCGGGGCCAACTATGCCGAAGCGCTGGAATTGTGCCTGAAGCGCCAGCAGGAAACCGGCGCCCTGTGGGTTTCGGCCTACGAAAGCCCCGAAACCCTGGCCGGGCAGGGCACAGTGGGCAAGGAGTTCGATGAGCAAGCCGAGGGCCTGGACACCGTTCTGGTAGCGGTGGGCGGCGGCGGCCTGATCGGGGGCATTGCAGCCTGGTTCCAGGACAATGTGCAGGTGATTGCAGTTGAGCCCGAAAACTGCCCTTCGCTTTACCAATCGCAAAAAGCCGGGCAGCCCACAGATGTAAAGACGGGCGGTATCGCCGCAGACTCACTGGGTGCTAGGCGCGTGGGCGATCTGATGTTTGAAATTGCCCAGAAATACATCCCCCAGGTACGGCTGGTCTCAGACGAGGCCATTCTGGAAGCGCAGCGAATGCTGTGGAAGACGCTGCAACTGGTTGCAGAGCCGGGGGGTGCTACGGCCCTGGCGGCCCTGATTTGCGGGGCCTACAAGCCCAGCCGAGGCGAGCGCGTCGGCGTGTTGGTGTGTGGCGGCAATGCTGACCTGAGC
>JBBIUP010000166.1:0-3604 GCA_037440185.1 Meiothermus sp. | reverse complement strand
GGGGGGTGGGTTGCAAACCCACCCTTCTTTCTTGGAGAAGAGGAGGTGAACGAGTGGAAATGGACAAACTGGTCGAAAGCGTTCTGTCACCACTCGGCTACGACGTGCTCGAGGCCAGCCTCAAGAGCAGCAAAAACCGCGTACTGCTGGTGCGCATCGAGCGCAAGGACGAGGTGCCCATCTCGGTCGCCGACCTCGAACGGGCCAGCCGTGCGCTGGGTGCCCGTCTGGACAAACTCGAGGCCGAGCTACCCGAGCGCTACCTGCTGCAAGTGGAGTCACCGGGGGCCGACCGCCCCCTGTTCACCGCCCGCCACTTCGAGCGCTTTGTGGGCCTGAAGGTCAAAGTGCGTAGCCTCGAGGGCAACTTTACGGGGCGGGTGGGGTTGGTCAAGGGCGACGAGGTGGAGTTTTTGCTCGAGAAGGACGAGACCCGCACCCTCAAATTGGGAACCTTCAAAGCCAATCTCGCTGAGTGGCCGGATAGGCCCAGGTAATAGCGGTCGCAGGTCGCAAGGACGTGTTTTTGACCGGCGACCTGCAACCTAAGGTAAAAAAGGAGGAACCATCCGTGAATAAAGATTTTGTAGACGCCCTTTCCCAGGTAGCCCACGAGCGCGGGGTCACTGCGGAGGAGTTGATTTCCAACTTCGAAGAAGCCTTGCGCCTGGCTTATCTGCGGCAGAAGGGTTTTCGCCAGAAAGAAGTGGAAGAAGAAGGCAAAGGCCCCATCGTCGAGGTACACCTAGACCCCCAGGAGGGGAGCCTCGAGGTGCTGGAAATCAAGCGGGTGGTAGAAACCATTGAAGACACCGATAAAGAAATTGAGCTTAGCACCGCGCAAAAGTACGACCCCGAGGTGGCCTTAGGCGAAGAGATGGAGTTCCCGGTAGACCCGGAGGAATTTAGCCGCATTGCTGTGCAGATCGCCAAACAGGTACTCACCCAGCGCCTCAAGGAAGCTGAGCGCACCCGTGTCCACAACGAGTACAAAGACAAAGAGGGTGAAGTGGTCACGGGCAGCGTGGCCCGCGTGGACAATCGGGGGAATGTGTATGTCGAGCTGGGACGGGGCGAAGCCCTGATGCCCCAAAAAGAACAAATTCCCACCGAGCGCTACCACCCTGGACAACGGGTCAAGGTCTACTTGAAGCAGGTACAGCGCTCAGCCAAGGGCCCTAGCCTGGTGGTCTCTCGCGCCAATGAAGAACTATTGCGCTACTTGCTGCGCCAGGAGGTGCCCGAGATTGCCGAAGGCATTGTGGAAGTCAAGGCGGTGGCCCGCGAGCCGGGCAGCCGCTCCAAAGTGGCAGTGATGAGCCACAACCCCAATGTAGATCCCATCGGGGCCTGCATTGGACACAAGGGCCAGCGCATCCAGGCGGTGTCGGCAGAACTGGGCCGCGAGCGGGTAGATATTATCCAGTGGAGTTCCAACCCCAAAGAGTTTATCCGCAACGCGCTTTCACCTGCCACCGTAGGTGAAATCATAACCGAGGCCGCGACCACCGAGGAGGGCAAAAACCGTGCCAAGGTAGTAGTTGCCAAGGATCAACACTCGCTGGCCATAGGCAAGGCTGGGCAAAACGTGCGCCTGGCCTCCAGGCTAACCGGTTACGAGATTGATTTTGAGGAAGCCGAGGAAATTACCGACCTCGATGCTGCCATGCTCAAGGCTGCGGAGAAGGAAGAGGGTGTGAAGGTCTCACAGGACGCCAAGAGCCGCTTCGAGAGCCTGTTCAAGGAAGATGAGTGAAGGCTCAAGCCGCAGGTCACAGGTCAAAACCCGCTTTTGACGCGCGAAATGTGACCTGCGAGATGCGATGGAGGCAACATGCCGACCGCTAAACACATCCCCATTCGCCAGTGCATAGCCTGCCGTGAACGCAGGCCCAAGCGTGAATTGTTGCGGGTTGTTCTGACGGAGGCAGGCCCCGTTCTCGACCCCACCGGGCGCAAGCCCGGACGCGGTGCGTATGTGTGCCCCGACAAACCCGAGTGCTGGGCCGAGAAAAAATTACGCCGTTTTGCTGGAAACAAAGCCGCTGAACTATCGCAGGCACTACAAGCCGTTCTGGAAGACATCGCAAGACACCAGGCCCAGAACTCAGAGCCCGACAACAGGGGGCAGAGCCATAAGCCCCGCGCTCTGCGTCCTGAGACCTGCGACATAAAAACAGGAGGTTCGCATGGCAAAGATCAGAATCTATCAGCTCGCCAAAGAACTGGGCATGGCCAATGACGAGCTGCTCAAAATCCTCGATGAGATGGGAGTGGCCTACAAGTCCCATGCCAGTACCCTCGAGGAAGACACCGCCAATGCCGTCAAGGAACTCATCGGCGAGCAGAAGGTCGCCGAAGCTGCCAAAAAAGCCGAGGAAGCTCGCCAATCCATACCCCATCGCCCCCCAGTGGTGGTCATCATGGGCCACGTAGACCACGGTAAAACCAGCTTGCTGGACTACCTGCGCAAAAGCCGCATCGCCGAAAAAGAGGCCGGGGGCATCACCCAACATGTGGGGGCCTTTGAAGTGAAGACCAAGGGGGGCACCGTGGTCTTCATTGACACCCCCGGTCACGAGGCCTTCACCACCATCCGACAGCGCGGGGCCAAGGTGGCCGACATTGCCATAATTGTGGTGGCAGCTTCCGAAGGGGTCATGCCGCAGACCAAGGAGGCCATCGCCCATGCCAAGGCTTCCGGGGCCAAGGTCATCTTTGCCGCCAACAAAATGGACTTGCCCAACGCCGACATCAACAAGGTCTACCAGGATTTAATGCAAATGGGCATCGTCTCGGTAGCCTATGGCGGTGATTCCGAGGTGCTGCCCATCTCGGCCAAAACCGGCCAGGGTATCGCGGACTTGCTCGAGACCATCTTGCTGACCGCCGAACTCGAAGACCTGCGGGCCGACCCCAAAGCCGAAGCCCAGGGGGTCATCCTGGAGGCACGGGTGGACAAGCAAGCCGGGGTCTTGGTAAGCCTGCTGGTGCAGCAAGGCACCCTACACATCGGCGACTATGTGGTGGCGGGTGAACACTGGGGCAAGCTCAAGGCCATGTCCGACGCCGAAGGCACCCGGCGCAGCGAAGCCGGGCCGGGCAGCGCTGTGCAGGTCTTGGGGTTTTCAGATTTGCCGGTGGCGGGCGATACTTTCACCTGGGTTCCCGATCAGGTTGCCGCTAAAGAAATCACCGAGGAACGCATCGCAGAACGCAAGGCCAGCCAGGGGATATCCGAACTGGGCCGGGCTCGCAACCTAGCCGATCTGATGCGCAAAGTGCACGAAGCCGAACAGAAAGAAATCAACCTGATCCTGCGCACCGACACCCAGGGCTCGCTCGAGGCCATCCAGAACATCCTCGCCAAGGAATCCACCGAAGAAGTCAAGATCAATGTGCTGCTGGCCGGGGTGGGAGCCCCCAGCGAGTCGGATGTGCTGCTGGCTTCTACGGCCAATGGGGCCATACTTTCCTTTAGTGTCAACCCCAGCGGCTCGGTCAAGAAAATGGCCGAGCAAAAGGGCGTTCCGCTGCAAACTTTCCGCATCATCTACGAACTGATAGACGAGATTCGCAAGATGGTCAAGGGGCAGCGCGAGCC
>JBBIUP010000165.1:0-5293 GCA_037440185.1 Meiothermus sp. | reverse complement strand
TGCAACCCGGCAATCAGATCCGTACGCGCACTGGCAGCGGCCTGGTGCGCTTCGATGGACTGGCTTTTGGTAGCTATACGGTTGTAGCCAGCGCTGTACGGCCGCGCACCTGGGCCGATAGCTATTTGGTAGGAGGCCAAGCGAGCGTGCAGGGCAGCAGTGCAAACCCACTGCCCAGCGCCAACCTATCGAGTTGGACAGAGCGTGCCGGAACCGGTCGCATCTGGGTGGCGGGGAATGGGCAGTTTAGCAATGGGGGCCGGGGGAGTACCAGCATCGGCGAACTCAATGCGGCCTACTGGCTGGCCGATGGAGCGAGCAGTTTCAGCTCTTTCATTGCGCCCACAACTACGCAAGCGCCCTTCCGTATTGCCTTCGATCGCGAAGGAAACATGTATGTGTTGTATCAGTACTTAAGTTCCTCGAGCCCCGCCCGCATCGTGCGGATCAGCGAGGCCAATCTGCGCAACCACCAGCTTTCGGAGACGGCCCCTGGCAATACCCGCATCGAGGGCAGCGTTTGGGGCTGGCCCTCGGAGGTTACACCCGGCCCCAACATGGTGGTGAGCGGGAACGAACCCGCCGACCTGGCCTTCGATGCCAATGGCAACTTGTGGGTCGTCAACGACTTTTTGGGCCTGCTGGCCTGTGTGCGAGCCAGCGACTTGCGGGCGGCTCCCGCCAGCATTGCCAGCGCCGGAAGCCGCATCTGGGGGCCGGGAACGGGGTTGTATAGCTATGTGCTGAACACCCCCGGTCAGAACGCCGACCACCGCCCGTTCCTGATTCCCCATGCGCTGGCTTTCGACCCTGCAGGCCACCTGTGGTTTTCCTCGGGGGGCTACCAGGGGCCCCGTTCGGGTGAGACCTCGCCGGTCAAGCGTTCGTACCTCAACCGCCTTAATGCCAGTCGGATTTCCTACAACACCAACGGCGACTGCAACGGCGGCAATGTGAGCCTGAGCGAGGCCAACCTGAGCGACTGGGTGGATATTCGACTGGACATCAGCCTGGCCAATGCAAGCGATGGTTACGGAGCCATCGTCAAGCCGGTCACGGTGGCCCTGGAACCAGGTGGGGGAGCGATCTGGATCGGCGATTTTGGGGGTAACTCGGGGGGCAGTGGCGACCTCTATCGTGACGCCAACGCCACCGCCGAAACGTTGCTCCGCGTCCCACTGGTGGGCTCCAACCTGACCCCCGGCGTTTCGTGGCGGACGGCGGTGGTTAGCCATCGCCTGACCATCGGTACGGGTACTGGGCTGGACAAGGGCTTGCAACAGGCCTTTGGACTGGCCTTCGATCGGGCCGGCTATCTGTGGGTGGCGGCCAACAACAATGTGGAAATTTTGCCCGCCGATACCGGCGCGGCGGCACTGGGCCTGACCGACCGGCGCGGCAAGCTCTATCGCCTGGATGTGCGGGGGTATGTGGGTAGCAACGATACGTACAACGGTTCCAACACCCTCAACCTCCGCGGCGCGGGGCTGGTAGACCGCACCTTTAGCGTGAGTGAGGTAGGGGTGGGCCTGATTGGGGTAGCCATCCACCTGCCCCACCCCACCAGTTTGCCCTACGTGCACCCGTAAACTTAAGGCTCGAGATGTGGACTGGAAACCCAAGGAAAGGTAGACCTGGACGGAGATTATTCGGTGCACGGAACGTTACGCTATTCGTTACTGATCATGCAAGAGCAATTATCATGCTATTTTTGGCTCGAGATGTACAAACATTGTGCTGCACACAATAAGGAGAAGAATCCTCGATGGGTTGGTTTTGTTGGATTGTTACTTAGCCTATTGGGACTGGCCTTGGTGGCTTGCGCACCGCAGGCTCCGACCAAGGGAACCCTGGAAGTGCAGGTCAATGCACCTTCGGGCGTGAGCCTTAGCCCGAACCTGAGCGTGGTTGGCCCGAGTGGCTCCACTTCCGTCACCACTCTTGGCAAGACCACCCTTTCCAACCTGACCCCCGGCGAATACACCCTCGAGCCGCTCGAGGTAGAGGCCACCAATGGCTACCGCTACCGGGCGAACTCGAGCAAGGTTCAGGTCGAAGCTGGCTCGAGCGTCCTAGCCAACGTCAACTATCAAGCTTTTACCGGGAAACTCCTTGTCAACGCGACCGTCAACCCAGCCGTGGATGGTTTTGCGCCCAACATAGAGGTTCGTGATTCCTCCAGTGCTGTTGTCGCAACCATCAGTACCTTGGGCCTCCGTACCCTCAGCCTGCCTCCGGGTGCCTATACGGTGGTTGCTGGAGCCCCACCCACCAACTACCGGGTCAACCAAACCTCCCAGTCGGCGGTGATAACCGCCGGACAGGAGCGAAGCGTCAATGTGACGTTTGGGCTGGGCTTTGGAACCATCAACGTTACAGTAAACGGATCCTCGAGTGCCCCCGGCCTTGTGCCTAACGTGAACGTGACCGGCCCCGGCGGCGCGACGCCCATCAACACTACGGGCCTAACGACCCTTTCCAATCAGGTGGTGGGAACCTACACGGTTTCGGCCAGCAACGTGGGCCCCATTAACGGCGTCACCTACCAGCCCACCATCACCGTCAATCCGGCGGCAACCAACCCCTTCACCCTCAACAACGACGCCACCCAGAATGTGAGCATCGGCTATATGGCCACGGGTGCTTCGGTGGCGGTGACGCTACAGGGCCTGGCTGCGGGCGACAACCTGACCCTGACGCTGCGCTCTGGCTCGGTCTCTGGCCCGGTGGTCGGAACCCGCGCGGTCACCTCCAGCACCCCCCAGCCCATCCGCTTCGACAACCTGCCCTTTGCTTCCATCCACGCCAGCGCCAGCGGGGTGCGGCGCGGAACCTACCTCGACGCCCTGGTGGTCTCCGAACCCTCATCGGTCACGCCGACGCTCGAGAATCCCAGCGTCCCGCTAACCGTGAACCTCCGCGTGCATCCTTACACGGGGCACCTGTTTGTGGGGGGCAACGGTTCACTCAACAACTCGGGTTGGACGATCAGTGCATCGGGTGGGCCGCCCTACGATATTCCGGGGCTGGTGCGCGATGCCGATGCGGCCTGGGCTGCTGCTGATGGGAACTTCTCCAGCGGCATACTGCCCTCACCAAGAAATCTGACTACCAGCTCCCCCACCGCAAACTTTTTGCGCGGAGCTGGGGTGTATGGCATGGAATTTGACCCCAGTGGCAATCTGTACGTGATGTACCAATTTGTGAGTGCAGGCAATGGCAACCGCATTGTGCGGGTGGGTCGGGAGAATCTTGAAGAGGGCCGCTGGTCGGAAGGCAGCGGTTTTAGTGATGTTCCCTTCACCAACTATGTTGTTGATAACAGCGCCATTCAGAACAATGCTAGTGGCTCTCGAGTCACCGATATTGCCTTTGACCGCGATGGCAATATGTGGTTTGTCAACGAGCCCGGCGGCGTGATTAACTGCATTAACCGCGCTCAGTTCTCGGGTACGACCGCCAGCATCAGTAGACCTGCCAGAGTGCTCGATGCTGCTGGGGCCAATCTGCGAAATCCCAGGGCCATTGTTTTTGACGGTGCGGGCAATCTCTGGGTAACCGGCGGTACTTTTCCAGGCACACCCCCCTACCTGGCCCGTATTCCCGCCACACAACTCACCTGTCCAACCACTCCTTTAAACCCAATAAACCCCCCCGGTGGCCCAACCTACCCAACCTATGCAGTTACCGCTATTACGCCGGACATTCGCCTGCGCATCAACCCCACCAGCGGTCAGCCTGGCGGCCCCGTCTACGCGCCTACCGGCATGGCCCTCTCGCCCGATGGTCAGGCTCTCTGGATTACCGACTATGGCGCCGGCAGCGATAGCTATAGCAGCACCACCACCTGTAACCCCCCCGGCTCGAGCGGTGGGAGCATCACCATTAGCGCCTTGCGCGAGAGCGTCATCAAAGTGCCCCTCAGCGGCAATAATGTGACCGTTGGCGAGCGGGATGCCAGTATCACCACCCGCATAACGGTCGGTGCTGGCACGGTGTCTACGCCTGGTGAGCAAGACCGCGGTATGCAGCAAGCAAGCGCTTTAGCATTCGACAGCCGGGGCAACCTGTGGGTGGCTACCAACAACAACGTGGAAGTTGACCCAGCCCGCTCATGCTTTGCTTCAACAGGTATCTCGGAAGAGTCAATCGGTACAGGGCCTATTTCACGCTTGCAAACAGATCGGCGAGGGAAGATTTATGTCTTCACACCTTCGGCTCTGGTGGATACCAACACTACGCTGCTGACCCCGCGAACGCCGTTGTTCACCCTGAGCAGCCCCAGCCAGGGAGTTGGCTTCACAGGTCTGGCCCTCAACATCCCGCCCATCATGCCCTAGCGCCTAAAAAAGTACCCCAAAACTGCGGGGTGCTTTTGTTTGCAGGCTATCGGCCATCAACATTTCAGGTCAGATATACCGACAGCACCGCAAAATACATCCCGGTGCTGCCCAGCAGCACAAACACGTGCCAGATGCCGTGAAAACCCACCAGCCGGGGCAGCAGGTTGGGCCATCTGGCAGCGTAGACCACCGCACCCAGGCTATAGGCCACCCCACCTGCAATCAGGAAGCCCAGAGCCCAGGGGTTCAGCGCCAGCTTGGGCAGCAAAAAGATCGAGAGCCAGCCCATGCCCAGGTAGGTCGCGGTGTACAGCCAACGCGGGGCCTTGAGGGTGACCAGCTTGAGACCCACCCCCAGCGCAGCCAGCGCCCAGACCAGACCCAAGGCCCAAGGCCGCCAACTGGGTTCCAGTGCTTGCAACAACACTGGGGTATAGGTTCCGGCAATAAAGAGAAAAATGGCGGCGTGGTCGAGCTTGCGTAGCCAGAGCAAGGCCCGCTCCGAGACCCGCAGGGCGTGGTACAGGGCCGAGGAGGTGTACATCAGGATCATGGTCAGGCCAAACACCAGGGCGCCCGCAATTTTGGCCGGGTTGCCCTGGGTGAAGAACAGCAAGGCAACCATGCCCACCAAGCCCAACACCGCACCCACCGCGTGGGAAAAGGTATTAAACGGCTCACGAACCGTAATGATGGAAGACAAACTAAAGCGGTTTTTCATAACTTTGGGGGAGATCGTCTTATTCTTTCAATCCAAGACGGCTACCCTTTTAGTGTAGCAGCGAAAACATGAGATAAATACAATTTTCTCAAAGGATCTGGGTTGGCCATTCGGTGGAGTTCGAACCATCATCTGGCGCTAATCGAACCAGCAGCAATTCTGCTAGCCTGGGTTTTATACCGATTCTGCTTATGACTGACCCAAAAGGCCATAAAAGAGACCCTCGGAC
>JBBIUP010000164.1:2119-5303 GCA_037440185.1 Meiothermus sp. | reverse complement strand
TTTTTCGATACGGCCTGGGCTTACGGCGAGGGCCGGAGTGAAAAAATCCTGGGCGAGTTGGTGCGTGCACATCCCGATCGAAAGCTCCACATTGCCAGCAAAATTCCTGCTAAAAACTTTAAGTGGCCTGCCAGGGCCGAATACACCCTGGACGAGTGCTACCCACCCGACCACATCCGCCACTATACCGAATGGAGCCTGCAAAACCTGGGGTTGCCCGCGCTGGATTTAATGCAGTTTCATGTCTGGAACGACCACTGGGCCCTAGACGAGCGGTGGCAGAAGGAAATCCAAAAACTGAAGGAAGAAGGATTGGTCAAAGCCTGGGGGATCAGCATTAACCGCTGGGAGCCCGCCAACGCCATCGTGGCCCTGAAGACGGGCCTGATTGACGCGGTACAGGTGATCTACAACCTCTTCGACCAGAACCCCGAGGATAAACTTTTTCCAGTCTGCCGCGAGCTAAACATCGCGGTGATTGCCCGGGTGCCCTTCGACGAAGGTTCGCTTACCGGAACCCTGACCAAGGAGACCACCTTCCCGCCGGATGACTGGCGCAGCCGCTACTTCCACCCCTCCAACCTGATTCCCACCCTCGAGCGCGTGGAACGACTCAAGTTGGATGTTCCCCCAGGTATGACCCTGCCCGAATTGGCCCTGCGCTTCATCCTGCAAAACCCTGATGTCTCCACCATTATTCCGGGTATGCGCAAGGTGCGAAACGTGGAAGCCAATGTGGCTGGTAGTGACGGAGCCCGTTTGCCCGACGAGGTTATGGCCCGACTGCGAGCCCACCGCTGGGTGCGGTATCCTTCGCCGTATTCGGACTAAGCAACGGTTTGCTTCCGTTCCACTATGTTGGAGAGCAATAAGGCTCCTGTGCCGAAGACTGCTGCTTGGGCGATCCAGCCCAGGGCGTAGTTGTTGCTGAAGTCCACCAGCAAGCCAAATAGAGGTGGTGCGGAGGCGATGCCAATCGAGGTAAAAATCAGACCAAACCCTACCACCCGGCCCTCCCAGCCAGGGGGAGAGAGCTCAGTTAACAGTGAAAAATGCAGCCCTTGCCAACCCAGCGCGGTGGCCCCGTAAAGAACCACGATTAATGCCTTGATCAACAAGGGCGTGCCGGGGGGAAGCCAGGCCAGTATCAGGGCGCTCAGGCCCGCCAGCACCACCATCATTACCAACAAAGGTTTGCGCTGGCCCCCAAGCTTGTCCGACAGCCACGACCAGAATACCCGGCTAAAAGCACCGGCGATCTGGGCGGCTGTCAGAAGGGCTGCTCCGGTAAGTTCAGGAATTCCATAACGCTCTTTAAGAAACAAAATAAGATAAGTAATCATCACAAATTGACCGGTAGGTAGTGTGATACCGGCCACGGCCGCCAACAGAATGTTGCGCTCGCGCAGCACCTGCGCAAGCACCGGATTGGGGCCCTGGGTCTTGGTTTTGGGGGGTAGGCTTTCGTAGTAGAGCCGAGCTGCTACCAGGGCGGCCAGTATAGCAATCACGGCTGCGACCACTGAAGCCCAACGCCAATCGGTGAGGTGGGCTACTGCTGGCAAAATGGCGGCTGCCAGCGCACCACCCAAAGGAACGGCCATCTGGCGCAGCCCAATCACCAGGCCGCGCCGTTCGGGTGGGAAAGACTGGGCTACCGCTTGCGAGCCGGCCGGTGTGGCTGAAGCCACCACCAACCCAACCAGAAACAAAAACGGAATAAACATCCATTGGGACTTGGCAAATAGGGCAATAGCAATCGCCAAACCCGCGCCCACCAGGGTTCCGACAATCATCACCGTGCGGCTGCCTAGCTTGTCGGTAAGCCAGCCGGAAGGCAGCGAACCCAGCATGGTGCCGATGTAGATAAAGGTGTTGAGCAGACCTACGGCAGCCAGTGAAAGCCCCAGATCGGTACGGATATAGGGGGCCAGGGTGGGGTAGGCCTGTCCGATGAGCGCGACAGCGGTTCCGGCAGTCATGGCGGCGGTGAGGACAGACCAGGGCGACATGCGAGGCTCAGGCTACCGTATTTGCCCAAAACCGTAAAACCCAGACCGTAAATGCCACAGCAACTCGAGATAATAGGTCAAGCCCCAAAGACCCTTTTGTGAGGTTGTAAGGTCGGTAAACTGGGGTGAATGCGCGACCTGGACTCCCAAGAAACCTACCTGGCCGATCGTCTGGGCCTGGCCTTTGATTTGCGTGATCTGGTGGGCACCGGGCCGATTCCCCAGGCCAGGTACGCCCCGCCTTATGGGGTGGTAGGTTTTGGCGAGGGTTGGTGGGCAGCGCAGCTCGCGCGCGACTTTGCCCAGGAGTTTACCGCTACCGGCACGCAGTTTGTGCTGGAAGGGGGCTACGATTTCGGTGGTGCCGCTGGAGCCGGACTCTACGCCTCGGCCAGCGGAACCGAGATTGTCCGCCTGGGCTTTCGGGAAAATGCCGAGGTGGAAGTGCTGGCCCATCCCCTTGCTACCTATCGCTACCTGCGCTTCTTGTTGTTAGCAACCAACCAGTCTTCCGAGCTGGCCCGGATAGACCAGGCTTTGCTCTTGGAGCGCGACCGCCTGCGCCCTGAGGTGAGCTTGAGCAAAAACCCGGCCAAGTTCCTGGCCTACTCGCTCCTCGAGCGCACGCCCATGTGGGTGGTGCCCGATCGCTATCCAGGTTTGGGCCAAGCCCTACAACAAACCTTCAGCCGTATCGGTAAAAGCCTCTCTTTCACCCCCCCTCCATCGGCCCTGGAATTCTTTGTTACGGGCCTGGAAGCTCGCCACGAGCAAGGGGATCCCATTGCCGCTGTGCTGGTGGGCGACGATGAACGGGGACGCTACGCCCAGGAAATTCTGGAAAACCGCGTAGACACCCTGATCGAACTCCCCGAACCTGAAGCCGAAGGTATGTTGACCAAAGCCCTGTGCTACTGGTATCGGGTGGCCTGGGCCAGCTACTACCTGGCCCTGTTGTACGGGGTCGAACCAGGCGACTGGGAAGTGCTGGACAATCTGAGGCAGGCGACGTAGAGCAATTCTTGGAAGGAATTGTGCAATCTCGAAAAGCCAAGAGGTTGTACAAGACCTTTTTTCCGCATGGACGACCCCCTTATCGAGGCAGTCTGCGTCTGTACACCAGCAGGAAACTCTAATGGCCACCGAAGGTGCAGAGCCGAAGGTCTGGTCAA
>JBBIUP010000164.1:0-2019 GCA_037440185.1 Meiothermus sp. | reverse complement strand
CAAAAGCAAGTTCGCTACCAGGCCCAACCCACTACATGGCGTAAGCATTCGACGGGTGCTTCTGCGTGTGAACCTCAGGCCTAGACAGATTAATGACCTGTGGCCTGAGACTTGCGACCTGTGATATGACAGTACACTTGGAGGTCTTTGATTCTCAAGTCGCTTTTCCTGACCCGCCGGTCAGCTTATGCTCTTGGGGTGCTGCCTTTTCTACTATCCTGGCTTCACGCCACCAACGACTTATTTGGTGCCTTTTTGACCCCCTTGCTACCCAAACTCCAGACGGCTTTTGGCGTGAGTTATGGTGCTGTATCGCTTTTGGTGGCCCTGCAATCCCTGACCGGCAGTTTGTTGCAACCCCTGGCCGGGTTGGTGGCCGACCGTTATGATCGCCGCGTTTTGGCTGCATTGGGGCCATTGTTAATGGCTTTAGGGGGTGGCCTGCTGGGTTTTTTCCCCAATCTCTGGGTGGCAGGCGTGGTGCTGGCTTTGTCGGGGCTAGGTTCAGCCTTGTTTCACTCGGCGGGAGCGGCCCTGGTGGGACAGTATGCCGATCCGGCCCGCCGGGGCTTCTGGATGAGCTTTTTTGGTACCGGAGGCTACATCGGTATCTCGCTGGGGCCTATCGTGTCGCTCACCGCAGTCAACCAGGGGGGATTGCAAACCCTGGCCTGGTTCATTCCCCTGGCCCTGGTTCCTGCTTTTTTGCTGTTGCGCCAAGCTCCGCCCACCCGGCTGCAAACCAAACCCTCTTCCTTTAGAGATTTGCAGCGGGTTTTTCGTGGACATGTGGCTCGCTTGTGGGCTGTCTCGACCCTGCGCAGCATTGTGTTTATGAGCTTCTCCACCACCATTCCGTTCTGGTTTCACCAGCGGGGAATCTCCGATGCTCAAGTAGCACTCACGCTGTCTATCTATAGCATTTCGGCAACCATCGGAGCCTTTGTGGGTGGAACCTTGTCGGATCGGTTGGGGCGACGCAATGTGCTGGTAGGTACCATGATCTTTGCCATTCCGCTCTACATCGCTCTGCTGGTGGTTCCACCAGAAAACTGGTTCTACGTGGTGTTGCTGGCGACCACTGGAGCGCTGATGAATGCGGGCGTTCCGGTGGCGGTTACGATGGCCCAGGAGCACGAGCCGCGCCAGATGGCCACTGTCTCGGGGCTTTTGATGGGCTTCACCTGGGGATTTGCCGGGTTGTTGTACGGGGTGGTGGGGCCAATTATCGAGCGATTTGGGGTGATCGAGAGTTTGGGTGTGTTGGGCCTGCTGCTCGTACCAGCCCTGACCCTATCGCTGGCTGTGCGCGAGGCTGACCCAGACCTTACGGTTGTAGGCAAGGGGTCGTAGAGCAGGTGCCACAAATGCCCCACAAGGCGATTTCTGTTCGGTGGGGTAAAGCACTCCGTCATCCGGCAGAGTGTTTATGGAAACCGCGATAGAGCGGCTATTTTGATTACGGGGTGAACAGGGTACAATAGCCCTTACGTTCAGAGATGATAGGGCAGCTGAGGCGGTCTTTGCCCTGCTGAACCTGACTTGGGCCCAGTGACCCAATCCTTAAAAGCCAGTTTTTTGGAGGTGTAGAGGTATGACCAGCACGGTACGGCAATTGCTCCAGGCCAAGGGCAGTATGGTTCATGTGATCTCGGCAGACGCAACGGTATTTGAGGCGCTCGAGCGCATGGCTGCCTACGATGTAGGGGCCCTGATGGTGACGAATGGCAACCAACTGTTAGGCATCTTCTCCGAGCGTGATTATGCCCGCAGAATCATTCTAATGGGCCGCATTTCCAAAGACACCCTGGTAGGGGAGGTCATGACCGACGACCTCATCACCATCAATCCCGATGCTACTGTGGCGGACTGCATGAACCTGATGACCGGTAATCGGATACGCCACCTCCCGGTGATCGAAGAGGGCCAACTGGTGGGGGTGATTTCTATTGGTGATGTGGTGAAAGCCATCATGACCCAACAGGAGTTCATGATTGCCGAGTTGGAGAGCTATATCAC
>JBBIUP010000163.1:0-5320 GCA_037440185.1 Meiothermus sp. | reverse complement strand
GGCTTCCACAAGCTGCCAGCAGCAAAGCCCCCATCAATGCACTCAAGACCCATTTGGCCGAACCCAGATTTTGCATGGTCTGCACCCCTTTCTTTGCAGACCATTCTTTTGGAGTCCATCGTTAGAAACCTAAATTGTGATATGGAGTGAAGCATGTACTGGTCGCGTTTTTACCTGCTGTTAACTCACACAAGTGCTTAGATTTTCTTTAGAAACAACCATCAGCACCCGTAGGCCGAGCGCGGCCCACGCCCCGGTGCCTCTGGGCCAGGTTAGCCACACATGGGTTTGTTTTGGAACCCAAAAAACACCTGTGGACAGTGTACTAATGCTGCGTTAACGGATCATTTCCGGTTCGTGCCCCGCTTCGTGAGCAAGTCGGCAACATCTCTGACGCAGTTTCCAGGAAAAGCCATGAAAGGTCGTGCTGCCCAGTATCAGTTGACGGTGTACTATTTATCTCTGCACTTCGGGCAAACACCCTGATATTCGACCTGCACATTGTCAATGTCGAACTCGGGGTATTTGGCCTTGACCCCACTCAAAAGGTCGGGCAGTGGATGCACGATGTCGAAAAACTCGTTGCAATTGCGGCAGATCAAGTGCAGATGCCCATCCAGATTGGCCTCGTAGCGCAGGGCTTCACCGGGGCGGGAGAGGGGAACCAGATAGCCCTCCTCGGTGAGGGCATCCAGGGTGCGGTAGACGGTTCCGAGGCTAATGCTGGGCACCGCTTTACGAACTTCGCTGTAAACCCAAGCCGCATCGGGGTGGTGGCCCCTGGCGTGACGAACCACCTCGAGTACTGCCTTGCGCTGCTTGGTCAAACGTTTCATTCCCATCGTCGTCCTTAATTATAGCCAGCCGGAAGGAACAAAGGCCACAATCCGGACTCATTGCATTGGGTTTCAGTCTACCGCAGAATTGCAGTCTGAAAGTGGGATAGTGGGGAATGCTGTCACTGCCTTTGGCTACTTACCTGGCCTGCACAACTCCCAGCAACTCCCGCCCACCCTCGACCAGCAAATCCTGGGCCAGATCGCTGCCCAGTTCGGCGGCTTCCTCGGCATCACCCTCTATCTCGGCACGAATCAGTTCGCGGCCATCGGGCGAGCAGACCACGCCCTGCAAGACCAGGGTATCGTCGCCTTCCAGCGTAGCCAGCGCTGCGGCAGCACACTCATCGCCTGCCCCCAAGGCTCTCAAGAAGGCCCGCTCGGCAGTCACCCGCACAAGGGAGGCACGGTGGTTGAGGCTATAGGCCAGTTCCTCGGCCCAGTCGTCGCCTTGGCGCACCTCGAGCCCCAATGTACCCTGGCCTGGTGCCGGGAGCACAATCTCGGGGTCTATCAACTGATCAATTCGGTTGCGCAGATCCAGGCGCAGCAGGCTGGCCGCTCCGATAATGACCGCGTCATACTGGCCTGTTCCTAACGCGGTTAAGCGGTCGTCTACGTCGCCATCCAGATCGCGCAGGCTCAAGTCGGGGCGGTAGGCTAGCAATTGTGCTTTGCGCCGCAGGCTGTTTACGCCCACCACTGCGCCCTTGGGCAAATCTTCCAGGCGTTTGGCGCTGCGCCCTACCAGGGCTTCACGTGGTTCCACCCGCTTGGACACTGCAATCAGATGAATTCCGGGTATCTCCTCGGTGGGCAAATGCTTCAGTGAATATACCGCAATATCCACTTCCCGTATGCTGAGCGCTTGCCGCAGGGCATCTGCCGCGCCACCTTCAGAGGCATTCTTAGACTGCACGGTGCGTATTTTGAACTCGGCCTCGGGCCAGTTTTCCTTCAGGCGTTCCACCACCCAGCGGGTTTGGGCTTGTGCCAGCAAACTTGCTCTGGCCCCGATCACGATGACGCGCATAACGCCCAATATATTAGCGGGAAATCGTCCTGGGGGAAATGTGCGGGGCAGAAACCGAGCAGAAAGGTCAGAACCGTCCCTGGTAGGGTTCGGGAACGACCTCCCGCTCAACCTCGAAATCCTCTTCAATGCGCTTCGCTTTACCTTCTTTTACCAGCGAATGCAGCGTCTGGCTCACGTACTGCTGCACCCGCCGCAGCGGGAGGGTGTCGGCGGCCAACTCCGGGCGGTGCAGGTTGAGGAAAGCCCGGTGGAAGGCGGGCAACTCGCTCAGCGGGATGGCTGCCTCGAGGTTGCTCCAGAGCACAGTGCTCATGCGGGATAGCTTACCGCAGGCCAGCGGGTCGAAGACCTTTCGCGTTTCCCACCATCACGCTGCACGCCATGCAGCATGATGTACCCAGTACAATCCAAACCGTTGTACTGGGTATTCGTGGGAACCGCTCTTGTTGGGTGATCTGCTTGTACAGAAAAGGCCCCGTGCCAGCAGGGGGGCGCAATATCGCAGTTCCCGCAAACACTCCGCCGGAGGGCGGAGTGTTTTGTCCCTCACGGCAAAAAACCGCCGTATGGGACATTCGCGGGAACTGCTCTAAAGGGTACGTCGTACAGAAATTAATGAGAGCTGGACAACGCTGGGGGGTTGCTTTTGACCTTCGCTGGTGCAGAGTGCTTACCTGGCTACCCCAAAGGCGTACACCAGCTCGTCGCCCTTGCGCACCACAAACAGAATGGCAGCCTTACCCGCGCTGTCCTTGAGATCGTAGCGGGTGCGAATTTCGCCCGCAGCCTGGGTTTCCCGTTGATTCTCCACAAAGTAACCCGCCACCGCAAAGCTGGTCAGAATCTGTTGTACAAAACCGGCTTGTAGGCGAGCAGCCAATCCACGGGCGGCGTAGACTTCCAGATTAAACCGACCTCCATCGGGAATCCGGGCCACGATCCCATCGCTGCCACGTCCGGCGCGAAAGGAACCAGAAGGGAAGCGTACATTGGCGTCGAGGGTAGAGGCAATGGCAGCTACGGTGGTTACCTCAACCAGGGTCTGGGCCAGGGCCGGAGCGCCCAAAAGGAGCAGCAGGCTAAGGAAGAAGGTCTTCATACGACGAGGGTAGCGTCTGGTTGGCGGGAAGCCGGGTCATTTGACGCGGCCCAATTCGAACCCTCAAGGGTCTGTCATAGAACCGTTTTCAGAAAAAACGCCACAAGCCTTGGAATCAAGCGTTACTGCACAAATGCCACGGTGGTGCGGTTTGCTATCTCGATGGACTGGGAGACGCGGCGACCCGCTCTCAGAACTTGGTGACAACGGTGGTGTCTTTAGGGGGCATGGGCGGCAATCCCAGACGGTGCCAGCGCTCGTCTACCCGCTTGATCACTTCGGGCGACATCGCGATCTTGGGCGGCCAGCGGCGGGTAAAGCCTTCCTCGGCCAGCTTGCGGGTGCCATCCAGCACCAGCAAGGGGCCCTCCACCCCTTGCATCACCCAGGCATCGCGTTCGGGGTCAATGTTATTGAGCACTGCCCACATCACCTCGTCGAACTCCAGACGGGTGTCGCTGTCGGTCAGGAGCATCAGGCGGATGCCCGCGCTGTGGGGGGCTACCAGCAGGCGCTCGGCGATTTCTTTGGCCTGGTGGGGGTGGGTTTTCTCCAAGGTGACCATCCAGATGCCCGGCAGTTGCTTCTGCCGCACTCCTGGAATGCCCGGCAGGCTGGGGTGGGACTTGGGGGTAAAGGGGAGAGGGCCACCTTCTTCCTCGAGCTTGGTCGTACCGTCAACGATCAGTTTGCCGCCGTAGCCCATGGCCCGAGAGGAATGATCCAGCACATCAATGGGGCCGCGCGAGATCAGGGTGTCGCGCCCCGGCACGGCGTGCTGGAGGGCTGTTTGCAGCGCCTGGGGGCCCTTGAGGGGTGCACCAGCGTCCAGTACCACAATCACCTTGGCAAACATCATCTGGCCCAGCCCAAACAGGCCGTTGGCCACTTTGTAGGCCTGGCCGGGGTAACGCTTCTCGATGCTCACGTTAACCCAGTTGTGGGCCACCCCGGCGGGGGGCATGTGGTAGTCGTGGATCTCTGGCAGGATGAGCTGCGCGGCGGGCAGGAAGAGCCGCTCGGAGGCCTCGATCAGGTAGGCGTCCTCCATGGGCGGGCGGCCCACGATGGTAGCGGGGTAAACCGCGTTTTTGCGGTGGGTGATGGCGGTGATGTGGAAGCGGGGGTAGAGGTCTTCCAGGGTGTAAAAGCCGGTATGGTCGCCAAAAGGCCCTTCCAGGATCAGGTCTTCGGCGGGGTCTACATAGCCCTCGAGCACAAACTCGGCCTCGGCGGGCACCGGCAGGTCTACAGTAATCCCGCGGGTGAGCTCGACCGGCTGCCCCCGCAAAAACCCGGCCAGATTGAACTCATTGACGCCCGGGATGGGCGGTACCGGCGCGGTGGCGGCGTAGGTCAGGATGGGGTCACCGCCCAGGGCCACGGCAACTTCCAGGCGCTGGCCCAGCTTTTTGGCTTTGTCGTAGTGCCTGCGCCCCACCTTGTGGAGCTGCCAGTGCATGGCGGTGGATCGCTTGTCCAGCACCTGCATCCGGTACATGCCCAGGTTGAGCTCGCCTGCGCCACCGGGGGGCGCTGAGGGGTCTTTTGTAATAACCAACGGCAGCGTGAGGTAGGGGCCACCGTCCAGGGGCCAGCACTTGAGGATAGGAATTTTGGAGAGATCCACCTGGTCGCCGCGCCAGACCACCTCCTGCACCGGGCCGCCGCGCACTTTCTTGGGGAAGAAGCCCTTTAGCTCGCGCAGCTTGGGCAGCATGGCGAAAGCCGCCTTGAGGCCGCCCTTACCGGGGTTGAGGCTCATCAGGTTGGCCACCCGCACCGCCAGGTCGTCCAGGCTTTTCACGCCCATGGCCAAGGCGGTGCGCTCGGCGGTGCCATAGCCGCCGATGAAGACCGGGAAGTCGCGCCCTTCTACCTTTTCAAACAGCAGGGCCGGGCCCCCCGACTTGACCAGACGGTCGGCGATCTCGGTGATTTCCAGTTCGCAGGAGACCGGCTCTTGGATTCGGATCAGCTCCTTGCGGCGCTCGAGTTCGCGGATGAAGGCTTGCAGGTTCTTGTACATCCAGTCCAGATTACGCCCAAAAGTAACCCCTGACTGTGGGTTTGCCCAGGGGTTGGGCTGCGGAGCCTGGCCTTAATCCAAGCGAAGGTGCTCGAGGCGAAACTGCCGAGGGGTTCCATAGACCAGAACCGCTTCGAGTCGCACCGACACATCATCGCGGCCCAGCAGATAGATCACCGAACGATAGATGCGCTGGTATTTGGTGGGCGTGAGGGCCTCGAGGGGGGTGCCAAAAGCCTCGTTGCGACGCTGCTTGACCTCGACCGCCACAAAGGTGGGGCCATCCTGCATCCAGAGGTCTATCTCGCCAAAGGGGGTGC
>JBBIUP010000162.1:2312-5361 GCA_037440185.1 Meiothermus sp. | reverse complement strand
TCGTTGGGGTAGCCCGGCGCGGCCATTACCACACAGGCCGAAGCCAGGGCACGCCATCTGATTTCCAGTTCGTGCAGACGGCCTTCCACCACTGCCAGCGCCAACTCGACCAGATCGGTCTCGAGCAACGGAAGAATGGCCTGACACTCGGGGTCGCCAAAACGCGCGTTGAACTCCAGAACCTTCGGCCCATCGTCGGTGAGCATCAGCCCGGCATAGATGACACCCTTGTAGAGGATACCCTCGGCCCGCAGCCCATCCACCAGCGGCTGGAGCACCCGCTCCTCAATTTCGGTAAGCACCCCTGGCGCCAGCGGGTAGGGGCATACCGCGCCCATCCCACCGGTCATGGGGCCGGTGTCGCCGTCCAGCAGGTGTTTGTGGTCTTGAGAGGGCAATAGGGATCGGATGGTCACTCCATCGGTAACCGCCAGCACCGTCACTTCGGGGCCGCTCAAAAACTCCTCAATCACGATCTCGGCCTGCTCCGGCCCCGAAAGGATGTTGGCCGCTGCCTGCTTGGCTTGATGCAAAGTGGCCGCCACCGTCACCCCCTTGCCCGCTGCCAGTCCCGAATCCTTCACCACAATTGGTGCACCAGTAACTTCTAAATAGGAAAGCGCATCCAGCACATCGCTAAAGCTCTTGTGCTTGGCGGTGGGAATCCCAAAGCGTTCCATCAGCCCCTTGGCAAAGACCTTGGAACCCTCAATCATGGCTGCTTTTTGCACCGGCCCGAAAATCTGGAGTCCCCTGGCCTGAAAAGCATCGGCAATACCCTCCACCAGGGGGGCTTCCGGCCCTACCAGGGTTAACTCGATGCCCTCTCCCTCGGCCCATTCGGCCAGTTGCCAGACATTGCCCTCCCAGGGAATGCACTCGGCAATCTCGGCCATGCCAGGGTTGCCTGGCGCGGCATACAGCCCCGTTACCAGAGGCGACTGCGCCACCTTCCAACAAATAGCGTGCTCACGCCCACCCGAACCCACCACCAATACTTTCACGGAGCTAAGAATAACAGGGGTCGGGGAACAGGGCATAGAGGTCAGGGCATCGGCACCCCAGAAGATACCGCTCTATTTATCCCGATTTCGGTTATGTCCATGGCTTTCGGCCTGATTGGAAGACACGGATACAATCCGACCAACAGGCGTAAGAGAGCCATCAGCACTATACTCGCTGCCCGCTGCTCTTGGCTTCTTCACATCGCCTGCAACACCTTCTGCACCGCCTCGGGGTAGGCCAGGTGCTCTTGTTCCAGGATACGGGCCGATAAGGTTTCTTCGGTATCGTCCGGTAAAACCGGCACCCTGCGCTGTAAAACGATGGGGCCGCTGTCCACCCCTGCATCCACAAAATGCACCGTGCAACCCGACTCGCCCACCCCGGCTTCCAAAGCCTGGCGCTGGGCATGCAGGCCCGGAAACTGCGGCAGCAACGAGGGATGAATATTGAGGATACGTCCTTGCCAGGCCCCCACAAACTCCGGCGATAGCACGCGCATAAAACCCGCCAGCAGAATCAGGTCTATGCGGTGGTCGTGGAGGAGTTGGCCTGCAACTTGCTCGAACTGCTCCCGTCCAGTTTTGTAAGCGACCCCCTGGTCGCGGCTCTTGGGCCAGGGCACGTATTCGGCCTCCACTTCGGCCTGCACAGCTTTTTGCAGAGCCAGGGCCTCCCGCTTATCGGAGATGACCAAGACAATGTGCCCCAGTGGGTTGTCGTGCGGGAAAGCCTCGAGCAAGGCCTCCAGGTTGCTCCCCCGACCCGAAGCCATGACCGCAATTCGGGCGGGACGCCCTAAAGGGAAATAGCTCATCCAATAACCCTCCAATTTCTAGCTACCGCCAGTTGGCGCAACTTGGCATCGGGATACACCGCAACCGGGTTTTGGGCCAGCTCGAGCATGGGCTGGTCGGGCAGGGTATCTCCATAGGCCGCATGTAGCGTCTGTACACCCAAAAACTGCTGCAACTGATCGGCCTTGAATTGACCCGAGCGAACCGGCCCTACAACGCGCCCGCTAAAGACACCATTCACCATCTCCAGTGGCGTTCCGAGAGCGACCACGCCCTCACCCAACTTGCAGGCGAAGGCCTCGAGGATGGGCTGGAAGGTCGCCGAGCACAGCACCACCCGCTGGCCCTGGCCCAGTGCCGAGGTCATCTCCTCTATTACATCCTGTCGGCGCTTGGGCCAGAGTTCGTTGGTGACGACCCAGGTTCCCACGGCCTCGAGTTCGGTCTGCCCCAGCCCCGCCAGCAAGCCCGCCGCTCCTTCCATAAAGCGATCCTGAAAAACCCGCCGGTCGCCGAAGCCCAGCCGGGCCGCTATTGCGCCCGGCAGGTGACGATAGAAAAACATCTGGTACTGTGCTACCCGCCCGTGCGCTTGCATCCAGGCTGCCATGCCCTTCCAGGTCTCGCCGGTGGTGAGGGTGCCCTCGAGGTCGGTCGCAATAGTAGTCATGGCCTCGCGACCAACATACCATTTACCCAGCCTGTGCATGGCTCAGGAGCCATCGCGGGTTCAGCCCTCGAGCCCCACAACCCTTATCCCCTCGGCACTTATGAAACCGTCGAGTTGCTTGGCACCGACCCGTGTGGCTCATATGTGGCAATCACCACACCGGTGGTTGAAACCACGCTGTGCAAAAGCCTCAGGCTAAAGGGCAGGATACCCTCGCCAAAGAGCCGCTTGCCCTGGCCTAGCACCACCGGATAGGTCTGAACAATTAGCCGATCCAAAAGGCCCACATTCAGCAGTTGGGGATACAGCGTCGAGCTTCCCTGCACAAGCAGGTCGGGGCCTTCGGTGGCCTTGAGTTCCCGAACCGCATCCAGGCTGGGCAAGCGGTGGCTGTTGTTCCACTTTGGGGTTAAATCGCGGCTCGAGAGCACATACTTGGCCGTAGGATTGAACCGGGCCGCGATGGGGTTTTCCTGGGGCATGTGAGGCCAGTATGGGGCGAAAATTTCATAGGTCTTGCGCCCCAGCAGTAGCTCATAGGGCGCACCCAGCAGATAGCCCCGCACGGCCTCGCGGGTAA
>JBBIUP010000162.1:0-2212 GCA_037440185.1 Meiothermus sp. | reverse complement strand
TTGTTCCAGTAGCGCACCAGCCCATCCACACTCATCCAGGAGGGGTCGGCAAACTCGTATTCCTGCACTTCTTCTTCGGAAAGCCCAGCAGCTCGCAGGGTAGCGGCCACATAGGCCTCGAACTCGAGAACCATCTGCTCACGGGGCAGGCCGGCTTTGAGCCGAGCTTTCATCCAGTCGGCCCACTCCACAAGTTTAGCTTCCAGCGCATCCAGGTGCGGCCCTACGTTCTCGGTCTCGCCAAAATGGGTTAGGTAAATCTTGCCCAGCCTCAAGGCCCGTACCTTGGCGATGGATTCGCGCCAGACTTCGATGTGAATTTCCGGCGGTGGACAGGGCGGCAACACCGGGCCACGCCCAATCTTCACTCCGGTCACATCGCCTCCAATCAGAGCATCGCCAATCAAAAAAGCGTGGTGGTGGTTGGCATGGCCGGGGGTCTCGAGAGCCTGCACCACTGTCTCACCCATCTTCACTGTATCGCCATCCTGCAAGATTTCTACCTGAGCCTCTGGCACATAGCCCATCTGGCCCCAGAGTTCTTCCATCTTGTCGCCATAGATGCGGGTGGCCGAAGCCCAGAGCTTGCTGGGGTCTACCAGGTGTGGGGCACCCTTGGGGTGGACGTAGATGGTAGAGCCCAACTCAGCAAAGCGCCAGGCTGCACCCGCATGGTCGAGGTGGATATGGGTCACGAAAACGTGTTTGATGTCGGAGGCGGCGTAGCCCAGCGAATTGAGGCCATCCAGCAGCACCGAGAAGCGCGCCTCTGGCCCCGTTTCGAAAAGCACCGGCCCCTGGCTGGTTTCCAGCAGGAACGAAGCGATGACCCTGGGGGCACGGTCGTGAAGGTCGAGGGTATGGATCACAGGCCCATTTTACGCGGCCCTAGTTCCAGATGTCTGCAAAACCATCCAGAATCCGGGCGATATGCCGAGCGGCGTTGTGGAAGTCCTGGATGCGCACGTTCTCGTTGGGCGAGTGGGTGCGGTTGGAGATGCCGAAGCCCACGCCCGCATCAATTACCGGGATGCCCAGCGGCCCGGCAAAGGCATACACTGGCGAACTGCCGCCGGTCATGGGAATGAGTTGGTAGGGTTTTTGGTAGACCTCTTCTGCGGCCCTGGCTGCCAGCCGCACCAGGGGATGGTCGGCCTCCGACTTGGCGGGGAACATGTAGTCGGTGTAGGTGATGCGCACATCGGTAAAACCTTCAGCGTCTAGGTGGGCGCGGAGCTTTTTGAGGATGTCGGTGGGGTCTTGGTCGGGCACCAGGCGGAAGTCGAGCTTAACCGAGGCCCTGGCCGGAATCACGGTCTTGTTGCCCTCGCCCTGGTAGCCGGTGGTAATGCCCTGGATGTTGCAGGTAGGGTTGAAGACGGCCTTCTTCAGTTCGTAGCCGGTAAGCCCATTCACAAAACCCCGCACCTCGAAGGTCTCGCGCAGATACTGCTCACTGTCAGGCAGGCGGCGGAACAGTTCCAGATCGAGTTCGGAAATAGGCTTTACATGATCGTAAAAGCCTGGAATCAGGATACGCTCGTTTTCGTCCTTGAGCGAGGCCAGCACCCGCACCAGCCGCCAGGCTGCACTGGGCAAGATGTGCGCACTGCCGGAGTGGGCATCGCGGGAGAGGGTTTGGATTTCCAACTCTATCGCCAGAATACCCCGACGACCCAGCGAACTGCCAGGCCGCTCCTCGAAATCTATGCCCCCCTCTTCCCAGATAGCACCGTCGCATTTCAGCAAGCCCAGATGATCCTGCACAAATTTTGCGATGCCAGGGCTACCAACCTCCTCGTTGCCCTCTACCACGAAGAGCACTCCACATGGCAGTTCGCCCCCATTAGCAACCCGCGCTGCATCTACGGCAGCTAGGCGGGCCATGAACTCCCCTTTGTCGTCCTTGGCCCCTCGAGCGTAGAGAACCCCCTCACGGATTTCGGGCTGGAAAGGGGGCGAGTCCCAAAGCTCTAGCGGCTCCGGTGGCTGTACGTCATAGTGGTTGTAGAACAGCAGCGTGCGCCCCGATTTTCCGGCGGCTCGGCCCACGATCACTGGATTGCCATAGCCCTCGAGTTTCCAGGTCTGGAAACCGTGGTTTTGCAGGATTTGCTCCACCAGGTTCGCACATTCAACCATGCCCTGGCCCCTGGCCGAGACGCTGGGCTGGGCACAGAGGCGGATGGTTTCGGCGAGGTAGGCCTGGAGG
>JBBIUP010000161.1:0-5369 GCA_037440185.1 Meiothermus sp. | reverse complement strand
ATGTAAGGACGATAACCTCGGTCGGGAAACTGAAGGCCCACCGAGAAAATGGCATAAAACCGCTCTCCAAAGCGCAAGCGTAGCTCGTTCTGAGCGGTGTAGCCGGTGATGCCTACCGCCAACCCTCCAGCCAGGTAGGGGCGCACCAGCAAGAAAATGGGCAGCGGATACACCACCTCGCCGCTCCAGTACAGGCCGCCGGGAGAACCGATCACCAGATGGGAGCGAAAATCAATGGGGAAGCCATCCAGATACAGACCCAGATGCCCCATGAAATTGCCATTGGGTCCATTTCGTACCGAAAAGCCAATATCGGCCCCGCTGGCAGAGGCCATGCTGAACACCAAAACAAATACTGCTGCCAGGCGCCCAATATACCTTTTCATACCCTCACCCTACTCGGCTAAATGCGGTTTGTGCGAGGGGAATCTAAAGGGTCACTTAGTCAGGCTTAATCAATCTAGTCGTTCCAGTCCGGCAAATTTCACCGCCAGTTTTTTCAGGCCCAGGCCAGGGAACATCACCGTAACCTCCCCACCCATGGCAGCCACCACTGTGCCGCTACCAAATTTGGGGTGTTTGACCTTTTCGCCCCCTTTAAACGCAGACAGTTGAGTTCGGGGTTTGGATTCGGGACGGCTATAGGACAACACCGGCACAGCACTGTCCCCAAAAGCGCCTACTTCCTTGAGCAGATCTTCGGGAATATCTTCCAGGAAGCGGCTCGGACGGGTGTATTCGCGCTTGCCATAGGTTTCGCGTTCTTCTGCATAAGAAAGATAAAGGCTATCTTGGGCACGGGTGATACCCACGTAGAACAGGCGGCGTTCTTCTTCTAAGTCTTCCAGGCGGTTCAGGCTGTTGCGGTGGGGCAGCAGGTTTTCTTCCAGACCTACCAGAAACACCGTAGGAAACTCCAAGCCTTTGGCATTGTGCAGGGTCATCAGCGTCACGGCTTCCTCCGGTACTTCGTCCTGCTGAGTACCGGCATCGCCGGGGGCCTTACGACCCTTAACGGGTTCTTCGGCCTTAGCGGTCAGGGCTACCGAGTCCAGGAAGTCGGAGAGGGAGCCGCCTTCTTCTTCTTCCCAATCGTGCGCTGCCCGCAGGAGTTCTTCTACGTTTTGCAAACGGTCTTCGCCATCCTGCTCTTGTTTGAGTGCATGGCGGAAGCCCGTTTCGTCTAGCACTCGTTCAAAAAACGCTGCTGGGCCGGTCTCGAAAGCAGCCTCCATCAACTCTTCGAGCAGTTTGATAAAAACCTGCACTTGCTGGGGCCTGCTAATCACATGTTCAGCAGCGCGAAAAGCGTCGAAGACGGTACCGCCCACCTTCTGCGCGTGTTCGACCAACCTGGCCACTGTGGTAGCCCCAATGCCCCGTGGAGGGGTATTGACAATCCGGCGCAGGTTAATCGAATCGGCCGGGTTGATGGCTACCCGCCCGTAAGCCAGCAGATCCTTGATCTCCCGGCGTTCAAAAAAACCCACTGCTCCCACCAGCCGCACGGGTACATTGGCTCGGCGCAGGTGTTCTTCCAGCAAGCGTGACTGGGCGTTGGTGCGGTAGAGTACGGCGATATTTTTGGGGTTCCCGAGTTTGATAATTTCCCGCGCCACAAATGCAGCCTCCTCGCGGGCATTGGGGGCACGGTACAGCCGTACTGGGTCTCCCCCAGGCTTGGTAGAGCGCAAGACTTTTTCCAGCCGCAGGGCGTTTTTTTCGATCACTGCGTTGGCTACCTCGAGAATTGCATGGCTGGAGCGGTAGTTTTCCTCGAGGCGGATGATCCGGGCCCCAGGGTAGTCTTTGCTGAAGTCAAGGATATTGTTGATGTCGGCATTGCGGAAGCCATAGATGCTCTGGTCGGGGTCGCCCACTACCATCAGGTTGGGCCTGTCGCCTGCTAACAGGCGGGTCAGTTCATACTGCACCGGGTTGGTGTCCTGATACTCATCTACATGAATAAAACGGGCTCGCTGCCGCACCTTGTGTAACACCTCGGATTGCTGTTCAAACAACTCGATGGTGAGGAGCAGTAGGTCGTTGAAGTCCACTGCCCCTTGCATCCGCAGCCCACTCTGATATTTGCGATACACCTCGGCTGCCAGGTCTTTAGGTACCCCTCCGATAAAGTCGGGCGCTTCGCGCATGAACTCTACCAATCCATCGCCCCGGTTCTTGATCCGGTCAATCATGGCCCGGAAAGGGCCGGGTTTGGCTTCGATCTCGAGCTCTTTCAAAATCTCCTTCAAAAGCGCGTTCTGGTCATCGTCATCGTAGATCACGAAACCCGGCTTGAGGCCCACATATTCGCCGTAAGTACGCAAAATCCGCACGGAGGCCGAGTGAAAGGTAGATACCCAAAGATCTTTGGCCGAGCGCCCGACCATCTTTTCCAGCCGCTCTTTCATCTCACCTGCTGCTTTGTTGGTAAAGGTCACGGCCAATATTTCGGCAGGATAAATCCGCCGTTCACGCAGCAAATACGCGATGCGATGCACCACTGTGCGGGTCTTGCCCGAGCCTGCGCCTGCCACCACCAGCGCCGGGCCTTCGAAGTGCTTGACGGCCTCCTGTTGGGAGGGGTTGAGGGAAGTGAGGAGGTCGGACATAAAGCTTTTGAAGTCTATCACCGCCTCCGTGATCGGGGGTGAGCCGGATAGCAATGGTCTGGTCAACGACGAGGATTAACCACAGCACCCAGCCAAACGCTCCAAAGCAACCTCGTACCTGCGGTGCCCTGCCGCCCTGTATAGTGTTGCAGGTATGGATATGGCCAATAAAATAGCCAGTGACAAAATCCAGCCCAAAGCAGGCATTCAGTTTGGCACTGACGGCTGGCGAGCCATTATTGGCGACCAATTTACCTTCGACAACGTAGCGAGCGTAGCCCAGGCATACGCGGAATATCTGCTCCTTCAACAAGGCAAAAAAGTGGTGGTGGGCTACGATACCCGCTTCTTGGCCGGTAAGTTTGCCCAGAGAGCCGCCGAAGTGTTGGCAGCCAATGGCCTGGAAGTCTACCTTTCGAAGTCGTATCTCCCCACGCCTGTGCTGTCCTTTGCGGTGAAACATTTGCAGGCCGATGGTGGGGTGATGATAACCGCGAGCCACAACCCTGCAGAGTATCTGGGTTTCAAGATCAAGGGCAGGTTCGCGGGTGCTGCTACCCCTGCCATGATTGCGGAAGTAGAGCAAGGGCTTGGCGCAAAACCCAAATCGGGTGAAGGGACCATTCACAGCTTCGACGTGCGCAAGGCCTACTATGATTTCCTTACCACCCAGTTGGATCAGGACGCCCTCCGGGCCTACGAGGGGGTGATGTACCACGATAGCCTGGGTGGGGCCGGGGCAGGTTGGTTAACAGGCTTCGTCAAACACGCCGGGTTAAGGCTAGAGTTGCGCGAATTGCATGCCGTCCCCGATCCCATGTTTTATGGGGTGCATCCCGAGCCAATTCCCCAGAATCAGTTCACTATCATGACCGTGCTCAAAGCGGAGGAAGACCCCACCTTTGCAGTCATCAACGATGGCGATGCTGACCGCATTGGAGCAGTGCTGGCTGGTGGAAGTAACTTCAATAGCCATCAAATCTTTGCGGTGTTGCTCAAACACCTGCACCGTAAAGGGCTCACCGGACGGGTGGTCAAGACCTTTTCGACTTCTAAAATTGTGGACCAGCTAGCCCACAAGCTGGGACTGGAGTTGGTGGTGACGCCCATCGGCTTCAAGTACATCACTGATGAGATGCTGAAGGGAGGAGTCTTGATTGGGGGTGAAGAGTCGGGCGGTATCGGTGTGGCCGGGCACATCCCCGAACGCGATGGGCTGCTAAACGCTTTGCTACTGCTGGAGTCGGTGATCCAGAGCGGCAAGAGCCTGGGACAACAGTTTGCCGAAATCGAGGCCGAGGTGGGTTTCAAGCACGCCTACGACCGCATGGATCTGCATCTGCCCTCGATGGAGCGCATCCAGGCTACTATGGCCAAGGTACAAAACCCCCAGACTATTGCGGGTCAACGTGTGAGCGGCACCGATAACCTGGACGGCATCAAGTGGCTTTTCGGCGAAACGGGCTGGCTGCTCTTTCGAGCCTCCGGAACCGAGCCGGCACTACGCATCTACTGCGAGGCTCAGGACGAGAAGATCGTAAAAGCGGTGCTGGCCGAGGCCAAGAAACTGGTGGGTGAATAGCCAGGGCCGCCGAATGCCCACCGCTTGGGTTTTTGCTTTGACCTCTGTGGTCGGGTCTGGGTTTTCTCAGATTGTTGTGCGTTAATCTGGATTAGGGAAAAGGATGAAGCTATGATTCGGCTGGTACTGTTGCTGGGTTTGATGACATCGTTGGGGTTTGGGCAAAACCCTCGAGTAATTGAGCAGCGCATTGGCCCACAGGGTGGGGCTTTACAACTGCCCGGCATTCAAGTGGTGGTGCCCTCGGGGGCCCTGGTTTCGTCGGTTCGCTTCCGTCTCGAGCGCCTTCAGGCGGTTCCTACCTCCCCTCCCCAGGACGAAGTGTTTTTTATCCAGACCCTACTCGAGCGTGAGGTGGTGGGGATTTACCGGCTCTCCTCGAGTGCTACCAACTTCCTCAGGCCTGTCGAGATTGAGTTGCGGGTCAATCCACCCTATCGGCCCGGCAGCCGCATCATTCGAAGCGCAATCTATGCCTGGGATGGCGAGGGTTATGTCAGCACCCAGGTTCCGGCCTCCCGAGAGTTTTTTACTCTGACCCGCCTCGAGCTCGGGCTGGGGGCTGGTTCGGGCGGCTATCCGGCTGGGCTGGTGCTGGTGGTCTTGCGTGCGCCGGAGGAAAACCTGCGGCGGGAGTGTCAGGTCAGGGGGGGCCGCTGGACAGGCTCGAGCTGCGAACGAAGGTAGACATGGCCCGCCGCTCCCCCTACCTAAAGGACTGGCGACTGTCTGATGTGATAGCAGCCCTTACCGTGATGGGCCGCTACCCCTATTCCAGCCGCCCTGCCGAGGACTGGGTAGATCGTCTGGATGCCCCCCGGAGTAGCACCTCCTGGCGGCAGGTCTTCGATGAGCATCCGGAGTTCTTCCGTGTCAGCAACGAGGAGGAGGGCTGGGCTTCCCTAAGGCTGCGACATGGCTTCGACCGAACTTATAGTGTCGTGCGGCAGCGCGAACTCTCTTTCGAGGAGCTAAGCCAGATTGGCCCCGAAAGCGAAGCCTACAAAGACCTCACCCGCCGCCCCCTGACCCCCGAAGAACTCGAGTCCCTCACCCAGATTGCCATCAGCCTCCATACCCGCGCCATCGCCCACGAAGGCGAGCGTCGCTGGCTCACCCCCCTGCTTTTTGCCTTGCTGGGAACGGTTTTGGGGGTGGTGTTACAAGCTGCC
>JBBIUP010000160.1:0-5369 GCA_037440185.1 Meiothermus sp. | reverse complement strand
TTAGGCTGTTTTTATGCATGGTATCACTTGGTATATTCGCTTCCGCGAACCTTGCTTCGGGCCGAACACTTCATCTGGTCAAATCATCGCAGATAAAGATAGTGGAGATCACGTTTGGAATAATCGTGGCTGAGCATATCTGCTCTGGCAGCGACTGATCATCTTTGGGCCTCTTGGAGTATTTCTTGCTGTAAAGGCCTAGAAAGGTATCCCTTCTTGAAGTCAGGTGGAACCCTGCTCGTCGCGACGAGCAGGGTTTGCGATTTTGCCCTCTCCAAGAACTCTTTCGATTTTCTTGGATCCTCAAATTTTAAGGCTTTGTATGCAGTAAACCATATTTCGTTTTGGGTTACGTTTTCAGAACGATGCTGTTTCATTACCTCGAGCACAGCCAACATCTGCTGCACCGCCGACTTTATATCTCCAAGTTCTAGAGCACCCCTGGCATAGATAACTCGTGCGTACATTGCTAAACCAGCAAAGTCCATCTCTTGAGCCATCTGTAGGGTTTCTCTTGCTAACTCTATTGATTTCTCCGGGGCTGACAGCTTTGCCTTAATCATTTGGAACTGTCCATATGCTTGGCGACCGAGGTTTTTTGATCTCTCTTCCACATACTCAATCTTCTGACCCACAGGTTGTCCTTGTTCACGGGTAATCCAAATTTCGAATATCCGATATCTTAAGTCCTCTTGAATAGGTAAATCAGGAACCGCTACCGCCCTTTCCAATAGGCTGTGAGCCTCAACCAGATTGCCCCAAATATAGTGCAGACGGGCCATCTGATACTCGCTAAAAGCCCGCGTCCAGCCCCACTCTTCGGGCACAATTTCGAGGGCCCGCTCCAGGGCTTGCTGGGCTTCGGCGTAGCGCTCCAGGTCGTAGTAGCGCAGGGCCAGGTTGTTGAGGTGGTGCAACTCCCGGCCCACCACCCCTTGCATGCCCTCGAGCAACCGCTGCACTTGTAGCTGGGCCTCCAGGGCTGCCTGGCTATAGCCCAACGCTGCCAGGCAGACCGCCCGGTTGTGGTGAAAACCCAACCGCATGATGCGGTTGGTAGAGCGCTCCAGGACAGGTTCGGCCTGCTGGTAGTAGCCCAGGGCCTCGCGGTGGCGCTCGAGCTGGTCGAAGGCAATACCCAGACGTGAGGTACAGATGGCGGCCTGTAACTCGTCGCCCCGCGCCAGATGAATATCGCGAAGTTGTTGCAAGGCAGCGATCAAATCGGTGGCTTTGCGCTGCACAAAAAGTGACTGCGCCAAGGCATCCAGAAGCCGGATGCGCAACTCGGGTCGGTCCACATCCTGGATGTGTTGCAAACCCTTGCGCGCGGCCTGCTCGGCATCGGCTCCGTAGGCGTGCTCCCCCAGGCGAATGGCCTCGCGTAACCAGGCCCGACCTTGCTCTTCTGGGGTATGGGCCAGGGCCAGCATCCGCTGGATCAAAGCTGCGTGCTGCGAGCCGGTATCGAAGCGGCTCATGACCTCGCTAAGGGCTTCCAGCAAAGCAAAAACCTGTTCGCTTTCCCGCTGATGTTCAGCCAGTTCAACGGCACGCTGATAGAAGTGGGCGGCCTCGACCAGTTGATAAGCATCCTCAGCCCGCTTGGCGGCCTGGGTTAGAAAAGGAATGGCCCGACCAGGCTCGCCCTCGAGCCAGTGGCTGGCGATGCGGGCTGGATCGGCCTGCTTGCTTTCCAGGTACAGTGCGATTTGTTGGTGCAGATAGGTTTTGATGCTGACCGGAACACCGCTCAGGGTGGCCTCGTAGAGCAGGTCGTGGATAAAGGCATTGCCGCGCAACAGTTGGGCGGCCTCGAGTTCGGCCCAGGGCTCCAGCAACTCCAGTGGGGTGGTCTCGAGCGCGTGGGCCGCCAGCTCGGGCGAAAAATCCACCCCGGCCACCGCTGCCGTGCGAATCAGTCGTTGGGCACCCAGGGAGAGCCGCTCGAGACGTTGCTGAATCAGGGTGGAGATTTTGCTCGAGATCGGCAAACGAACCGGTTTTTGCTGCGAGGTCGGCAGGTGCCCTGGTTTTGGCTGGCTGAGGCTACCCGATTCCCACAGGCTGCGCAGGGTCTCGAGCAAGAAGAAGGGGTTGCCGCCAGTATGGCGGCAAAAGGCCTGGGCCAGTTCCGGGGTGCTATCCTGTAGCCCCGGCAACTCCAGGCTCTCCAACATGCCCCGCACAGCGGCAACATCCAACGGCTGCACCTCAATCCGCACCGCCAGGCCACTCTGTACCGCCTGGCTCAACAACTCCTCCATCCCAGCCAAAAGCTCACCGGCGCGAAAGGACAGGATGGTGCGCACCGAACCCACACGTCCCCAGTAAGGGCTAAACACAAAATGCAGCAGCTCGAGGCTGGCCGCGTCTACAAACTGCAGATCATCCAGGATCACCAGCCCCATGCCCTGGGCTGCCGCCAACCGCACCAACTCGGCGTTGGCCTGGAAAAACCGCAGCTTCTCGGCCTGCGATCCAATGGGGGGCGGGGCTGGCCCAAGTTCGGGCAGGATACGAGCCAGCTCGTGCTGTACCCATTCTGGCAGGGCCAGGCCAGGAAAGTACCCCAGCACTTGACGGCAGGTACGGCTATGGGTGGCGTAGGGAATACCGGTATCGCCCGGACGACCTTCAAAGACAGAAAAAGGGCCTTTGCTACCAAGAAAATCTTGCACCAGTCGGCTTTTGCCTACCCCCGGTAGGCCCGCCACTAAGAGAGCCTGCCCCTGAGTCCAGGCTCGTTCCATCTGGGCCCATTCGGCCTCACGTCCAAAAAGCCTGGGCGGGCGCAATACCGAGAGAGGGATTTCCACACGGGGCAGGGGGCCATTGGGGGTGACTTGTTCCCCACGCTCGATCAAGCGGAGCAGCCCCAGAGTCTCGGGCAGCGGCTGCACCCCCATCTCCCGCTTGAGCACTGCCGCGCAGCGTTCAAAGGCCGCCAGTGCCGCACTTCGGTCGCCCAGCAAATACCACAGCCGCATCACCCGGCGGTGGGCGCTCTCGGAAAGTGCATCGGCTTCCAACAAACGCTCGGCCTGGATGATGGCCTCGCGGTACTGCCCAGCCTGCTCGAATTCGTCGGCCAGGGCTGCCAGTGACATCCGTCGCAGCTCGGCCAGTTTCTCCCGCTGCACCAAAAGCCAGTCGTCGAAATCGGGGCAGTCGTCGTAATCGCAGCCCTCCAGCAACACCCCACTGGCTTCGGCCAACTCCTGGTGCCGTCCCGCAAAATGGGCCACCTCGAGCTGGGCCAGATCGCTGGGCAGATTTTGCAGCATAAGGGCATCGCTTCCCACCACCAACTCCACCCCCACCCCCTGCCGCAGCCGCCGCAGGGCCTGGGCCAGGTTGTTGCGGGCGGTGGATTCAGAGGATTCGGGCCACAACAAGCCCGCCAGTTTGGAACGGGTGGTCGGGCCTTCCAGGGTCAGATAGGCCAACATACCCGCGGTCTTGCGCTCAATTGGGCGCAATTGGCGGCTCTGGATGTGCAAGGTCGGGACGCCCAACAACTCGAGGCGGCCCCGAGCCGGCTCGGTCTCGAGTTGTTCCGCAGCCCCCACCGTGCGCTTGCGATCCGGCATTTATACATTGTAAAAAACACCAGTCGGGTTTAGTGTTTGTTTCGCACAAAACTATCGGGCTGCTTGTTGCCTTTAGCCCCAGCGCTCTACAGCCCAAACCAGGTGAAAGGATAGTAGCTCACCAGCTCGCTCTGGAAAGGCTTCACCAACCGGATATTGGCCGCAGGGGCCTCGGGCTTGACCAGGTTCACCCTCGGGTTGAAGTCGCCGACCCCAATCTGGCGCAGGATTTCCTGCGGGTTGAGGTTGGGCACCCCATAGCCCAGCGCAGCGTAAACCTGCGAACGCACCCAGGCATACTCCTCCGGCGAGAAATCCTGACGGTTGAGTGCCTGCACCTGAATACCCTTGGCATCCAGCATCAGCGACCCTGAGTCGCGGAACAAATCCAGCGCAGTGCGGTAGTCCAGCGCAAGCTGCCCCACTTGCTGATTTGCCAACTGGTTAAGTCGGGTTTCTACCCGCTGGTAGCGTTCTCCCAGTTGTTGCTTGACGCTGCGTTGTACCCGCAAAAAGCGTTGTACCTGGTCGGGGCTGAGCTGCTCATTGGCAGGTGGCGTATAGGCGGTTTTCCGCTCCACATTGTTGTCCAGCGCGATAATCTGGCGGAAGTCGTTGACCAGCGTTTGGGCCGGGCGAATCAAGAAAGAATAGGCTGCCCAACCCGCCAACCCCAAAAATAGCAAAAGGCCAAAGAAACCTAGCATTAACCATCGTGCCATATAGGCAGGATGGCATACCCTGAGCAGCAAAACTGCGGTTTTCAGTTCAATTTAGCCTGAGCTACAAAGGCAAAACCAGCCGTGCTGACCACACCATCCTGAACCTGAGCATGCTTTGCCCATGACCTTAACATAGTGGTCTAAATTTATTCAGGATTTTTATACAATGCAGCTCATTAACAAAAAACAACCACCAGGTAACGCTTGGTTGTGTCAGATATCACTCGAATTGGGCTCGCCACCCCCTAGGCTAGGGGCCAAGACGCTACGTATTGGCCCTCAGAAACCCTTCAGCACTAACTCCCAGGAACGCTCTTGAACCACGCCGCGACCCATCTAACCTCCTCCGCAGCCCCCACGGTTGCCGAACGGGTGTTGACCCTGGTAGATCTGGGCAGCGAGGTGTTGCGCATTAACCCAGCCCAGGCCCTCGACATGGCTACCCAGGCCGCGCAATTGTGCCAGGAACATGGACTTTCCAAACTCCGGCTGCTCACCCTGAGCCTGATGGGGGAAAGCCAGTATCGGCTGGGACAGTATCTCGAGGCCCGCGCCAACCTCAGCACCTTACTATCGCTGGAGCCTGACCAGGGCCTCGAGGCCAGAGCGCTCGGTGTGATGGGCCACGTGCACCGAATGCTGGGGGAGTATCGCACGGCCATTCAGCACTACAACCAGGCCCTGGAACTAGCCCACACCCTGGGGGACAAAAACCAGGAGATCACCGCCATCAATGGGCTGGCCGGAACCTATTTCTCGCTCTTCGACTACCAGGGGGCCGCCGAGCTATACCTGCAAAGCCTGGGGCTGGCCCAGAGCCAGGGCAATCTCGACGCCGAAGGAGCCGCCCTGGGCAACCTGGGCGCGGTCTACCTGGAACAAAGGGAGCTGACCCGCGCCCAGGAGCTTTTCCAGAAGGGCCTGGAAATCTGTATACGGGTGGGCAGCCAGCAGCGCGAAGCGGTGGTACGCAACAACCTGGGCCTGACCCACTACCGACTGGACTCCTACCAATCGTCGCTGGAGTACAGCCAGCAGGCCCTGGAACTGGCCC
>JBBIUP010000159.1:0-5436 GCA_037440185.1 Meiothermus sp. | reverse complement strand
GTCGCGGACGCGGTTGATGGAGAAAGCAATATCGCTGGCAGTGAGTGCTTTTCCGTCATGAAAAGTGACCCCGGAGCGAATCCTGAAAGTGTAGGCCAGGCCGTCCTGGCTCACCGTCCAGGACTCGGCCAGGGCTGGACGTGGGCGCAAACGCTCATCAATCTCGGTGAGCCCTTCATAGATTTGACCTGTGATGATAAACGAGGCAAAGGCGGTTGCCACATGGGGATCGAGCCCCGAGGGCGAGGCGTCCGCGCCTATTTGTAGCATGCCCCCTCGCACTGGGGTTTGGGCAAAAGACCACCCCATTGCCAATAGCGATGCGGTCAACACAACAGCCAAGCGACCTTTCATAGCGCCTCCTTGTGAGCTTTCGACTGCTCGAGTGTATTCTATGCGACAAGACTTTGGTACTCAAGTGGTACAGGTGTCCTGCCGGGGGCCGTCCTTCTGGTTATTCAGACGAGTTGCCGCAGGTTGCGTGCTTTAAGTTGGTTGCGGAGAATCAGAAAGAGCTCGGCTGTTGCTAGCGCGTCCCAAAGTGCATGGTGCTCTAAGTGTCCGGGCAGCCCGAAGGTGGCCCTGGCCGCTGCCAGGCCGGTGGGAAAGGGTTTCGCGTGGGGCTCGAGCTGCCGCCGCCGTTCGCCCAGCCTGGACAGCAAGACCACCGTGTCCACCACCACGGGTTTAGCCCAAGGCTTCCCCAGTGCCTTGAAGCCGCGCTGCAAAAAGCCCAAGTCTACCGAGCCGTAGTGCAACAGCAGCACCTGGTTGGCGATGCGCTGCTCAATTTCCTCGAGCACCGACTCAAGCGTGGGTGCATTGTCCAGCTCGTTAGGCAGGATGTGGTGGGCCTTGATTCCCTCTACCGAAAGCGCTTCGGGTCGCGTTGGGCGCACCAGGCTGTAATAGCGCGATCCATATTCGATCATCCCCTGCCGAATCGGAACCATCCCTACCGAAAGAATCTGGTCGGAAGGGCCAAGCCCGCTGGTCTCTAAGTCCAAAGCCCAGTAGCTCACCTCCTCCCAGGCAGGGCTTTTGTTGAAGGGCCAGAGGTTCATAAGTCGCAAGGAGCAGGGGGATGGGGAAAAACAGGGATGGCTTGCAGTGGGTTGTTTGCCTACGATGCTTGACCCTCGACGGCTTAACCCAATCGGTCGGTGTGGAAGCGGTTGCTCATGGCTTCCTGCATCTCACGTACGTGGAGGAAAGCCTCCTTGAGGTGCCGGCGCTCGAGGTGTGACAGGCTCTCGAGCAGCACCTTGTTGCTGGGCGTTTCGTTGCGACCAAGGCTGGCGAGTTGCTCGCGCAGACGCAGCCGCATCAGGAAACCAAAGGCCTCGATCAAAGTTTCGGCTCCGTCGTGGCTCAGTTTGTTTTCGCGGGCGGCAGCTTGCAAGCGCTCTACGGTGGCTTTGGCCTGGCTGCGGGCCTCGAGGGCATATACCCGTGCCAGACTCACAATGGGAGCGATGCCTCCCTTCTTGATATCCACGCCACCGTCCTCTTCTTTGATCTGGCGGAAAAAACCGATGGGTGGGCGGAACTGAAGCGAGGCCTTGGCAAGCTGGGCTAGGAAAATGCCCTGATTTGCGCTCGAGGCCAGAATGCGCTCGAGGGGTTCTAACGAAAGTTGGCCATGCACGGCCCGGAAATCGAAGAAAATCTGGGCTTCCAGCAGTTCCTGCGGCTTGGGGGTCTCGAGCCAGCGTCGGAATAGCTGTTCCCACTCCCCAAGAGGCTTGCACCAGTTGGTAGCCATATAGCCTCCGGGGCAGGGGGGAAAACCCGCTTGAATCAACCCATCTACCACCAACTGGGCCAGTTGCTCAAAATAAGCAGCGGCCTCGGGGGAGCCCACGTCGTAGATCAAGGCATTGTCCTGATCGGTCAGAAGGGCTTGCTCCATTCGGCCCTCCGAGCCAAAGACAATCCAGGCATAGGTGGTTGGGGGTGGGCCAAGCTGCTCCTCTCCCAAACGAAGCAGGGTGCGAATTAACTGGTCGTTGAGCGAGCTTACGCTGCGCCCTATTTCACTGGCCCCCAGCCCTCCGGCCAGCAACGATTCCGCCACGCTGGTCAGCTCTTTGCCATACCCCACCAGATCGCTTGGATTGCGGGTGCGCTCGAGCCTGCGCAGCAGATAGAGTGGACTCTTGGTCTGCTGGCGCATGAATACGGTGTCGGTAATCAGACCTATGATCTTGCCATCTTGTTCCAGCGGCAAATGATGAATCCCCTGGCTCACCATAAAGGAAAGGGCTTCAAACAACGGCGTGCGGGCAGGCAGGGTTTTGACCGGCGCACTCATGATCTCTTGTAACGGGGTTTCGGGGCCTTTACCCGAGGCCAGAACGCGGTTGCGCAGGTCGCGGTCGGTCAGAATTCCCAGCGGTTCACCCTCTACCAAAACCGAACTGATCTGGTGCTTCCGCATCACCTGGGCTGCTTCGCCAATGGTGGATTGGCGGGCCACAAACACCGGAGGTCTTGTAATCAGCTCGCCAACTGGCAAGGCAAGATCCAGGTTGACCATGCCCAGCCCTTCTGCCCGGGTTGCCAGCCGCAGACGTTCGGCCAGCCCTCGAGTAAAGAATTCGGAAAAGGCCGGATACTCCAGCAACCTTTGAAAGACATCCTTGGGCCAGCGATACACCAGCAAGTCTTCTTCGGCTACCACATCGAAGGCTGGAGCGTCCTGCGAAAGCAAAGAGGGATAGCCAAATACCTCGCCCTCTTCCAGATGCAAGATTGTTTGTCCTTCGCGCTCGAGGCGAGCTCCTCCTTTGCGAATCAGATACAGGTGCTGGCTTTTGGGGCCGCTACGCTCCAAAACCTTGTTGCCCTTGGGATAAAAGGTAATCTCCAAACCTCGTTCCACCCGGCCCATGGCTTCTGCTGGCAGCAGGTGGAAGGGAGCGTGATCACGAATAAATTCGACTGGATTCACAATCCTATTTTGCCGACTTTGCCGGGGAGTTTTGCCCCTCGTCTGGCAACCGAATAATCAAACCAGAGCCAAGCCAGGCCGAAAGCGGCAAAATGAGACTCAAAGCCTGATTGGCACCCGAAATTACCTGCAGGGCATAACCAAAAAGCAAGGCCGGGAGCAGCAAGAAAAAGATTCGGAAAATCCGTTCAAATCCAGGTTTTGGCGGCAAGGGCCAGAAGCGAGAAAAAATCAGTCCCAGCAATCCCCCCAGCACCACTGCCGAGGCAATGCGCACCAGGTCAAAAGGAGTGGGGAAGGGCCAGCCGGTCAGATAATGGCCAACCACATAAAACAGAAACAAAAAAGCGGAGATCCCCACCAGAAGCCGCAGCAAACGCGTGGTGAGGTTGGTGGGCACAAATACGCTACTCTTTTTTGCAGGTTCCAGGTTTTTGTTGGTAGCCATATCGCGATCTTACCTAAAAGAAAGGAGGGGGGTGGATGCCCACCCCCCTCAAGGCATTTAGTGATAATGGGCGTCTTTGGCGCCGCGCGGAACCCGCACCGCTTCCACCAGATCCTGTACCTCTTTGGGAGGCTCAGGGGTCATGCGTGAGACAAAGTAGGTGATCACGAGGTTGAGCAGCATCCCTATCGTGCCGATGCCTTCCGGGCTGACACCCAAGAACCAGCGAGGCATGCCAAAGTAGTTGGTGCCAATGATGTAGGAGGCTGTGAAAACCAGCCCCACCACCATCCCGGCAATAGCCCCCTCGCGGGTGGTGCGTTTATCGAAGATGCCCAACAGAATGGCTGGGAAGAAACTACTCGCCGCAAGCCCGAAGGCAAAAGCCACCAACTGTGCAATGAAACCAGGTGGATTCTGCCCAAAATAGCCTGCAATCAGCACTGCCAGCAAAATGCCAATCCGTGCGATCATTAATCGCTGTCCTTCGGTGGCTCTGGGGTTTATGACCCGGTAGTACAAATCGTGCGAGAGTGCGGAGGAGATCACGATCAACAGGCCCGAAGCAGTAGAAAGAGCTGCTGCCAACCCCCCTGCGGCTACCAGCGCGATAATGAATGGGGCCAGTTTAGCCACTTCTGGGGTGGACAGCACGATGATGTCGTTATTGATGAACACCTCGTTGGCACTGGTGGTATCGGGGTTTTTGGGATCGGGGCGGGTGGTGCCGGGAATGAACTTGAAGGCATTGCCCTTGGCAATGGTGATGGTGCCGTTGTTATCCTTGTCTACAAAGCGCAGCAGGCCGGTTTTCTCCCACTTGGCCACCCAGTCAATTTGCCGTACTTCCTCAAAGGTTTTGCCGTGTAAGGTGTTGATTAGGTTGTAGCGGGCAAAGACCGAGATGGCCGGTGCAATGGTGTAAAGCAGAGCAATGAAGAGCAGTGCCCAACCGGCGGAAGCACGGGCATCTTTTACCGTAGGCACGGTGTAGAAGCGGATAATCACGTGGGGTAGACCCGCCGTACCAAACATCAAACATGCTGTAATCAAGAATATGTTTAGCATGTCGAAGCGCTGGAATGGCTGGGTGTACTGGCTAAAGCCTAGATCCACCTGTAACTGGTTGAGGCGGGTGACAATATCGCTAAAGGTCAGGGCCAGTGGAGGGATGGGGTTGCCGGTGAGGATGCTTGCAATGGCAAAGCCGGGAATCATGTAGGCGATGATCAGTACGGTGTACTGGGCTACCTGCGTCCAGGTAATGCCCTTCATCCCCCCAATAACTGCGAAAAGGGCTGTAACAATCACACCAATCCACAGGCCAGTGGTGCTGGGTACGCCCAGATAGCGCGAGAAAACCGTGCCCACCCCCACCAACTGGGGTATCACATAGGTGAAGGATACGAAGATCGCCGCAACTACCGCTACGATGCGTGCGGTCTGGGAGTAGTAACGGTCGCCCACGAAATCTGGCACCGTAAACTTACCAAACTTGCGCAGATAAGGGGCCAGCAGCAGTGCCAGCAACACATATCCGCCGGTCCAGCCCATCAGGTAGATGGTGCCGTCGTAGCCCAGCGTGGAGATCAGGCCGGCCATCGAGATAAAGCTGGCCGCGCTCATCCAGTCGGCGGCGGTAGCCATACCGTTGGCGATGGGGGGTACGCCACGTCCGGCTACGTAAAAACCTTCGGTTTCGCGTACCCGCGCCCAGATTCCAATTCCTATATACAAGCCGAAGGTCAGCAGCACTATGATCCAGGTCCAGAGTTCTACGCTCATTGGTGGCCCCCTATTCGTGCACGTCGAACTGCTGGTCAATCTTGTTCATCTGCGCAACATAGATGAAGATCAAGATTACGAAGACAATGACGGAGCCCTGGTGGGCAAACCAGAAGCCCAGCGGAACCGCTCCGAGCTTTATGTTGTTCAGCGGCTGAACCAACAAGATGCTAAAGCCGTATGAAACCACTGCCCAGACGATGAGCAGGTTACGGATCAGGCTGATGTTGGCCTTCCAGTACGCCTCGGC
>JBBIUP010000158.1:0-5454 GCA_037440185.1 Meiothermus sp. | reverse complement strand
GCCCATCACATGCAGAGTTGGTATGTGTGCTGAGGAGGCGTCCGCTTACTGGCAGAGTTGACATCAGACCGTATCAAAATATCCCAGCTCATACAGCCGCTGCCAGACCCGGCTCACGGGCAGCCCCATTACGGTGTAGAAATCGCCTTCAATGCGCTCCAGAAGCACCATTCCCAAACCCTGCGCCCCATATCCTCCAGCCTTGTCCAGCCCCTCGCCGCTCCCGGCATACCACTCGAGCTCCCACTCCTGCAAAGCCCGAAAAGTTACCTGGGCCTCCGCTACCTCACTGTGTAAAAATCCATCGGGTTTCAGGATGGAGAATCCGGTATAAACCGTATGGGTACGGCCCGATAAGCGCCGCAAAAACGTTGTATTTTCCAATATGTTTTGCGGTTTGCCCAGTGTTTCGAAACTCATCGCCACCACGGTATCGGCAGCCAGCACCCACTGCCCTGGCTGCCAGATAGCCTGGGCTTTCCGGGTTGCCAACTCCCTTGCCATTTGGCTGGGAGCCAGATGCCCCAAGGCGTCTTCGTCAATGTTGGCCGGACAGGTTCGGAAGGGCAACGAGAGCCGCTGTAGTAGCTCAGCCCGACGGGGGCTTTGTGAAGCCAGAATCAGGGTAGGGAGGTGGGTCATAGAGGTTAGGATAGGACACAGCTATGGAGTGGTTTGCACTTGGTAGAAGGTGTCTGCACACAACCTTCAATCGTTACCTTTTCACATCCTACTGCCGCGTCCCAATTCGCCAAGCAGCCTCCACCTCACGCTGGTAGCGCAGGGCCAGGGTGCTGTCACGTAAAATTAGTAGATTTTCATTGTTGCGCCCAAAGCCGGAATTGGTGAAGTTATAACTGCCCGTGACCACCCATTCGCCGTCCACCACGATTACTTTGTGGTGCATGGTGTAGGGGTTGCCATCCTTACGTACATCAATACCAGCCTTGCTGAGCACTTCTTCTCGAGAGTTTTCCAGGTTCCGCGCATCAATCACCACCCGTACCCGAACCCCTCGCTCGTGGGCTTTGGTGAGCGCCTCCACCATGCGAACATCGGTCAGTACAAACGCAGCAATCCAGATTTCCCGGTTGGCCCGCTTGATTAGGTCGAGAATGGCCCCCCGGCCCTCGCGACCTCCCGCAGGACTAAAGTACACGGTACCTTCAGTGGAGCCAATCTGGAAGCGCTCGGATTGGCCTAGCCCGCTTTCCTGACCGGCAAAGATCGTATCGAACTCGGCCCGGTAGATCTGCACCAAACCCACCACCGGCAGCCACAGACTATTCTCGTTGTTGCGCTCGAAAGCATTCCAGGTCAGGTTGGTGCTGCCAGTCCAGACCCCCTGATCGTCAATCAGCACAAACTTGTGGTGCATCAGGGCGTTGTTGCGGCTGTCGTAGCAGACCTGCACCCGCTGCAGGGTCTCGCAACGGGCCTGACTGCTGCTGCGCACACCCAGGCTTTCTCGGGTTTCGCGGCGATAGTCTGAATCGTTGAACATCCGTACCCGCACCCCCCGAGCAGCAGCCCGAATCAGGGCTTGCCCAATCTCGCGGTCTTCTAATTCCAGCGCAGCCACCTCGATACGGCTCTGGGCTCCATCCATCAGGCCAATCAGGCGGTTTTTGGCCTCCCGGCCTTGCTGGGGCGCGAAGTAAAGCTCCAGCCCCCCGGCTGCTTTGTACGCCTGTGGAACCGGGCGAAAGTAGGTATCCCAGACAAAATACCCGACCACCCCCAACAACAGCAGGAAAAGCCAGATTCGGTCACCGCTGCGGCGGCGGGCTCGGAGCGTACTAAAAATCGAACGGCGACGCATTGCAGGTGTCTACTTTACAACGCACCCTGAAATTTGTTGGTTCGCGCCACAGGCCCGCTGGTGTGACCTCGAGGGCAGGCCGATCTGGAAGCAGTGACCAACACAGGCTCCACACCAGGGCGAAACACTAATCTGGGCTACATACTTGTGTTCTATACAGTACAGCAGGCTCCAGTCAGGAGCCAATGGTTACCAGGTGCGCTAGACTCTTGTTTGGGAGTTGGGTTTTTTGATGCTTTCTTGGGAAAACAAAAGTTGCTATTTGCACCCTTCGACTGGCGGTAAATCGTGAGCGATACCGTTATTCGTAGAGCTTTGCTGGTAGGTTTGTTGTTGCTGGGGGTCTTGTTGGCAACCATCACCCGGCAATCGGCCCCCACCCTGCCGGGCGAGTTCGCCGCCCGCACCGCACCTCTGTTTGGCTTCTCCTTCCGCTTAGGCCAGAACGCCAAGGCCAGCCTGGCGGCCATCTTTGACCGCCGCGACCTGCGCGCCGAACAACGCCAGATGCAGGCCGAACTGCAACAACTCCGACAAGAAAACCAGCGCCTGACCCTGGAAAACCGCAAGCTACAAGCCACCCTGCGGGTGCAGGCCGTGCAGGGTCTGGGCGTGGTAGCGGTAGCGCCGGTAATTGATGATGACCCCTCGGGGCTCTATCGCCGGCTCTATTTGGGGGCTGGTGCAGCCCAGGGTCTGCGGGTCGGGATGCCCGTCACCACGGCCAACGGATTGGTAGGGGTCATCACCGAGGTCACGCAAAACAACGCTGTGGTTCGTACCGTCCTCGACCCCGAATCACGGGTAGGGGTGCGGCTAGCGGGTGCACCAGGGCGTGGCATCGCTTATGGTGCGCCCCCCCGTATGTTGCGGGTCGAGATCGCCCCCGAAGCCAGTGTCAAACCGGGCGACAAAGTGGTATCTGGGGCCTTGCAAGGACTCTATCCTGCCGGTATCACGGTGGGAACCGTCGAACAGGTAATGCCGCTCTCACCGGGGGCACTGAAAAAGATTTTGATGGTGCGACCTGCTGTGCAGCTCTCGCTGTTGGAGGAAGTGCAGGTGCTTAAGCCGTTATGAGTACACACCTACACAGAACTGCGTACCGAAGGGGTTTCGGCTACTATGAGTCATACCAGATTCGGGTAGTTCGGCACCATTCGGTGCCGAACTACCCCGACCGAAGGGAGTGCTCTAGGACTCAAAAAGATAGCCCCTTGAGATTTTTTGCTTTGATGATTATCTTTTTGAGTCCGGTATCACTTGTGGCTGCCGGGCGAATCCCCACAAACAAAGAACATTGGCCCGCTCGAGGCCACTTGGGCTTGGCTATCCTACTCTCTATAGCTATCTATGTGTTGATTGTATCAACTCTTTCCCGACTATGCGGATCATTCTGATCATAAGTTTAGCTTTTCTCCTCCAGGGCTTTGTTTCTGGGCTGCTGGGAGATAATTTTGCACCGCCCGATCTGATCTATCTGGCCACTTTATTGCTGGTGGCTTCGGTATCGCCCTATGTGGGCTTGCCGCTGGCCTTTGCCCTGGGGCTGCTACAAGACCTGTTGTCAGCAGGCTATCCGGGTTTGCATGCTGTGGGATTGCTGTTTGCTGCTTATGCCTACTATCGTCTTTCACGGCTGGTGCACTGGAACGAGTTGGCTGGACAAGCGGTTATTCTGGGAGGCAGCTTTGTGGCCAAATGGGCAGGTATTCTGCTGGTGGCCTTCTGGTTGCGGCTGGGCAACTTCAACCCTCTCACGCTGTGGTCGGTTATCCTACCAGAGATGCTGTTGACGCTTCTGATCGCACCGTTTGTAATTCAGCTTTATCAGCAGCTTTTTGCCATTCGCAGTAAATAGGTGTATCTCCTGCAAATACACAGCGGGTCTCGAGGCGATAAATGATGCACGCGACGCAATTCTCAAACATTCACGGGGCAGTGCCACCCCAGCAACATCTGTTGGTACTGAATCCGGAGTGATGTCATGAACAGCCGTATCTGGATCTTGCTGGGGCTTTTTTATCTCATGCTACTGCTGTTTGCGGGGCGGCTATGGCAGTTGCAGGTAGTGCAATACGAACAGTATGCCACCCGCAGCCAGGGCAACTACCTTCGCACCGAAACCTCGCTGGCCCCCAGGGGGCGTATTCTGGACCGTAATGGGCAGGTAATCGCCACCAACCGACTGGCGGTGGATTTGATTTATTCGGGCGGGGAAGTTCATTTCAAGGAGCGTATTCTGGCTATAGCCGGGCTGAAGGAACTGCCCAAGGTAGAGCGGGAAGCAGTCGAGTTGATGGTGAATATTCCCGATACGCTGATTCCCACCCTGGCCGAGTTAACCGCCGGAGAACCCAACCTGAAGCTCCTGGAGCGCATCGAGCGGGTCTACCCCAACCCCATTGCGGGGCCGGTAATCGGCTACACAGCCCTCCCCAGCCAGGAACAGCTCAGGGAAGGCTACGACCCCGAGGAGTTGGTGGGGGCATCGGGCCTCGAGGCCGCCCTGGAAGCCCAGCTCAAGGGCATCCGGGGAGTGGTGCTGGCCGAGGTGAACGCCCGGGGCCAACGGGTGCGCTTTGAGGAACTCAAAGAACCCCAGGCCGGAACCGACGTGTACCTGACCCTCGACCTAGGGCTGCAGCGGGCTGCCGAACAGGCTTTGCGCGAAGGGGTCGAGGACATCAATCGAATTCGCGTCCGCAATCGGCTACCCCTGGCTAGCAGAGCCAAGGGGGCCATCGTGGCCCTCGACCCCCGCAACGGAGACGTGCTGGCCATGGTCACCGCTCCTGCTTTCGATCCCAACCTGTTTGGCCGTAGGCCCCGTGCCAAAGACCAAATTCGTGACCTATTCGCCGATAAAGATCGCCCTACCTTGAACCGTGCGGTCAACGCCTATCCGCCTGGTTCGACCTACAAGCTGGCCACCTCGAGCATGGCCCTGGAAAGCGGCTATGTCACCACCGACACGGCTTTTCGCTGTAGCCCTTACATTGTTTTTGGGGGTATCCGGCGCAACTGGGCCCGCCACGACATGGGCATGATGACCGCAGAGGAAGCCATTGCCCAGAGCTGCAACACCTGGTACTACCAGGTCTCGATGCTCGACCCCATCGGAATTGTGGACAAGCTGCACAAGCGTGCTCTGGAGCTGGGGGTGGGCCGCCCCACCGGACTGGAAATCGGGGAGCAAATCGGCATTGTACCTACATTGCAGTGGAAGCGCCAGAACATCCCCCGCGACCCCCGCTGGTGGCCGGGCGAGACCCTTTCGATTGCCATCGGGCAGGGCTACAACAAGGCCACGCCAGTTCAGATTGCTCGCATGCTTGCTACCATCGCCCAGAGCGGCCAGCAACCAGAGTTGCACCTGGTACGGCGAATTGGCAATCAGACCGTCCAGCGGCCCAGCACCTCGGTTGCAGGCAAGCATTGGAAAGAGCTGAAAGACGGGCTGCGCATGACTGTAACCTGGGGCACGGCCAGGCACGTGCTGGGCAATTTCCCGGTGACCACCGCAGGCAAGACCGGAACCGCCCAAAACGAAACCATGACCCCCGGCCTCGAGCACGCCTGGTACATGGGTTATGGCCCGGTAGACCCCGCCGATCCCCGGCCCCCGCTGG
>JBBIUP010000157.1:0-5482 GCA_037440185.1 Meiothermus sp. | reverse complement strand
AATACCAACCTGGCGCGGTCGTCGTACCTGTTCAAGCGCGAACCTCCTGGTATGTAGTGCAAGTATTCATAGCGCCGCTTTCTTCCTACCTCAATATTACAGTATGCCTCGCTATTTCTAGGTGTTTGCGCCACACGTTACGAAGCGTTGCCAAGGCTTTTGCCTGAACCCTGAAGAAAAGATTAGCCCAACCCAGCAAAACCCCGTTAGCGACATTTGTCCTGGCCTGGCAAAGCTCGACAACTTGGGCGTTAGTAGACTTGTATGGCTGAGGAAAATGATTTATTGCTCAACCAAGCTCATGGATGCAAACCCCTCAAAACGGCCTTTTCGATGGGCTTGGTCAACGGGTTTTCTTCCAAGCCAAACGCATGCTCGAGGATTCGGCGGTTAAGACAGCACTTCTAAATTCCCCCTATCTTTCCAAATCTTGAATCTAAGCTGGACAGGCCACAATTCCCAGTTGCACGGCTGATGGAGGGATCGCGAAGGTTCAATTCCTTGACCGCAAGGCCCTTTTTGGTCAAAATGATGGAGCGTTGAACCGCAGGAGTAGCCCAGCGTTCAGCTACAGCGAGTTCGGGAAGGTGTGAGCCGAGCAGCAGGAACTGGGTGAAAGGCAGCGGAATCTTTTACCAACGCAACTCAAAGGGCCTCGAGGTTTACCCTCGAGGAACTGGGGTGGAACCGCGAAGGGTTCAGTCTTGAACTTTCGTCCCCAGGCATTCGTGCCGGGGACGTCTTTTTTTCTCGGCACTGGTTGGCGAAGGGGGTAGGGCTGGTGTCCGATGGTATTTGACCTTCGACCAACGACCTGTGACGCGACCGAAGGGAGCAACTATGCCTGCCGAAACGATGGAAGAACTGGTCAGCCTGGCCAAGCGCCGTGGGTTTATTTTCCCCGGCTCCGATATCTACGGGGGTCTTCAGGGCACCTACGACTACGGGCCTTTAGGCGTTGAACTCAAAAACAATTTCAAAGCGGCCTGGTGGAAGACCACGGTGTACGAGCGTGACGACATGGAGGGGCTGGATGCCAGTATTCTGACTCACCGGCTGGTGCTGCGCTACTCCGGCCACGAAGCCACCTTTTCCGATCCCCTGATTGACAACCGCATCTCCAAAAAGCGCTACCGTCTCGACCACCTGCTCAAAGACCAGAAGCAACCTGTGCGCGATGCGGTGGCCCAGGCGATGGGCCTTCAAGACGGCTCAAATATGACAGCCCTGGTGGCTGTGGTGATGGCCGAGCCCGAGAAGGCCGCCGAGGCTATGAAAGCCGCCAAGGTGATTGACCCTACCGATGGTGCACCGGGCGACTGGACCCCGCCCCGCCCTTTTAACATGATGTTCAAAACCAATATCGGCCCGGTGGCCGATGAAGATTCGTACGGCTATCTTCGCCCGGAAACCGCCCAGGGGATCTTCGTGAACTTCAAGAACGTGCTCGATGCCACCAGCCGCCGCCTGCCCTTTGGCGTGGCCCAGATTGGCAAGGCCTTCCGCAACGAGATCACCCCGCGCAACTTCATTTTCCGGGTGCGCGAGTTCGAGCAGATGGAGATCGAATACTTCGTGCGCCCCGGCACCGACGAAGAATGGCACGAGCGCTGGCTGCAAACGAGGCTGGCCTGGTGGGAGGCCCAGGGCATCCCGCGCCACCAGATTGAGGTGCTGGACGTGCCCAAAGAGGATCTATCACACTACTCCAAGCGAACCTTCGACCTGATGTACAACTACCCCACCCTGGGCTTCGAGGAAATCGAGGGCATTGCCAACCGCTCCGACTACGACCTGGGCAGCCACACCAAGGGCCAATCCGAGCTAAACATCCAGGCCAGGGTCATGGAAAACACCGACTCCACCAGCCGCCTCGCGGTGATGGACGACGAGACCAGGAAGTGGTTCGTGCCCTTTGTGATCGAGCCTTCGTGCGGTGTGGATCGGGGGGTGCTGGCCGTTTTGTCCGAAGCTTTCACTAAGGAGAAATTGCAAAGCGGCGAGGAGCGCATCGTGCTCAAGCTCAAACCGCACCTGGCCCCCATCAAGGTAGCGGTGATCCCGCTGGCGAAAAACAAGGAAGAAATCACCAGCTATGCCAAAAAAGTGAAAGCTGACCTGCAAGCGCTGGGTTTTGGGCGGGTGCTCTACGAGGACACCGGCAATGTGGGCAAGGCCTATCGCCGCCATGATGAGGTGGGCACACCCTTCTGCGTGACCGTGGACTACGACACCATCGGCAGGAGCCAGGACGGCAGCACCACCCTGCAAGACACGGTGACGGTGCGCGATCGCGACACCATGAAGCAGGAGCGTGTACGGGTGAGCGAGCTGGCGGGGTATCTCCTCGAGCGCCTGAAAAGCTGATGCGCCTGGCCATCTGCACCGGCTGCCACGCCAGGGAGGGCGAAAAGTACTTTGCGGGCTGGCTCGAGCTGCTCGAGTCCCGCCTGGGGGTGGGCTTTTTTGGCGGCGTAGGCAAGGGGATTGAGGTGGAGTTGGTGTCGTGTCTTTCGCACTGCGAACAGGGTTTCTCGGTGGCGGTGGAAGACGATGTGTTGGTTCTGGAAAACGCGGAAGATTTTGCGGCTTTTTTGGAGCGGGTGGAGCGGGTGGCAGCGGTTGGATAGAACCGGCGAGAGTACAATGCAAACCCACCAGTTTTGGGCAATGGTTCCTGGCTCCCACGAGAGCTTGTCCAAAAGCTTGTAAAACGTGTCCTACAGCAAGGTCTTATGTGCGCGTGCTTAACTCATGCGGGTAATACGGAATGGGCCTGAACCCTTCCTTCCAGATGCTAAAGTGTTCAGGCCCATTCCTCTGGAACACCCCTCCCTTCGGTCGGCGAAAAAAGCGTATCCCGTCTATCGCTTCCGAGCACGGGCCGCGCGCGGCCCGTGTCGGGGGATTACCTACGATGGATCTGCCGCCTTTGTTACGGAAGTAAGTGTCTCCACGGTATGTTGGTCACTGTAACCAGCTAGACATGCACCGGGGTACTGCGCCCTGGAAGATGCAACATGAAAGATGGATCTACTGGGTTTGACAAACTTATTATGGCGCAGCTTAATGGTCTGGTAAGTTAAAGATTGATTTGCAATGGAGTCCCCGAAATGAAGTGCTCAAAGCAACTCCCAGATCATGGAGGGGATAAATCCATCCCAGAAATTAAGTTACCAGAGCACTTAATCCCCTTAAGCCGGTATCAGTGTTAAGAAGTCCGATCAAGGCCAAAGGATTTATTTTTCCAGAGCCTGCTATTGAAAATTGGCAAGCCCAAATATCACTTGCTTCGGCCTCGAGCGGTTCTATGATGACATTGATTGATAAGGAGGTATGGTGAAAAGACTTCTATGGCTTGGAACAATCGCGCTTTTGGCGATGGTGGGGTGTGGCCCTACAGCCCAACCTAGTTTTACAGCTGCACTCAACCCGACCAGTGCAACGGTATCTCAGGGACAGTCAGCTTCGACCAGCCTGACCATCACGCCACAAAGCGGCTTTACCGGAACGGTGAACCTGGCCCTGCAAAGCCCACCGGAGGGGGTCACGCTAACGCCTTCCAGTGTGGTGGTTTCGGGCTCATCGGCCCAGACCTTTACCCTCAATATCGCCACCACGGGCTCTACTCCGGTACAGTTGCACAATCTCTCGCTCTTGGTCAGCCAGGGTTCGCTCAACCGCACAGCCACGTTCGACCTGACCGTTAGTGCTTTGCCACAGCCGAATTTTACGGTTGGCCTCAACCCAATATCCGGCAGCGTGGTGCTGGGTGCGGGTACCACAGCCACCTTGACCGTAACCCCACAAAATGGTTTTAGCGGGACGGTCAACCTGGGTCTGGAGAACCCGCCTGCGGGCGTTACGGTCTCACCTGCCAGCATCAACCTCAGTGGTACAGCCCCCCAAAACTTTACCGTCACCTTCAACACGACTTCTAGCACGCCCACCGGCTCCAGTGCCCTGACATTGGTGGCCACGCAGGGCAGCCTGAGCAAAACGGCTGGCTTCAATTTGACGGTGACCTCGTTCAACATTGCCCTGACCGCATCCAGCACCCTGCGGGCCCAGGGCCAGGGCTTCTCGGACTTCGACCTCACCCTCACGCCGGTGGCGGGTTTCAGTGGCACCGTGGCGCTGAGCCTGCAATCGCCCCCCAGCGGCATCAGCATCACCCCCGCCAGCCTGACCACCTCTGGCCCCATCACCCTCTCGGTAGGCAGGAACGTGGTGGATGGAGTCTACAATCTGACCCTACAGGCCAGCAGTGGGGGGCTCAATCGCACGGCGACGCTCACGCTTCGGGTATTGAAAGCTACAACACTGGCTTCGGGCGGAGAACATGCCCTGGCGGTCAAATCCAATGGGGAAATCTGGGCCTGGGGTCGCAATAGCAGTGGTCAGCTTGGCTATACCACCACGGGCATATTCTCATCAGAGCCTACACAACTTACAACACCTGCTGGCGCTGTCTCGGTAGCTGCCGGTGAGTTCCACTCCCTGGCACTGCTGGCAGATGGTACGGTGCGGGCCTGGGGAGGTGATGGTTTTGGGGAACTGGGCGATGGCTCTACCGATTCCAGTGGCTCTAACAGTGCTGTTACGCCTGTAACCCCTACCGGCCTAAACCATGTTGTGGCGGTTGCAGCAGGTCGAAATCACTCTCTGGCTCTGCTTTCGGATGGAACCGTGCGCACCTGGGGTCGCAACAACGGGGGACAACTGGGTGATAACACCACCGATAACCGCGACGCACCCATCAGTATAGCAACACTGGACAGTGTAGTTGCTCTAGCGGGGGGTACGGTGCACTCCCTGGCGCTGCGTTCGGATGGAACCATCCGGGCCTGGGGCGATAACTTCAACGGTCAATTGGGTAACGGCACCGACATCTTCTCCTACACGCCGGTTCTGGTATCGAGCATCAACAATGCAGTAGCAATTGCGGCGGGCGATCTCCACTCGCTGGCTTTGTTGGGCAACGGTGCGGTGCAATCCTGGGGGAATAATGCCTTTGGGCAGTTGGGCAATGGCACGACTACCCGGGAGCTTTCGCCGGTGGCAGTTTCTGGTTTGACCGGTGTGCGCAGTATTGCCGCAGGTTTGAACCACAGTCTGGCAGCTCTTTCCGATGGTTCGGCCAGGGCTTGGGGTGCCGATGCAAGCTGGCAGTTGGGCAACGGCCCCGATGCCTACGATGACCCTTCCCCCGACCCCAAACGCCAGACCAGTCCAGTTGCGGTGACGGGTTTGCCCACCGCAGGCCCCCCATCACAGCAAGCCATTTCGCTTGCGGGAGGTTTCTTACACTCACTAGCACTGCTTAACGATGGTTCGGTGATGGGATGGGGCAACAACGACTCCGGGCAGATTGGAAATAACTCAAACTCGCCTTCCAATATCCCGGTTGTATCGGCAATAACAGGGGTGCAGGTGCCCCCCGCACCCGCGCCTTAGCCCTGAAGGCAAGCGAACCTGCCTG
>JBBIUP010000156.1:0-5503 GCA_037440185.1 Meiothermus sp. | reverse complement strand
GGCGGGGCCCAGCTCGCCCCGGAAATCATCGAGATCGGGGAAAGCGTCTATCTGCGCGGGCATACCAGCGGCATCGAGGATAGCGCCTGGGAAAGCCTGCGGCGCACCAGGGTTTTTCTAAAAAGCCCCATCACCACCCCCCAGGGCGGGGGCTACAAGAGCCTCAATGTGACGGTACGCAAAACCCTGGGTCTTTACGCCAATGTACGACCTGTGCAAAGCTACGAGCCTTTCGTCACCACCAAACACAAATCCATTGACCTGGTGATTGTGCGGGAGAACGAGGAAGACCTGTACGCCGGTATCGAGTACCAGCAAACCGAGGAGGTCACCATGGCCCTCAAGCTGATCTCCAAGCCCGGCACCGAGCGCATCGTGCGCTATGCCTACGAGTTTGCCAGGCGCAATGGGCGCAAAAAGGTTACCTGCATCTCCAAAGACAACATCATGAAGATCACCGATGGGCTCTTCCACAGGATGTTCGATGAAATTGGGGCCGAATACCCCCAATTACACAAGGAACACATGATCGTGGACATTGGCGCAGCCCGCCTGGCCGAGATGCCCGAGCGCTTCGATGTAATCCTGGCCCCCAACCTCTACGGCGATATCCTCTCGGATATTGCAGCCGAGGTAGCGGGTTCGGTGGGGCTGGCCGGTTCGGCCAATGTGGGAGACGACTGCGCCATGTTCGAGGCAGTGCATGGCAGTGCACCCGATATTGCCGGCAAGGGCGTAGCCAACCCCTCTGGCCTGTTGCAGGGGGCGATCCTGATGCTGGTACATATCGGGCAGCCCGAGGCCGCAGCCCGCATCAAAAATGCCTGGCTCAAGACCCTGGAAGATGGCATCCACACTGCCGATATCTACGACGAGCGGGTCAGCGAAACAAAGGTGGGCACCGCCGAGTTTGCCCAGGCCGTGATCGAACGGTTGGGGCAACTGCCTGAACGCCTGCGCCCGGTCAAATATGGTGAGGCCAGCAAGGAGCCAATGGTGCCCCTGATGGTTCGAAACCCCAAGCCCGCCCAGAAAGATCTGGTCGGGATTGATGTTTTTTTCAACTGGCACGGCACCAAGCCCGAAGAGCTAGCCAGGCTGCTCGAGCCCCTTTCTACCGACAAACTCAAGCTCGCACTCATTACCAACCGGGGAGTGAAGGTATGGCCCGGTGGCTTCCCCGAGACCTTCCGCACCGACCACTGGCGCGGACGGTTTATGGCCCAGAACAAAAACCCCAGCCACCACGACATTGTCGAGCTGTTGGGCAAAATTGCCGCCGCTGGCATGGACTTTATCAAGACCGAACACCTCTACAACTTCGACGGCAAGCCGGGGTATTCATTGGGGCAAGGCCAGTAAATCAGTAGAGCAGGGGTTTCTACAGTTGGCGAGACCTGCTCAAGCTTGGCATCAAAGCTCCCAAACACCCAAAGGGTAGACTATCCGGGTGGAGTCCAGAAGGCGCTTTAGTCATCGCATTGTGGTGGTCGAGAGCGATATAGACAGCCTGCAACACGTCAACAACACCGTCTACCTGCGCTATGTCGAAGACTGCGTAACCGCTCATGCCGCGAGCGTTGGGATGGGTTTGGAGAAACTACGTCAACTGGGGGTGATTCCGGTGGTGCACCGGCATACCATCACCTACCACCGTTCGGCGCTGCTGGGGGATGGGTTGGAAGTCAGCACCGAGATCGTCCACTTCAGGGGCTTTCGGGCCACCCGCCACAACGAAATTAGACGCGAGGGAGTCTTGTTGGTGGAGTGCGAGACCGACTGGGTCTGGATCAACCCGATAAGAAGGCGGCCCACGGCGGTTCCGAACGAGGTTCAAGCGGCTTTTGGGTTAATCTAAGGTCATGAGCCTTCCAATTAGGCGTGTCACCTTCTACAAGCACGGCCTGGGGTTTTTTGAGCGGCAAGGGCTTTTTGAGGGTCAGGAACTGCGCCTCGAGTTCCCCCGCGCAGCCATGGACGACATCCTCAAAAGCCTGGTGGCCATCAGCCAGGGCGGACAGATTCTGGGGTTGGAGTTCGAAACCCCGCCGGATCGTAATCCGAAAGTGAGCCGAAAACCCCTCGAGCTTTCCCCCGAACACAGCCTGATCGATCTGCTTGGTGCCTTTCGCGGACGCATGGTGCGGGTGCGGGCCGGGAGCGAGACCCTGGAAGGCCAACTGCTGGGAGCAGAGCTCGAGGACGAAGATCACCTGAAGCGGGGCAAGCTTGGTTTGTACTTGCCAGAAGAAAAAATCCTGCGCGTTTTGGAGCTGGCCCAGGTCGAACGCGTAGACCTGCTGGATGAGCGGGCCAGCGGCGACCTGGAGTTTTTTCTGCGCACCGTTGCTACAGACGAGGAGCGCAGCAGCGCCTTGTTGCGCTTGGGCGAGGGTCGCCACGATCTGCAGGTGAGCTATATTGGCCCGGCCCCGGCCTGGCGGGTCAGCTACCGGCTGCTGGCGGATGCCGAGGAGGGCAGCCAAGATCCCGGCTCGCGCAAGATTCTGCTGCAAGGTTGGGGGCTCTTCGACAACACCCTGGGCGAGGACTTGGAGAACGTCCACCTGGCGCTGGTGGCAGGGATGCCGGTCTCGTTCCGCTACGCCCTGCACCAGCCCAATACCCCCGAGCGCCCCCTGGTCGAGGACGAGGAGCGCACCGTGGACGCGCCGATCATGTTTGCGGCAGCTCCCGCCCTGATGGCGGTTGCGGCCGAGATGGAGTACGAGGATCGGGCCAGGGGCGCGGCGGTTCCGAATGCCAAGAAAATGCGGGCGGCAGAGCTGGCCAAAAACCTCGAGCAATCCACCCAGTCCATTGCAAGCGGAGCTGAACGGGGCGCACTATTTGCCTACCAGATCGAACATCCGGTGAGCGTGCGACGGGGCCAGTCGGCCATGGTACCCATCCTGAGCCAGCGTCTGGAAGGGCGGCGTGAACTGCTGTTCAACGAGCGCAAGCAAGCCAAAAATCCTGTTGCCAGCTTGCGTTTCAAAAACACCACGGGGCTTTCGCTTGAGCGGGGGCCGGTCACGGTGCTCGAGCAGGCCGAATATGCAGGCGAGGCCGTGCTGGACTTCAGCCCCGACGGCGCAGAGGTCATCGTGGCCTATGCAGTGGAACTCGGCATCCAGGTGCGTACCCAGCTGCAAATCGAAACCCGCATCGCAAAGCTCTTCCTCAAATCGGGTTATCTGCTAATTCAGGAGTACCACGTCCAGTACACTCGCTACGAGATCCAGAACAACACCGCCAAGCCCGCCGAAATTGTGATTGAGCACAACCGTCGGGCTGGCTACGAGCTTTTCGAAACCCCAGGGCCGGTCGAAAGCACCAGCGAATTGGCCCGCTGGCGTGTCCAGAGCAAGGCCCACAGCCAGTCCCAGTTTGTGGTGGCAGAACGCTATCTGCAAACCCGCCACGAAGAGGTCAGCCGTCTGCAGATGCAAACCCTGGAGTCCTATTTTCAGGGAAAATACCTCGACCAGGCCAGCTTTGCCAAACTTAAGGCCTTGCTGGCCCTCTACGACCAGCTCCACACCCTGGAAAACCAGCAAAGCCGTCTGGATAAGGAGCGCCAAAAAATCTACAGCCGGCAGACCCAGCTCCAGGGCAACCTGGCCCCACTCGGCAACACCGGCGAAGAAGGCCGCTTGCGGGCCAGGTTGGTAGGTGAGTTGGGCAGACTCGAGGATGCTCTGCAATCGCTGGGAAACCAGGAAACCGCGCAGATGACCCAAAAGGCAAACCTCGAGCAGCAAATCGAGAAAGCACTGAGTACGCTGTCGTAAAACACCAGCGGTCAGGTTGAAGAATTGGGCACTCTACACCTTTGAGCCATCCCGAACCCGTATGATAAGGCTCTAGTTTTGCCCATGAACCAGATCCTCCAGACCCTCGAGGCCCAACTAAACCAGACCCAGACCCCTTCGGAGAAACTGGGGTTACTGGATCAGCTCTACCAGTTCCTGCGGATAAACGACCTGCGCCGGGCTAAAGAGACGGTCGAAGACATGCTCATTCTGTCCCAAAACACCGCCTATCCGGCAGGGCGCGGCCTGGCCCTCAAAAACCTGGGCGACTACCACTTTCGCCAGGGCAACCTCCCGGCCGCCCAGGGATGCCTCGAGGAAGCCCTGGCCATCTTGCGCGGAGCGGGCGAGATCAGGGGTGAAATAGACACCCTCAACGCGCTGGGCAACTTCTACTACTTTCAAGGCAATTTCCCCAGAGCCCTCGAGTATTTCCTGGAAGCTCTAGAGCAAAGCCGCAAATACGAACACAGGTTACTGGAATCCAATGCCCTGAATGGGGTTGGCATCATCCAGTACACCCTGGGCAACTACCAGGAGGCCACCAAATACTTCCTGCGTAGCCTGGCCCTCAAACGCGAGGTGGGAGACCGCCTGAGCGAATCGGGTACCCTAAACAACCTGGGGCTGGTCTACCTCGAGATGGGCGACTACCCAGGCGCAGTGCAGCTCTACCGCGAAAGCCTGGGCATCAAACAAGCCCTGGGCGACCTCCACGGCGAAGCCAACACCCTCTCCAACCTGGGTGTGGTGTTTCAGCGGCTGGGGCGCACCCAAGAAGCCCTGGACTACCATCAGAAGGCCCTCGAGATTGCCGAGCGGCTGGGCAGCCCCCAGGTGCGGGCCACCTGCCTGGAAAATCTGGGCCTCTCTCATGCCACGCTGGGCAACCCAGAACAAGCCCTGGAGCTATTCCAGACTTCTAGAACGCTCTACCGTGAGTTGGGTAACCGCCTGGGGGAGCTGAGTGTATTGCTGCAAATTGGCTCGATACTGGGTCGCCTGGAACAGCCAGATGCAGCCACCCTGGCCCTGCAACAGGGGCTCAAGATCGCCGAGGAACTGGGGCCGCAAAAGCCTTTGCTCGAGTTCCACCAGGCGCTATCCAGGGTGTTCGAGCAGACCCACAAACCAGCCCTCTCGTTACACCACCTCAAACAAGCCGTCGAAATTGAGCGCAAGCTGCACAAGGAGCAACAAGCCCAAAGAACTGCCGCCCTGCTGGCGGGGTTCCAGGTGGAAAAAGCCCGCCAGGAAGCCGAAATCGAGCGCTTGCGCAACACCGAGTTGGCCCGTGCCAACCGCGAGCTGGCCCGTGCTATCGAAAACCTCAAAGAGGCCGATGCCGAAAAATCTCGGCTGCTGGACAAGCTGCGCCAACAGTCCAAAGAGCTGGAGCGGCTGGCCCGCCAAGACCCCCTTACCCGGCTCTACAACCGCCGCTACCTGGAAGAAAACCTCGAGCGCGAGTTTGCCGCTTCCAGGCGCTACAAATTCCCCCTCAGCGTGGCTCTGGTGGATATTGACCACTTCAAGCAGATCAACGACTCTTTCTCACATCAGATCGGTGACGACGTGTTACGGCTGGTAGGGGAAATTCTCGAGTCCAGTTGCCGTGGGGTAGATTTTGCCTCCCGCTATGGGGGCGAAGAATTTGCCCTGGTCTTCCCGCAAACCGACCTGGCCGG
>JBBIUP010000155.1:0-5548 GCA_037440185.1 Meiothermus sp. | reverse complement strand
GCCGTGAGGGACAAAACACTCCGCCGGAGGGCGGAGTGTTTGCGGGAACTGCGATCAGACCCATCCGCAAGCGCTACTACCAGCCCAACCGCTTTGTTGCCACCCTGGAGCGGTTCCCACGAATACCCAGTACAACGGTTTGGGTTGTACTGGGTACATCATGCTGCATGGTGTGCAGCGTGATGGTGGGAACCGCGATGAAAACATCGAGTTGGTGGGTTCTGCCCCGATTGAACTATTTCCCAAGGTGTGCCACTTCTTTTTCGCTCATAACTGCAAGCTACCGCCGTGCATTCTATAGGTGGCAACCTGGGTTAACTTACCAGACCACTCAGCCCAGCTTCTGCCCGTCCCGCTTTCCCCCCCAGCGCCGCTCCTGCCCGCCGGGCGTGAGGATGAAGCTGTTGCGGTCGTCGGCAATCTGGGCCTGCAAAATCTCCAGCACCTTGCGCTTGGCACGTGCGTCCAGAATGGGGAAAAACAGCTCGTAGCGGCGGTCGAGGTTGCGCGGCATGGCGTCGGCGCTGCCGGCCCAGACCCGCCACTTGCCGTTGTTTTTGAAAGCGGCGATGCGGGCGTGCTCGAGGAAGCGACCCACAACGCTCTTGACCTCTACCCCGTCCCACAGGGTGGTGAGGGTGCTGCGGGCAATCAGGTGCAGCTTGGCTCCCCGGTTGAGGGCCTCTTCCAGCGCGGTCAGGATGGCGGGGTCGGTGAGGTGGTTGAACTTCAGGATGATCTGGCCCTTTTTGTGGGCCTCGCCCTGGATGCCCTCCAACAACACCTCGCGGATGGCGCTGGCGGTGCGCAGGGTGGGCAGGGCCGGGCTGTGGCGGCTTTCCAGGGCAGCGAAAAAGGTCTGCACATCGGCAGTGAGGAGCGGGTTGGCGGTAAAGAGCGAAAGGTCGGTGTAGAGCCGCCCATTGATGGGGTTGTAGTTGCCGGTGCCCAGGTGCACGTAGGCCTGTCCGGCCCGGCGCACAAAAAGAGCCTTGGCATGCACTTTTTTGCTGGGCAGGGGCAGCACCCGCACCCCGGCCCCGGCGAAACGCAGGCTCCACTCGAGGTTGGCCAGTTCGTCGAAGCGGGCCCGGCCTTCCAGCAAGACCGCCACGTCCTTCCCGGCCTTGGCGGCCTGGATCAGGGCCTGGGCGATACCGTTCTCCTGGCCGATGCGGTAGAGGGTGGCCCGCAGGGCCTCCACCTTGGGGTCTTGTGCGGCGGTGAGCGCAAAGGTTTCGACCGCGCCGTAATCCTCGAAAGGGTGGTAGAGCACCAGGTCGCGGCGGTTCAGGTAGGCGAAGGGGTCTTTGGCGAAGCCCTTGGGTTTCTGGGGGACGATGGGTTTGAATTTCTCGGTGGCTGGCCCGCTCGAGACAATGGTCGAGACAAAACTCAAGTCCAGCGGGGGAGGCAGTTGGAAGACTTCCTGGGGTTCCAAGCCCAGGGCAATGCGGATGGTCTCGGCCCACAGGGTGGGAAAGTCTTCTTCTAGCTCGAGGTGGCTCACCTTGCCATCCAGGCGGGTCTCGAGGGCCTCGGGCAGCTCGTCCCAGTCGGCGCGGGAGCGGGCCAGCTGGGCCAGCCGCACAAAGCGGAACTCAAAGAGGGGATGCTTCTGGTTGCCGGGTAAAAACAGGTCGCTGCGCATCCGCACCAGCGCTCCCAGCCGCACAAAACCCCCTGCACGCCCCGGCACTTCCAGCAGCCTGGGCATACTCTCGGGTAGCCGGATCAGGTGCTGCAACAGCCCCTCACCCGAAGCAAAATAGAGCGCCTGGCTGGCCAGTTCGGGCAGGGCTTCGGGCCGGATCAGGTCGGTCAGGGGGGCCACTTCCTCGGCCAGATAGGCCCCGAAGTATTGCTTCTCGGCCTTGGTGAGCTGGGAAGGCTCCAGGATGTGGATGCCCAGCCCTTCCAGTGCCTTGAGAAATTCCAGATAGAGCCGGCTGGCTTCCTCGGTCTGATCCTGGGCTTCGTTCATCAAGGACTGATAGCTGGTGCTGCCCCGCTCCTCGGCAAAAGCCCGCGAAATTCGCGCTGCGTAAAACTCATCCATGTTGGAGGCCCAGATGGAAAGAAAGCGCAGCCGCTCCAGCAGAGGAAAATCGGGCCGTCGGGTCTGCTCCAAGACCCTGCGATTGAAGGAAAGCCAACTGGCCTCCTGGGTAATGTGGGTAGCAGCATGGCGCGGCGCTTTGACTTTATTGGGCATCGCCTCCAAGTCTTGGCGGGCTTTGTCAGGGGACGGTAAGGCTTTCTTCTTGGTTTTTTTCACCTTGGCCTGAGTTTATCGTTCGGAGGGAGGGACAAAAAGGCGAGGGGTGAGGGGGAGCAAAGAACCGCCCCATAATCTAGAACGCCCACCACCCGACATCGGACTTCTGGCAAAGTCGCCGACCACCCATCCCTACCGCTCTCTACCCTCTGCCCCACCTGACGCCCCCTTGACCTATCAGCACGACACTACAGGCATGACCCAAGCCCTGACAGAACTTGAGCCGATGACGCTAAGGCTCTACGATGGGGCGGTGCAACGTCTAGGCATCGTGGATCTGGGATCGGGAACCGCACGGCTGGTGGTGTATGTCTACGAACCGGGAAAGCAATTCCGGCTGGTGGACGAGATTCGCGAGACCGTGCGGCTGGGCGAGGGGCTGGCCACCCAGGGCCGCCTGACCAAAAATGGAATGCAAAGGGCTTTATCGGCCCTCAAGCTCTATGCCGATTTTGCCCAGGCCACCGACTTAGACGAGATGCGGGTGATTGCCACCAGTGCCAGTCGCGACGCCGAGAATGGCGCAGAATTCATGCGCGAGGTGCGCAAGCTGGGGCTGGGGGTACAGGTGCTTTCCGGGGAAGACGAGGCCCGCTATGGGGTGCTGGCGGTGGCGAACTCCTTCACCTTCGACGAGGCCTGGGTGATGGATCTGGGCGGTGGCAGTGCGCAGCTCTCGCGGATGCAGGCCCGCCAGTACCAGTCTGGGCGGGCCTATCCGCTGGGCGCGGTGCGCCTGACCGAGATGTTTCTCAAGTCGAACCCACCCAAAAAGGGTGAGGTGGAAGACCTCGAGCGCTTCGTGCGCCGCGAGATGAAAGAAGTGCTGGCCCAGGTGCGCGAAAACCCCCTGCCGCTGGTGGCCATGGGCGGCACTGTGCGCAACCTGGCCAAGCTGGTGCAAAAGAAAAAGGGCTACCCGCTCGATCTGGTGCACGGCTATTTCCTGAGCCGGGCCGATCTGGAAGAGCTGGTGGGTGGGCTGGCGCAGCGCAGCACCGAGGAGCGGCGGGAGATCGAGGGCCTGCAGGCCGACCGTGCCGATGTGATCGCGGCGGGCGGTTTGGTGTATCGCACTGTTCTGCGTGAGGGAGGGCTGGAGGGCCTTTGGATTTCGGGGCAGGGGGTACGCGAAGGAGCTTTCTACCGCGAATTTCTGCCTGCACCTCATCTGCTGGGCGATGTGCGCGGTTTCTTTGTACGCAACCTCTTTGCCCGCTATCCACAGGACTACGGCCACACCGCCAGGGTACGCAACTTCTGCCGCTTGTTGTTTCGCCTTCTGGAGCCACTGCACGGCTATGGCAAGGCCGAGGAGCAGCTGCTGGACGAGGCGGCCCTGCTGCACGATATCGGTATGAGCGTGGGCTACTACGACCACCACAAGCACGGCGAATACCTGGTCATGAGCGCGGCCATCCCCGGCCTAACCCACCGCGAGCAGGTTTTGCTGGGGCTGCTGGTGCGCTACCACCGCAAGGGCGAACCCCGCCCTGGGATGTACAGGTCGGTGTTGCAAGACGGCGACAACAAGCGCCTGTTGCGGCTGGCCACCATCTTGCGCATCAGCGAATACCTCGAGCGCAGCCGGGCCGGGCGGGTAGAGGGTCTGGAAGTACAGCTCAGCAGCAAGCAGGCGCGCCTGACCCTTCTAGCCAACGAAGAGCCCTGGGTGGAACTCACCGAGACCCGCAAACAAGCCAAACTATTTCAGCAAGCTTTTGGGCTCGAGCTTCTGGTAGAATGGAAGCCCTAGTACGCCGTCAACTGATGTCGAGCAGGTTTCCAGTAAATAGCTTTTTGAGCGAACTGCGTCACAGACGTTGCCGACTTGCTCACGAAGCGGGGACATGACCCAAAAATGATCCGTTGACGCAGCACTAGCGCCAGAATTTGATTATGAAACTGCTCCTGGTTCGCCACGCCATCGCCGAGGACGCCCTGCCGGGCCAGTCCGACGATACCCGTCCTCTTTCGCTCGAGGGCATCGAGAAATTCAGAGGGGTGGTGCGGGGGCTTGGGCGGCTGGAGATCTCGCTCGATCACCTTTACCACAGCCCCAAGCTGCGGGCAGTGCAGACGGCTGAACTGCTGGTTCCTTTGCTGAACGGTGAAACCATCGTCACCCCCCATCTGGCCGAAGACCCCAGCCCCCCATTATTGAAGACCATCACGGGCCAGTCGGTCGCACTGGTGGGACACGAACCCTGGCTGAGTGATCTGTGCGCTTGGCTGCTGACAGGGCAGATGGAAGGCGGGCAATTCCCCTTCAAAAAAGGCGGGGTAGCGCTGCTGGAGGGCATCGCCAAACCCGGCAGCATGAAGCTGGTGGGGTTCTGGTCGCCCAAGGTGTTGCGTAGCCTGGGATAGGTGATGTGCAGCTCGTCCGGGGCAATACCAGATTCGGTTTGTTGGGTGCCCAGCCCCATCGGAAAGGGGTTCGGAAATCAATCGAGATTCAAGAGCCTCCACAGTTGAAATGCGCGATCCGGTTCCGAAAGATTGCCAAGGCTTCCTGATTCAAGCAGGAAATCTCAGATCAAAACGAGGCATCGTAGGTCTCGATCAGGGCAAAGGCAAAGGCCAGCCCCAGCCCGATCAGGGTGAGTAACAAGGGCAGTGAGCGCTCCGTGCCCAGGGGGGTTGGGCTTTCGGGTAGCGGGTTGCGGCGAAAAAAAAGATGGGTGAGCAAGATACCCAGGGCCAACAAGATCAAGGCCGAGGCAGGCTCGGCGTTGAATTCCGAGGCCAGCCTGCTCTCCTCCTGGTCGCCTGGCCCCAGGGCTATCAACACAAAGGGCAGCGAATTCCCCACCGCGTGGGCAAAAATGGTCGCCCACAAACTGCCGCCATTGGCCATGTAGCGTCCCCAGATCAGACCTGCTCCCAGCGCATAGGGCACTACTGCTGGCAGCACATGGGCCAGCGCGAACACCCAGGCACTCAGCCATACCGCTGCCGTTGCCCCGTCGTTGTAGCGAAAAGCCCGAAAAATCCAGCCGCGAAACAGGGTCTCTTCGGCCAGCGGAACCACCAGCGCAATCACCACCCACAGCGGCAGCAACTCACCCAGCCCTGCGCCCGAGGGCAGAGCCAGGTTGCCTTCGGCCCTGGGCAGCAAGGCAAAGGCCGCCCCGGCAAAACACCACGAGATGGGCACGCTCCAGAGCGGCAGTCCCAACAGCTCCCGCAGGCCAGGCCGCCGGAAAAGCCAGGGGGCTTCCCGATAGAGCCAGCGCATCAGCACGATGGCAAATATCAGCAACCCCG
>JBBIUP010000154.1:2821-5556 GCA_037440185.1 Meiothermus sp. | reverse complement strand
CCTCGCCGCAGCCCCTTGAGCGGCGGGCAGTCGTCGTAGTCGCGCCCGTGGGCTTTTTTGACGTACTGCTCGGTGATGGTGGAGTTGTTGGTGGGATCATAGCCACACCAGCCCGAGCCAGGTACAAAAGCTTCGATCCAGGCGTGACTCCCCTCCGAACCTACGCCGGTGGCCAGATACCCCGAAACGTAACGGGCCGGAATGCCCACACTGCGCAGTACCGCTAGCATGGCCTGGGCATAATCCTGGCAGACCCCGGCCCGACCTTCTACAAACCTGATTAAGGAGGTGTCCACCTGGGTGGCTTTGGTGTCGTAGTTAAGAATGCGGTTGAGATGCTCGGTCACTTCCAGCAGGTAGCCGTGCAGGTCTTCGCGGGGGTTGGGGCGACGCAACTCTAAAAGCTCGAGCCAGTTGTAGTGCAGGGGCACCCGCGACGTAGGGGCTAGAAATTCAAAAAATCGAGCTTCTAAATTGCTTAACATCTGCACCGCTACTGCATTGGGTTTTGGAACCGCAAACGTGACCACCCTGGCCTGCATCTCCACCCGCAGCTGTTTGTGCGGTTTGGTGACATGAAAATCGTAGACCCGGTTGTGGAAGTAATCCTGGCGGCTACGGGGCATCGAATCGGGTGCGATGTTCAGGCGAAACTCCAGCAGCCCCTGGCGGTGGTCGTCTACCGGATACAGCCACAGCTCATTAAAGGAGTCCCGCGCTTCGTCGGGATAGGAATATTCGGTTAGATGGTATACCGATAACAACACGGCTAATAGCCTATCAAAAAATGTCAGGGGTGGAGGGTTGAAAGCTCCAGGCGGTTTTTTGAGCTTGGCTTATGGCTCGAGCCTGGCATTCACATCCTCGCGCCAGGGCAGCGAAGACTGGGCGCCGGTCTTGGTGGCCGCCAAAGCCCCGGCCACACAGCCACGCTGCACCGCGTGGGGCATTGCCTTCCCTTCACATATAGCCGTGGCTAGCGCACCAATAAAGGCATCCCCCGCGCCGGTGGTATCTACAACTTCAATCTCGAGGGCTGGCTGATGGCCCGATCCCTCGGGCCCTACCCAGACGGCGCCCTCGTCGCCCAGTGTTATCACCGCGGTGGGGGTTTTTTCGGAGAGCACTTTAGCTACCTCGAGGGCCATTTCGGGCGAATCGGGCAATACCCCGGTCAGGCCAAAGGCTTCGCTCTCGTTGACCACCAGGATGTCTATGTACTCCAGCAGTCTGTCAGGCAGTTTCTGTACTGGTGCAGCGTTCAGAACTACCCTGGCCCCCGCCTTGCGGCCCAGCTCGGCGGCACGGCGCACGGTATCGAGGGGAATCTCGAGCTGCACCACTACCACCTGGGCCCCCTCGAACTCGGCAGGGGAGAGATTCTCGGGCCGAAGGCGGTGGTTGGCCCCCGGCGAGACGATGATGGTGTTCTGTCCCTCCTCGCTCACCGCGATAAAGGCCACCCCGGTGGGCGCTGCAATCGGGATGGTGGCATTGACGTTGATGCCCTCGCGCTTGAGTGCATTGCGCAGCTGGTTGCCAAACTCATCCTGCCCCACCCGTCCAATCATCCGCACCCCTGCACTCTGGGCTGCTGCCGTGGTGGCTCCTTTAGCCGTGAGTAGGGTGCGGCTTAACATCCGCGCGGCTGCTACGGCCTGATTGGCCCCTTTGCCGCCATGGTGGGTCTCGTAATCCGAGCCCAAAAGGGTTTCGCCAGGAACCGGGTGCCGCTTGACCTTTACTACCAAATCCATATTGAGGCTGCCGACCACGACGATGCTCATGGCTTATAGCTTACTAGGGCTAAAAGCTCAAGGCTAAAGGCCAAAAGCCCAGAAAAGTCCAGTGCTACCGGGCAAACCCGGCGCAAAGCACTTATCGGTGAGGGCAGCAAAGCTTCAGCGATAGCGCCCGATTCGTTCTACCAGCAGATCGTAGAAACCGTCTGCATCAATCTCCAGCCCTACTTCGCAGTTGGGTTGTTTGCCGGTCACGCGCCAGTAGTCGCAGACCGTGCGCCCGTAGGCCAGCCCCTCGTTGGCCTCGATCTCCACATTGAACATGGCGGTTTTGAAGAGGTTGGGCCGCAACAAAAAAGCGATGGCACAGGCATCGTGGATGGGAGCTCCATCCCACTTATAGCGCTTTCTGTGATGCTCGCGGAAGAACTCGAGCAACTCCGCCGTGAACGCCCCCACCCTGGTTTCCAGAGCGCGGAAGCGCTCCACCCGGGCGGGATGGGCTACGGTTTGATGGGTCAGGTTGAGTCCCATCATCACCAGCGGAACCCCTGCGCCAAACACGATCTTGGCGGCGTGGGGGTCGCACAAAATATTAAACTCGGCGCTGGGCGACCAGTTACCAATATCAATCGAGCCCCCCATCAGCACGATTTCTTTGATTTGGGGAATAATGCGGGGCTCGAGGCGCATGGCCAGCGCGATATTGGTGAGGGCGCCCACCGGTACCAGCGTGACCTCACCGGGGTATTGGAGCACCTGTTCGATGATGAAGTGTACGGCGTGCCCTGGCTCCACCTGGCCGGTAGGGGTGGGCAGATGAGGGCCTTCCAGCCCCGAGACCCCGTGTACGGCCTCGGCACTGATGCGGTCTCGCACCAGGGGTCGGTCGGTACCGGCATAGATAGGCACGGTAGAGCCCAACACCTCCCGCACCACCAGGGCATTGCGGGTGGTGCGTTCCAGACCCACATTGCCATAGACGGTGGTGAT
>JBBIUP010000154.1:0-2721 GCA_037440185.1 Meiothermus sp. | reverse complement strand
GCAGGATACAATCGCCTTGTATATGCTCGAGGTCAAAGAAGCGGTCAAGATCGCAAACGACTATATCCAGACCCTGTTCAGCGAAAGGCAGATTCCCGAATTGCGGCTCGAGGAGGTTGAACTCACACCCGATAACCAATTCTGGGAGGTCACCCTCTCCTTTGTGATACGCGAACCCACGGCCTACTTGAGCCTGGGCGATGCAGCCCGCACCCGCGAGTATAAAACCTTCCGCATCAATGCCGAGACGGGTCAAGTACAGAGCATGAAAATTCGCAAAGTTTAGGACGGCATGTGGAATGCCTGACCAATGACTGTGTGCTATATGCTCAACGGAATGCAGTGGCTGGTCAAATGAATAGCAGCAGCATTAACCACAACCTTCATGTAGGCTTTACTTTACGCTAATAACGCCCTCCCTATTTACCCCCGATTAATTGCACCTAGTTAAACTCCGCTTAGTCCGGTTCTGGCCCCCTGGGGTGGGAACCCGACCGGAGAAACCATGAATCTTACAGTTCTTCGTGGCTTGTTTGCGGCCCTTGTGCTGGCTGTGCTGATGGTTGGTTGCGGTTCCTCGCCCACCAGCGCCAATCAACCCAATTTTCAGGCCCTGCTGGTGGCCGCCGACCTGTCGGGCAACTCGTTGGCCCAAGGGGTTCCTTCCCTCGATCCGCTGGGCCGCCCCAAAACCGACCTCTCGCAGATTGCCAAGGTGGTGGTCAACCTGAAGCGCATCGAACTGGTGGGCGAAGAGGGCCGGGTGGCTGGGCTGGAGCCCAACCCCGAACTGGGCGATAGCGACGGTGACGGCAACCCCGACATTGACCTGATGGCCCTGTCGGGTAAGGCCACGCCCATCGTCAAGGGCACCGTACCGGCAGGGGTCTACACCCAGTTCCGTCTGTTTTCACCTGCCGAGTCGGGCGCCGATGCCCAATCGGTCTATCTGGTCATGAAGGATGGTGCCAAAGTGCCGTTGCGCATTCCCAGCGGCCAGCAGACCGGCCTTAAGCTGGTCATTCAGGGTGGGTTCAAGGTGCAGGTAGATGCCACCACTACCCTTACATTGGCGTTCGACCTGGGCCACTCGCTGGTACAGACCGGCAACGGTCGGTACATGCTCAAGCCGGTAGTCAAGGCCAGCGGTGATGTAACCTCCGGTGCTGTGAGTGGCAAAGTTACCTTCAAGGGAGGCCGTGCGGTGCAAGATGCAGGCGTGGAGGCTAAATCTGCCGACAATACCTACCTCACCCAGACCAACCCCGAGGGCTTGTATGGCTTCGCAGCGGTGGCTGCACCGGCTACCTACGAGTTCACCTTCCGCCTCCAGACCCCTGAGAATGTGGTCTATCTGAGCAAGAAAACCGTCAGTATCCCCGCCAATACCACCACCACCGTCAATGCCGAGTTTGAACCTACTGGTGGGATTACGGTCTCACTCAAATCGGCAACAGCTCCCAGCAATGTGACGGTGGAAATCAAGAATGCCAGCAATGCTACGGTGGCCTCGAGCACCCAGGCCGGTGCCAACGGCAAATATGCATTCAACACCCTTCTGCCCGGCACCTACGGTGTGAGCGTCAGCGCTACCGTGGGCAACATCGCCGTAAGTGGTCAGGCCACGGGTGTGCTAGTGGAAGACTTCAAAATGTCCAGCGTGGAAGTAGAGCTCAAATAACATCGTTTTACACAGCCTCCCCAACTGTTTGGGGAGGTTTTTTTATGGCAGTTTTTGCCTTTCGTACCGGTTGTGAAGCCTATCTTTCAAGCTGGTATTAGACTATCGCTTATGCGCCCTGCTTGGTTGGAGGTGAGTTTCGATGCCTTGGCCCACAACTACAACCTGCTGCGTTCCGGGGCTGGTCACACCCAAGTTATCGGTGTGGTGAAGGCCAATGCCTATGGGCACGGGGCGGTGGAGGTGGGCAAGGAGTTGCTGCGGCTGGGGGCCTGGGGGCTGGCCGTGGCCACCACCGACGAAGCCCGCGATCTGCGGAAGGCCGGCATTGTGGCCCGCATCTTGTTGATGGGCAGTCTGCACCCCCAGCAAGCCAGGGAAGTAGTTGAACTAGACCTGATTCCTTCCGTCTCAACCCTCGAGAGCGCCGAGGCCCTCAATGCACTGGGAAAGGCGGTAGCGGTACACCTCGAGTTCGATACCGGCATGGGTCGGGTGGGTTTCCAACCCGAAGAAGCTCCGATGGTCAAAGAACACTTTGTCCGGTATGAAAACTTGCTTATCCAGGGTATCTACTCCCACTTTGCCGATGCCGAGGAAGATGCGGCTTGGACAAAAGAGCAAATTGCCAGCTTCACGCAGGTGCAGCAGGTATTTGGGTCAGGCTACTTCTATCATCTGTGCAACACCGCTGGAATCATGAATTTTAGCGAATATGGCCTTAGCGCGGTGCGTCCGGGCATCGGCTTGTATGGACTGCTGCCCAACCTGGGTCTGAAGCCCATGGCCCGCCTGCTGGCCAAACCCACCCAGGTCAAACAACTTCCGGCTGGACGCAAAATTGGCTATAGCGGTCTCTATACCACCCAGGGCCAGGAATGGATCGCCACCCTGCCGGTGGGTTATGCCGATGGGATGCCCCGCCTGGTCTTCAACCGGGCTACGGTTCGGTATTACCCGGAACCCGGAACCCCAGACGCCAAACCCTGCATTTGTCCAGTGGTGGGGCGGGTTTCGATGGATCAGATTACCGTCAGAAT
>JBBIUP010000153.1:0-5618 GCA_037440185.1 Meiothermus sp. | reverse complement strand
GCGAAGACCTGGCTCTGGCAAGTTTGGTTAGCGTGGAAGACCTGGTGCCCAGGCTAAAGCAGGTACGGGTACTCGAGGCCCAGCAGTACGGCCTGACCAGGGATCGCTTTGGTTTTTGCTTTCAGGCAGGGTAGGGTCATGCTGCGGGTAGAGATTCTGGGAACCCCCGTGGATTTAGTGGATCTCGGGCAGACCCTGGCCTGGATCGAAGAAAAAATCACTCATCCACAGCCTCACTGCCAGCAGATCATCACCACCAACCCCGAAGCCGTGGTGCGGGCCCAGACCGACCCCGCCCTGAAAAAAGCCCTGCAGGAATGCGAACTCATTACCGCCGACGGGGTGGGCATCGTCTGGGCTGTGGGCCGGCTCACCCCCCACAAACTCGCCGACCGGGTGCCGGGCTCGGAAATTCTGCCCGCTGCCTTTGAGCGCTTCGGCTCCCGGCTCAAGGTCTATTTTCTGGGGGCAGCCCCGGGGGTGGCCCAGCGGGCCGCCGAGGCTGCCAGGGCCCGCTGGAACATCCAGGTATGCGGCGTACAGGACGGCTATTTTAAAGATGAAGCAGCCGTAGTCGAAGCCATCCGGCAAGCCCAGCCCGACTTGCTGGTAGTTGGGATGGGCGAGCGACAAGACACCTTTATCCACCGCCACAAGGCTCAACTAGGGGCCAGGGTCGCCATCGGGGTAGGTGGCATGATTGACGTACTGGCCGGTGAGGTCAGACGGGTTCCGCGCTGGGCACAACAACTCAGAATTGAGTGGCTGGTGCGCATTGCCAGTGACCGCAAACGCTGGGGCCGGTTTCCCAGGTTGCTTCAGTTTGTGCGTCTGGTCTGGGCCAACAAACAACGGCACCAAGCTGGAAACTGAGTTATCAAGTTTCCCACGCAGTCAAGCCCGTCTGCTCAGCGCGACTGGGTGGGAAAAGGGGCAAAAAAGTTACCTGGGGGATTGTAAGACCCGGCCACAAACTCGCCCATGCCCCTGGCCTGCACACTCTGGCCTTGCCAGGTTCCAGTGCCCACGACCGGGCCTTCCCAGTAGGCCACCCGGGTCGAGGCAGTGAGGAGTTCCTGATCTTTGCGCAAGGGCTCGAGGCGAAGGTTTAGGCCATCGGCTTCCACCTGCCAGGACAAGATGTAGCTGCGCCCACTGGGCGAGGTCCAGCTTTCCAGGGGAGTCATCTTGAGGTTTGTGAGTTCCCGAATCTGCCCCTGGGGATCGGTAGCGCTGGCAGCGAGCTGCACAACCTCCCCTTTGCTATTCTTTACACGATAAAGCATCAGGTCTACCCCATTGGAAAGATGCAGGCCAAACCAGTCCCACAAAGCACCTAAAGCACTGGCATTGCCACCCTGGTTGCCAATCTGGTCGCCCCACTGGTGGTCCATCCAGGCTTCGCCCCGCACGGGCTTGCCAGCAATCACGCCCTCCAGGGCCATGCGGGTAAAGGACACGTAGTACATGCGTCCGGTTTCGGTGGTTCCGGAATACCCCGGCGGATGCACCACGGCGGGTTTGAGCGGGGTCAGGCGCACCTGGATGGGGCCTGCGGAAAGCCGGTAGGTGTCGCCTTCTTGCACTAGGCTCCAATCGCCTTGCTCAATCCGCAAAGGTGGATACTGCACAATGCTATCGCCCCTGGGGCGATCGGGGCGAAAATCGAAGCGTTCCTCGAATTGTTTTTGGTTGGAGCGAAGGTCGGTGACGGCAATATGCGATGCGTGGTAGGGGCCTGGAAAGAACAGGGCCGGGTTGAGGATGCCAACCTGCGCGTTTTGCGGTGCATAGGCTTTGAACAACGCCCAGTGAAAGGCCAACCCTTCCTCGGGAAGATAGCCCGAAACATACCACCACTCCAAGGGAGAATTGTTGGGCCCCCAATTATCCGCGCTCGGAACCCGGTTGGGGTCTACGGCCTGCAAGGTGGGCAGGCAGCTGGTGAGGGCAATCAGCAAAGCAATCAACCACAAACGCATACAGCCAGTGTATAAAAGCCTTGCGCAGCTGAGGTGTAATCTACGCCATAGAAGGTTTGCCGAACCCTGGAGGCCAAACTTTCAAATGGTATCTTCCAAGGCGCAGTACCCCCATGCATACCAGGCTGGTGACAGTGACAAACATAACGTGGGTACACCTGGCCCCGGCTGAAATATGGAAGCGTAGAATCAGTACGGGCTTTTTACATTATGACTGATACCCACTGCCACCTTGATTTCATGGAACCAGAGGAAACCCAGGCCGCCATCGAAGCCTCGAGGGATTTCAGGGCCATTCTGACCATCGGCACCAACCCTGTGCGCAACCGCAAGGCCCTGGCCATTGCCGAAGCCAACCCCCACATCTGGGCGGCGGTAGGATTACATCCAACCGAGGCTCTCCTGCTCTCCCCCGAGCTAAAAGCAGACCTACAAAACCTGGCCCTACACCCCAAAGTGCGGGCCATCGGCGAGACAGGACTGGACTTCTACTGGACTCCCGAAACCAGAGATGCCCAGTACAAGGCTCTGGATTTCCAATACCGCCTGGTTCAAAACCTGGACTTACCCTTGATATTCCACGTTCGCAGCAAGGATGGGAACCAGGCCGAGGTTGAAACCGCCGACTGGCTGAGGCAGCACAAGCCTTCCAAGTTTGTGCTACACGCCTTCGGCGGACATCCAAAGCTGCTGGAGGTGGGGTTGGAACTTGGAGCCTACTTTGGTTTTGCCGGGCCACTCACCTACAAAAAGAACGCAGGTTTGCGTGAAGCCGCCAAACAGATTCCGCTGAACCGATTGCTGGTAGAGACCGATGCACCCTTTCTACCCCCCGAACCGCACCGAGGCAAACGCACCCACCCGGCACTGGCCCGGTTTACCCTGGCCAAACTGGCCGAGATTTTTGGTATAAGCCTAGAGGAGATGGAAAGAATTACCGACCAGAACGCCCAGGTGTGTTTTGGGTTCTGACAGCAGCATCCGCTACTGGGCCCTGCGGTAAGCTATAGCTATGCAGTGCCAGACCTTCACGCTTCGGCTAGACAACGCCAAAGACCTCGAGAAGCTCAACCAGTTTTTGGCCCAGGTGATGCCAATTCAGGTATCCAGCAGCCTGGTTGTGGGCAATGCACCTTTCTGGAGCGTACTGGTATTTTACGAGGGTGAGATTCAAAAAGCGGCCAAGACCAGCCCGTCTGTAAAAGCCACCGAGGCCTCCAGCAGCCCGGCCTTTGAAGCGCTTCGCAAGTGGCGCAGCCAGAAAGCCAAAGAAGAGGGCGTCCCACCTTACGTGATCGCCACCAATGCCGAACTACAGTCCATTTTAGACACCCCCCCCAAAAACCCTGAGGAACTTGGCCAGATCAAGGGCTTTGGCAAAGCCAAAGCCAGCAAATATGGCCGGGAAATCCTGCAACTCTTGGGCAAGGTGTAGTAGCCGCTTTGGAAACTTCGACCAGTGTGGAAATACTTGGCCTTATGCTTTGAGCCGCAGCGCATCATCGAAGGGGCTATCGCTCTTTCGCTTGACCAAGTGAGATTTGGCACGTAGACTGTGCGGGATGTTGCGGGCGGACGCTAATTTGTAAAGGGGGCGAGATTTCGACCCCCGATACCCTGCTGTATCGGGGGTTTTTTATTGAGCCCGTGCCGTCGCTAAACGTTTTAGGAGAAAGCATGTCCAGAACCCTCGCCAGCCAAATCGCCCAGCATGTGGGTCAGACCATTACCCTACAAGGCTTCTTGCACTGGAAGCGCGACCTCGGCGGTATTCAATTTGCCCTCTTGCGCGACAAGAGCGGTATCGCACAGGTGGTGGTGGACAAGCATTTCGAGCTACCCATCGCTGAGTCTTCGATGCGCGTGGTGGGCAAAGTGGTGGCCAATGCCAAAGCACCCGGCGGCTATGAGGTGATAGCCGAGCAAATAGAGTTCTACGCCAAGGCCAGCGAGCCCAGCCCCATTGAGATTCCCAAGGAAGAGTGGCGGGTCAACCCCGAGACCCTGCTCGAGTACCGTTATGTGAGCCTGCGCGGAGAAAAAGCCCGTGCACCCCTGAAGATTCAAGCCGCCCTGGTGCGGGGTTTTCGCAATCACCTTGACAGCCAGGGCTTCACCGAGATATTCACGCCCAAGATTGTCTCGGCGGGAGCCGAGGGAGGCAGCAATCTGTTCGGCATTGATTATTTTGAACATCGGGCTTACCTGGCCCAATCGCCGCAGCTCTACAAACAGATCATGGTGGGGGTCTACGAGCGGGTGTACGAGGTGGCTCCAGTCTTCCGCGCCGAGCAGCACGCCACCAGCCGCCACCTCAACGAATACCTTTCGTTGGATGTGGAGATGGGCTTTATCGAGTCGGAATACGATGTGATAAACCTGGAAGAAGTGCTCATCCGCGCCATGCTGGACGAAGCCCACCACACTGCCGCACCAGAGTGCGAACTGCTGGAAGTGGAGTGGCCCAACGTGGCCGAGATGCCGCGCCTCGAGCACTCCGAGGCCCGCCGTATCTTGCGTGAAGAACTGGGAATGCCGGTGGGGGCCGACTTCAACGAGGAGGCCGAGCGTGCGTTGGGCGCCTGGGCCAAAGAAAAGTGGGACGTGGACTTCCTGTTTATCTCCAGATACCCCGAAGCCGCCCGGCCTTTCTACGCCTACCCCGAGGGTGACGGGTCTACTCGAGGTTTCGACCTGCTGTTTAGAGGGCTGGAAATTACCTCAGGTGGGCAGCGTATCCACGAGCATCAAGTGCTTGTCGAGCAACTCAAGAAGAAGGGCAACGACCCCGCCCGGTTTGCGGGCTACCTGGAAGTGTTCAAGTTTGGGATGCCCCCTCACGGCGGCTTTGCCATTGGGGCAGAGCGCCTCACCCAGAAGCTCGTCGGGCTGCCCAACGTGCGCTATGCACGGGCGTTTCCCAGAGATCGGCACCGGCTGACCCCGTAGTCGCTCGCTTCACTTCTTCATCTTCAGTACACCTTTGGTAATTTCCTGTTCGATTCCGAGCTCGAGGCGCATCTTTTCCAGTCGCTCCAACAGCCCCTCGGCGGTAACGCCCAGGCGCCTGGCCATGGCCACGATTTTTTGCTCATCGTACAGGCTACCCAGCGTCAGCGCCATGGCCTCACGGTATTTGGGGCCCAGCATCACTTCAATGGTCTTGAGGCGTAGTTGAATTTCGAACCACTCGAGTTTTTCGGTCTGGTTTTGCATGCTTTCCTTTCATTCGGGCGCCAGCAAGAGCCCGCAGCGTCCACAACTCCCTCATCCTACCAGCCTTGCTTGCAGCTTGTATCCAGGTAAGCCTGTAGATCTCAACCCCTACGGTTCTGTTATCAACCGAATGAGGGTAGAATGTTCGGGTGGATCAACCCAGTCTATTCAGCAGCGAGAGCCAGTTGGTCGAGTCGCCCAGGCCGGATCGTATCTGGTTGGTAGATGGACACCATCTGGCCTATCGGAGCTATTTTGCTTTCGAAAAGCTCAGCACCTCGAGGGGAGAACCCACCCAGGCGGTGTTTGGTTTCCTGCGCACCCTGCTCAAGCTACTCAAAGACGACGGAGACTGCGTCATTGTGGTCTTCGACCCTCCCACCAAGACCTTCCGCCACGATGCCTACGAGGAATACAAAG
>JBBIUP010000152.1:0-5627 GCA_037440185.1 Meiothermus sp. | reverse complement strand
GTACCCGGCCCGGCGGAGGGAATAGGATACAGCCCACCAACGGATGCGCCCGGTTCGCGCTGTGAAAAGAGCTAGCCACGTGCCGGCGCCAGCTTGGCCGACCGGCGGATGCCCAGCGATAGCCAGGCCGCGGCAATGCCCAGCGCGCCAGCCAGTAAGAAAGCCAGGTTGTACTCGCCCAGGGTATCGCGGGCGGCCCCACCCGCCCAGGCCGCCGCCGCCGCACCGAGTTGGTGGGCGGCAAACACCCAGCCATACACCGTGCCCACGTTCTGCCGCCCGAAGTTGTCGGCCACCAGCGCCACCGTGGGGGGCACGGTGGCAATGTAGTCCAGGCCAAACAGAATGGCAAAGAAGATCAACGTCTCGGGAGTGGTGGCAAAAGGCAAGAACAAGAGCGAGATACCCCGGAAGCCGTAGTAGATGCAAAGCAGCACGCGGGGGTCGTAGCGGTCGGTCAAGTAACCCGAAGCCAGGGTGCCCACAAAGTTCATGGCACCCATCACGGCCAGGATGCCCGAGGCCGTGGTGGGGGTCAGGCCGCACGAGACCGCATAGGGGATAAAGTGCACCCCGATCAAACCGTTGGAAGTCGCGCCGCATATAAAGAAAGTAACGGCGAGCAGCCAGAAGGTAGGCGAGCGCAGTGCCTTGCCCATAATGCCAGGGTCGGCGGTAATCTTCATGGGGGCCGAACCAGGAGCCGCGCCCAAGGCCCGCTGCCCGATCTCGGCGGGACTGTCCTTCATAAAGAGAAATACGGGTATCAGGGCCAGCAGCGTGACTGCTGCCATAATCCAACTGGCCTCGCGCCAGCCCAGCCCGCTGGCCCAAAACACCAGGGCCGGGATGAAGATGAGTTGTCCTGCCGAGGTAGCGGCCCCAAAAATGCCGGTGACCAGGCCCCGGTGCTGTATGAACCAGCGGTTTGCAACCGTGGCCCCCAATACTCCACCCACCACCCCGGTTGCAACCCCGCTCAGCACCCCCCAAATCAGGTTGAGCTGCCAGATTTGCGTCATCAGGGCGCTCAGGGCCATGCTCAGGGTCATCAGGCCCAGGCCGAAGAGGGTGATGCGCTTGGGGCCAAAGCGATCCATCAGGTAGCCGCTCAGGGGCGCACCCAGGCCAAATAGCACCAGGCCTATCGCGGTGGCAAAAGAAATGCTCTGGATGGCCCAGCCGGTGCTGTCGTGCAGGGGCTGGATCATCGCACCCGGCACCGAGCGGTTGCCGGCGGCAATGAGGGTGGCAATCACCGCCACTGCTACCACGATCCAGCCGTAGAAGAGCTTATTCACATTGGCTCCTCAGGACGGTCTGGGTCTCCTGCATCAAAGTCTCCACCAGCTCGGCAGCGGGCAGGCTACGGCACAGGCTGGCGGCCTGCCCAGCCCACAGCGACATGAACTCGAGGCGGCCCGCTTTAGCGGCAGCCTGGCGAATCTCGCCGGTAAGGGCATTCTGAATGGGGTAGGGCGGCACCAGGGCTTCGTAGGGCTGCATCCGCTCGATAAAGGCATTGTGCAAACCCCTGGCGTGGCGTCCGGAAAAGGTGCGGGTAACCACCGTAGAATCGCCCTGCGCTTGTAGCAGGGCTTGCTTGTACAAGGGGTGAATCCCCGACTCCGGGCAGGTCAAGAAAGCCGTGCCCATCTGTACCGCTTTAGCCCCCAGCAGCAGGGCAGCCGCAATCCCCCGCCCGTCCATGATGCCCCCTGCGGCAATCACCGGGACTTTCACCGCATCTGCGACCTGGGGCACCAGGGCCATCGTTCCAGTCATGGACTGCTCGAAAGGGCCGATAAAGGTACCGCGGTGCCCCCCGGCCTCGCCCCCCTGGGCACAGACATAATCGGCCCCAGCCTGTTCCCAGGCCATCGCTTCTGCAACGTTGGTGGCGGTGCCGATAACTTTGCAGCCAGCCTCCTGTAAGCGCTCGACAACCTGGGCTGAAACAATATCGAAATGAAAACTTACCACTGGAGGTTTTTCTTCCATCAACACTTCCAACTGCGCCGCAAAGTCCTCGCTAAACTTGCTGGGAACGGTGGCTTGGGACAGGCCAAGCTCAGCGCGGATGGGTTCTAATCGTTCCATCGCAATCCGCAGGTCTTCCGAGGCGGCCTGAACCGTTTTCAGCACAAACAAATTGACGTTAAAGGGTCTGCCTGTTCGGGTGCGAATTCGGCGGATTTCTTCAGCAAGCTTGTCGGGTGACAGCAACACCCCCGCCAGCGAACCCAGCCCCCCGGCATTGGAGACGGCTGCCACCAGTTCGGGCGTGGTGGCTCCGCCCGCCATGGGGGCCTGGATGATGGGGTATGGGGTTAGGGTAAAAGGCATGCTGGATTGTACTCATTTCAGCGCCACCGCTACCAGCGTCACCCCCAGGAGGAGGATGGGCAGGGCAATAAAGGTGTAGATATCGAGTTGCTCGTGAGCAATCAGCACCCCCAGCATCACTGCCACCACCGGGTTCACATAGGCATGGGTGAGTTCGCGGGTACGGGCATACCAGGGGGCTGTAGAGGAATTCATAGGCGGTAGGTATAGGTGCGAAACTCGAGGTCTTGTTGCCAGCCACAGCGCTCGTAGAGCCGCTGGGCAGCCTGGTTGCTGTGGGCGGTTTCTAGATGCAGCCCGGCTGCACCGTCTGTCCTGGCGAAGGCTACAGCCGCTTTCAACAAAGCCTCGCCCACCCCCTGCCCACGGGCTTCGGGCGCCACGTAGAGGTCGTTCAGAATCCACCAACGGGCCATGCAGGAAAAACTGGGGTATAGCTGGGTAAAGCCCAAAGGTTGAAGCTTGTCCAGCGCTAGAAAAACCACCGACTCGTTGCGCTCCAAGAGCTCCTGCAAAAACTGCCTCGCTCCGGCCAGGTTACTCGGCTGCTGGTAAAACTGCCGGTAGGCATCCAACAAACCCGCTAGCACCTCGAGGTGTTCTAACCCTGCTCGCATCACCTTCATAACAGCCCCTGGCCCAGCACGGCCTGGGTGCTGACCACGGTACAGAATTCCCCGTCTAGGCTGGCTAGATGCACCTGGTGCACCTGCTCCGCCGGAATCAGCTCGCCCTGGGGGGTTTTCTTGGCGAAGGTAGCGCAGGCATCCCCCACCAACAACACCTCGAACCCCAGGTTGCCGGCCATGCGAACGCTGGTGGAGACGCAGTGGTCGGTGGTGAGGCCCGCCACCACTAGGCGAGCAATGCCTTGCTGGTGTAGATAAGATTCCAGATCGGTGCCAATAAAGGCGCTGTTGACGGTTTTGCCAAAGATCGGCTCACCCGCTTGTGGACGGGCTTCGGGCTTGAAGTCGTGGCCGGGCTGGCCGGGGCGCAGCGGAGAAGTGGGGCGAATCGAGTGGTGCTGGACATGAATGACTGGTTTTCCCGCCTTGCGAAACTGGGCCAGCAGGGCCGTCAGGTGGGCCTCGAGCTGGGGGTTGTTGCGCTCGCCCCAGTAAGCAAAATCATCCAGACCTTTCTGAACATCTATCAACAACAAGGCCGTTTTGGACATGTCTTTCCCTCCCCCACCCTTCCCTGCCGTGGGAAGGACTCGAGGTTTTACATTTCGACCGGGCCGAAAAATACCAGAATTTCCAGCCGCTCTTGGATGTCAAAGAACTTGTGGTCTACCTGGGCCTGCACAAACACCACACTGCCGGGCTGAACTGGGGTTATCTGGCTGCCCACGCGGATTTTGCCCCTACCTCGCAACACCACATACACTTCGTCCTCGTTGTGAGGGCTCTGGGGATCGGTAGCACCTGGCTCGAGCACATACAGCCCACCGCTCAACCTGGGAACCCGCAGAAACTCCTGATAGAGCTTCCCGGCCCGCACCCGCTGGGCCTCGAGCTGCAGGGGGGTGAAAGTGTAGGGTTGAATGCTGTTTTGCGGCATCTTCGCCTCCAGTAATGCTCAACCTGAGCCAGGATAGGTGTTGGCTAACGTGTCCCCGAGGAGGATGACAGGGAATGGCTCAGGTTGAGGGTCTGGATGTATTCCCCTGGGTCTGGCCCATGCGGAATATAGCAATTATATACAGTTTAACTCCATTTTGTCTATATATTGTTCGGGGATTCGTTATAATAGTGAACATGGTTCAGTTGGATGGGCGCGACAAGGCGATTCTGCTCGAGCTACAACAAGAAAGCCGCCTTTCCTATGCCGAAATTGGCAGCCGGGTGGGGCTTTCGCCGGCTGCGGTGCACGACCGGGTCAAAAAACTCGAGCGCAAAGGGGTGATCAAGGCCTATAAAATTCAGGTAGACCCTGAAGCCCTGGGGCTCAAGCTGACCGCCTTCGTAGCCATTCGACTGGACAACAACTTCACCGGACGGGAGATTCAACCCGGCCTCGAGCAATTCCACCAAATCGAGGAGATGCACAGCATCGCCGGGGAAACCGATATCCTCCTCAAGGTGCGCACCACCGACACCAAGGCCCTGGAAGCCCTGATCTACCGAATCAAAAGCGTACCGGGGGTGGCCCGTATCACCTCCACCATCGTGCTCTCGACCGCCCTGGAAGGCCGCGCTTTGGTTCCAAGCGAAAGCGAAGAATAAATGGTGCTGCGTTGAAAAGCAGCTTGTAAGCGTTTGCAAAAGCAATGGTACCAACCCAGGACTTCCACGCCCTCTCAACAGGTCGAAGCTCCTAAGCTGCGCCATAATAAGTTTGTCAAACCCAGTAGATCCATCTTTCATGTTGCATCTTCCAAGGCGCAGTACCCCGGTGCATGTCTAGCTGGTTACAGTGACCAACATACCGTGGAGACACTTAGACCTCCGTGAAGATACCTGGGTGCGGTGGAAGTGTCCCGGCTAACGTTTGCATCCCGCCCCTACCGCTACACTCGGAGCCATGAGAGAGCGCATGTACGCCATCACCACTCCCGAAGAAGCCGATATGTTTATTGATAGCCAGCCGGTCACAGCCGTATTCAAAGCGGGAACCTGCCACAAGACCATGCAGGGCTGGGGTAACGTGGAAAAAATGCTGCGCGAGCGGCCCGAAATCCCGGTGGGCATCATCAAGGTAGTGGAGGATCGCCCGGCCTCCAACCGGGTGGCCGAGCGCACCCAGATCGTGCACCACTCGCCCCAGATCATCCTCTTCCGCAATGGTCAGCCGCTGTTTGAGCTAAACAACTGGGACATTACCCCCGAGAACCTCGAGCACCTGTTCAGCCAGCACCTTTCGGAAGTACAGGTCGAAAACCCGCAAACAGGCGGCAAGAGCAACCTTGAAAACTACAAGCGCCTGCTGGATGCCTACCTGGGCGGGGCGGTGAGCGAGCCGCAGTTCACCTGGACCTACCTCAACATGTTCCGCGAAGATGCCTCGCTGCGTTCGCAAGAAGAGTTCACGCTGCTCAACTCGCTGTTTGGCAACCCCGACGAACACCACATCCACCCCAGGGCCATCATGCAGTTCGAACAAGAAAACCCCCAGGCCACACCCTTGCGCGAACGTGTGCAGGCCCTGCGGGCCCAGCTCGACACTCTATAAGTTGCGCCTACAACAACCAGCTAAGCCCCTTGACTCACGCTGTTGCAAACGCACTATGACGCAACCACACACCTGATTCGAAGGTGCTTTTAAACAGGGCTAGT
>JBBIUP010000151.1:0-5665 GCA_037440185.1 Meiothermus sp. | reverse complement strand
TGGTGGGCCCACTTATCTTTGGCCAGGCATGGCATTGGGCGGCGATTGGGGTTAGGCTAGAGGGGTGAAGCTGCTTCGCTGGGGGGTGCTGGCCCTGACCCTGTTGGGGTTTGCCTGGGGGAGGAGTTATTCCCTCGAGCGGGTCGAGCAAGATGTGTATCTGCAGGCCGATGGGCTGGTGCGGGTGGTGGATGTCCGCACCTGGCGCTTCGATGGTGCTTTCCGCGAGGTTTTTCTGGAAATTGACCCCCGCCCTGGAGGCCGGGTGCGTTTTGAGGAGGCCAGCGCCCTCGACGATGGGCGACCCGTGCAGTATGAAGTACAGGGTAACCGCATCAGCATAACTGCCGGCCCCCCCGATCGCTCGGGCAACCTGCCGGTGCTGGCCGAAAATCAAAGCCGTATTTTCCGCATCAGCTATACCCTCACCGGCGAGATTACCGTGGCCAGCGATGCTGCACTGTTTGACCGGCAGGTCTTGGAGCCCGAACACGCGGCAGTTGGTGCCTACGTCCTGCGTTTGCATGCTCCGCAGGCCGTGCCAGAGCGATTCCGGGTATTCATCTTTACCGGGCGGGGCCGGATTGGGACACTCGAGTTCGATGAAGCCAGGCGGGTTGCCACGGTGCAGATTGCACCCTTGAGTCAGGACGAGTTTGTGCGCTCGAGGGTGATCCTGGCCTCGAGGGTTTTCAACACCCCCACCCTGAACCAGCCCCGTTTTGAGCAATGGCTACAAGAAACCGAAGAAGAAACCCGTACCTTCCGCGAGCGCTCCCGCCAGTTAATCGAAAACCAGCAGATTCCCGGCTGGGCCTGGGTGCTGGCTGCTGGACCGCTGGGGTTGCTGGGGGTGCTATTTGCTTTCTTCACGAGTGCCTACCAGCGTTATGGCCGCGAACCCCACATCGAAGACGTGGGGCGCTACTACCGCGAACCCGCCGAGGCAATTCCCCCCGGCTTGGTGCCCTATGTCATGAGCCAGGGTGACCCTGGACAAACCATGCTGGGCCGGATGATCTCAGCCACCTTGCTGGATTTTGCCCGCCGGGGCTCGGTAGAATTGATCCGCTATGAAAATCCAGGCTTGTTTGGGCTGTTCGGCGGTGTCGAAACCCATTTCAAACTGGTTTCCCCGCCCGAAAATGCCACAGGATTGGAAACCGAGGTCTGGAACTTGCTGCGGGCCGCTGCTGGCAAGGATGGGGTGGTACGGCCTCTGGAACTAAAGAACTATTTCCAGCGCCATCCCAGTCTGCTCTCCAGCATGAGCCGCCGTCCCAGGGCCATCTACGAAGCAGCCCACGGCAAGCTGCTCGATGCCAGGAGCGCGCGCGTCGCGGTACACTGGGGGGGTTGGCTGGTGGGGCTGGGCTTCTTGTTCTTGTTGCTATCGCTCATTCTCGGGCCAATCCTGCTCGACAACCTCGGTGGAGCCGTCTGGGTAGGGGTCTTGATGGCCAGCGGTTTTTTGAGCGGAATTGGTCTGATGGCGATGGGCTTGCTGGCCTTCAATGTCTTGGGCCGCTGGGTGCCGGACAAACTGCTCAATGCCAGAAGGTGGCAAGCCTACCGCAACTTCCTGGCCGACTTTTCTCAGATGGAATCGGCCCCTGCCGAGCACTTCAAGATGTGGGACTACCACTTCATCTACGCCGCTGCTTTGGGAGTGGCCGAGCGCTACTTGCGTAATCTGCGCCAGATTGCCCAGAAGCGGCCCGATGTGATTGCAGTACCGCGCTGGATTCCGGGGCAAAGCCTGGGCCAGACCTCTCAGGTTATGGCGTCCAGCAGCGACATGCTGCGGCAAATCAGCCAGATGGCCGGTGGCCTCGAGCAGATCACCCGCAACCTAGAAAGTCTCGAGCGAGCTCTCAAGCCCTCGAGCGGTTCCGGCGGGGGTTTTGGCGGCAGCTCGCGAGGAGGATCATCCGGTGGTGGGGGTTCCAGTGGGGCCCGATAATGATGGACAACGATACATAGCGTGATAATGATGGACAAGGAGGCATAGCCTATGGAAATCCTGTTGATCCTGATTCTACTGGTGGTAGCGCTCTTCATCTTTTACTACAACCGCATCATCACCCTGGAAAACCGTGTCAATAACGCGCTTTCCCAGGTAGATGTGCAGCTCAAGCGGCGCAACGACCTGATTCCCAACCTGGTCAATACCGTCAAGGGTTATGCTGCCCACGAGACGGGGGTCTTCGACCGTGTGACCCAGGCCAGGGAGCGGATGCTCTCGGCTGGAAGCATCGAGGAAAAATCGGCTGCTTCTAATCAGCTCACCCAGGCCCTGCGCAGCGTATTTGCCATTGCCGAAGCCTATCCCCAGCTCAAGGCCGACGCGAATTTCCGCGAGTTACAAGGCCAGCTCGAGGAGACCGAAAACAAAATCGCCTATTCTCGCCAGTTCTTCAACGACACCGTGCTGGACTTCAACAACACCGTTACCACCATCCCCGGCATGTTTGTGGCCCAGCCGCTGGGCAAACGGGCCAAACCCTTCTTCGAGACCGACGAAGCCACCCGCCAGGTTCCCAGCGTGAATTTCTAAAGTGGTTGGAGCGGCAGTTATCTCATCTTGGGCCAGGATTCTTTTGCTCTTGGCCCTAAGCATGTTGTTACCGGCTTGTTTCGAGGCCAACCTCAAGCTAGATGTCACGCTGGGCGGCAGTGTGATCCAAACCCTAACCCTCACCGAACCCCAAGGCCAAAACGGGCAAAGTGGAGAGCTGTTGGCCGACTTCGTAAAACAGCTCCAAGCCCAAGGCTGGCAGGTTCGCCTCGAGGGGAATAAGACCATCGCGACCCGCAGGATGGAGAATGCTGGCGAGACCACCTTGGGCACCAACGCTTTCGTGGAAGAGCGTTTCAATCTCACGCGAACTGGCTGGTGGCTGGTCGAAAATTATCGCCTGGACATCCGTCTGGGCCAGCCCAACCCCATCTTTGCCAGCTTACTCCCGGCAGGCCCAATCTTCTCGCTTTTTACCCGTGCCCTGCTACCCAAGCTTTCACTCTCGCTGCAAACCCCACTCACTGCCAGCCAGCACAATGCCGATGGGCAGGGGGGCCGTACCTACACCTGGCAAATACGCGTGGATCGCGCCAATAACTTCTACATCGAATACCGCGTGGTGCGTTGGGATAGGATTGCATTGTTGGTTACGGGGGTGGGTTTGCTGGTGATGATGGGTAGGTTTTTGCTGCGCTAAATGAGCTCATGAAATGCCCGAAAAATTTAGCTTGCTGGATATGACCAAATTCACTTGCGAAGCCAGTGTATCCCTACAGAACTGGGTACACCACAATCAGGCCTCTGAACTTTGGGGGGTCGGATAAATTCGGCTCTCACTCACGCTTCACGCGCTTCGCATATGGTTGGCAGCATGAAGCGTTGGTTGTCACTGTTCATGTTGTTAGGCGTGGCCCTGGCAGCTCCCATCGAGGAGGTGGAGGTGCGAGGCACCGATACGGTGCTGGCCGCACTGGTACGCATCTCACTGCCCTTTGGTGTGGGTGATGAGCCCGGCGATCTGGAGCAGGCCCGGGCTGCGGTTTTGGGTACGGGCTATTTTCGCGATGCCAGGGTTCGCCTGGATGGAAATAAGCTGGTGGTAGAGGTTACGACCAACCCAGCGATCACCAAAGTCACTGTGTCGTCAAAAGCCTTTCCAGAAGCCAATGTGCTGCGTTACCTGGAAACCGAGCAGGCCATTGGGGTAGGCTCGGTGTTTAATGCCAAAAAGTCTACCGAGGCTGCCCAGGCGCTGGCCCGGATTTACCGTAACGAGGGTTTCCCGTTTGAGCCCAAAGTAACCCCTGAGGCCAAAGATGTACCGGGGGGAGTGGAGCTTAACTTCAAAGTGGAGGAGAATCCAGAGCTCAAGTCCATAGAGGTTGGAACGGCAACCTACGTGCCTAAAGAGCGTCTGGAGCCCCTGTTCCAACCGGTGGTGGAGGACGGACGCTTTTCTTTCGATCGTTTCCGTGATGCCGTAGGCCGTACCGCCGATGTGTACGCTTCAGCAGGGTTCAGGGGTAGTGGGGTAGACCTACTACGCACCAGCCTGATGGATGGCGTGCTCAGGGTGGCTTTTAGCGAGCTCAAGATTGCCGAGATTAATGCTCGAGGCGTGGACATTAGTTCGCTTGGCCTCAAGGTGGGCGATCCGTTCAATGTAGATCGAATCCTGGATGGTGTAAATACCTTATCCCGGAGTATCAGTCGGGTTATTGACTTCAGACCCGAGCGGGTTAGCCAGGATGGCGTACGTCTGACTTTTCAGGCCGGTGAGCAGCGCTTTGGAGCCATCCGCGAGGTTCGCATAGAGGGCAATACGGTAATTCCTACCGACAAACTGCTATCCAGGCTCCGCCTCAAACCAGGGGACGAGTATAATCCCACGTTAGCCAACGAAGATTTTGCTCGAGTCCTCCGCGAGTACCGCGATGCAGGCTTCGACCTGGTGGGCCAGCCAGACATCACCTTCCGTGAAGGGGTCTATGTGCAGCGTCTGCGCGAACTGCGCATTGCCGGTTACCGCATAGAGCCTGCGCTAACCCGTACCGATCCGAGCGTGTTTTTGCGTGAAATGCCCGCGGTGGGTAGCCTATTCTCGGTGAATTCTCTAAGGCAAGGCATTACCAATATCCTGCGCACCGGATTGTTGCGTGAGCCACCGGGTGTGCGACCCCAACAAGGTGAAAAGCCAGAAGACGTGATTATCGTTTTGAGCTTCCGTGAAGCCCAAACCGGTAGCTTCATCCCAGGAATCTCCTGGAGCAATCTGACGGGTTGGGAGGGCAACATCGGTATCAGCGATACCAACTTGTGGGGTCTGGCCCATCAGTACAACGTTACCCTGGGTATCAACCCCAATGATGCAGGCCAGTTCCTGACCTTCAGCGCTTCCTACCGAATTCCCTGGATCTACCTTGATTTTGCCGACTTCAAGGAGGTACGCACCTCGTTCGGTGTGAACCTGTACAGCCAGCCCCAGGCCAACATCAACTACCCGATAGAACAGCAGTACAACGGAGGAACGCCAGACCTAAACGGGGATGGCATTATTGATGACAAGGACAAAACCTCGATCTGGCAGTACACCGAACGCAAAACTGGCATCAACTTCTCTATCTCCCGCCCCCTGAACCGCGACTTCCCCAACCTGCGGCTCTCGGCAGGCTTGGGGTGGGAGTGGAATATCCCTTCGCTGGAACTAAACGATACAAACCGTCCTCGGTGCCTGGTCAAGGTGCCGGATTCGGGCAACAAAGCCAACCCTCCAGTGGCCGAGGATACGGCTTGTAGCAATGCATTGCTACAAGATGCCCAGAACAGATTCGAACAAAATGTGCGTGAGTTTCAGGCCATTACCCTGAACCTCGGCGCTGCCTATACCACCCTAAATAACCCCACCTTCCCCACGCAGGGCTTTTCGGTCAATCTCAATACCGGCTACGGCATTACCTTCCCCAAGGGAGGCGATGTCACTCAGTATGTGCCGGTGGTGGTGACGGGTAGAAACTACTTCCAGATTGATCAGGCTGCCCGCCAGGCCATCGGCTTGCGGCTTTCTTTTGGAACCATTCTAGGCACTGCTCAGGACAGCCAGAAGTTCAGCCTGGGGGGCAACAGTACCGACATCACTACCTTGCG
>JBBIUP010000150.1:0-5682 GCA_037440185.1 Meiothermus sp. | reverse complement strand
CCCCAGGCTGGAATGCGGCCCTCGAACCTCGCAGGGTCAAACACCAGGGGTCTTTCCCACAGGTCGGGGTGGCGGTGGGTTAGATAGGGGCTATAGAGCACCAGCGATCCCCTGGGGATCAGATACCCGTCGAACTCGCTATCCTGGGCGACCCGTCGGCTGCCAATGAAGCCAGGCGGATACAAGCGGAGGGTTTCCTTGATGAGCAGCGCATGGCCCGCCAGGTTGTGCCACTCAGGATAGGTAGCTGCATGCCACAAGGCCCAGCCCAGGGTGTGGGCGGTGGTGTCATAGCCTGCCGCCAGCCCGATCAGGACTTCTTCCAACGGCAAATGGGCGGCCATCCCATGGCCTGCAGTTTGCATCTCCCCCACCCGGCGACGAACCCGTGCAAAGAGCAGGGGTCGCGGAAGCAGGGGGGCAGGAAAAGACTGCTTGAGGGGGGCCAAAAACCTAGCCAATTCTGCTTTGGGGAACTGCCCTGCGAAGTAGGCCACGTTGAGGCTGGTCTGCACCACCTTGGAAGCCCAGGCATTGGCCTCAAACTCGCCTTGGGGTTGGATTTCCTTCATGGCTTGATGAATGCGCTCATGCAACCCAGCCAGGGCCTTGGTGTGAAAGCTGGGGTTGAGTTCCTGGCGTTTAGGCTTGTGCTCGGGGGCATCGGTGGTGATGATGCCGCCGCCCAGATACGGCGTTAGCGAAGAGAAACTGCCTTTGGAGCGGAAGGTTTCCAAATCCAGGAGCAGCCTTTTATTCCACTGTGGGTTATGGCCCACCACCGCCCTGCGCCCCAAACGCAGGCCAAAAACCTCACCGAGCGCGGCCCCTTCCTCCAGCAGCGCCAGCGGCTCCCCAGCCCAACGGGGTAAATGGGCAAAATTACCCCAGGGATAGCCCTTCGGCTCGGGTAATTGCCTCACCCCAACCCCTCTCTCCTCAAGCGAGCCCCGAATTCCCAAGCCCACTCCCTCTTAGCCGACCCAGCCTTCGATCCAGCAGCCACCCAGCCCCGTTCCATCCAGAAAGCATGGATAGCGGAACCCCCCCTCCAGGGTGGACTGTTCCGCCTACCTGCACGAAATTCCGAAGGCCCGCCAGGCCCCAGCCGGGTCGCAAAGCCCCCAACAACCCGTGGGGGGCACGTCCGTATAGGGCCCCACGATAGGCGGTGTAGCTGTAGTCCTGCGGACTCATAGCCCGCCACTCCGCGATGGGCAGGGGGTGAATCTGGGAAAGCTTTTCCAGCAACAACTTTACATAGTCCTCCTCTTCGGCTTCCTGCCTCGTGCTATCTGTCTGTGGCAAAGAGGGCGCATTGACCAGCAAAAACGCCGATTCACCATCGGTATGCAGATACAGCGTGGGGTCTTGGGGCCAGCGTCCAGCGGCAATCTCACGCCACTCGGCCCGGTAGTCCTGCGAAAAGAAGATGTGGTGTCCCAGCGGCACCGACTCCGAGAGCCTGAGTAGCACCGCGAAACCGGCCACGCCCAGCTCATAGCTGGGTAATGGCAGACCCATCCACTGCAGGGCAAAGTGCCGATCCGCCGCAGAAATATACAGATCGGCGCTATACCAACCCCCATCGGTTCGCAAAGCCCCAATACGATTGGGGAGCATCTGCATCTGCAAGACCTTCTGCCCGAACACAAACTCGACGCCTTGGGCCTGAGCCAATCGGAACAAGCGATCGGCCAACGCCCGCATCCCACCCGCCAGGTGAAATACACCCAGGCCCAACTCCACCCAGGCGATATTGTGTAGCACTGCTGGAGCCTGGTAGGGATTGGCCCCAAGGTAGGTGGCAAAGCGCAGGAAAAACGGGGTTAGATAGGGGCCGGACTGCACCAATGCCACCAGCGACTTGGCTGGATGCGCCCGCCAGCCGTCGCGCAGACCATACTGCAGCAGACTCGAGGTCTGGGGCGGTGGGCCAAAAATAAAGGTATCTCTGGCCCCTTCATACAGCGTTCTGGCTTCGCTCAACAAGTGCCGGTAATCATGAGCTTCTTGCGCCGAGAGCTGGGCCACGGTGGCCTCTACATCCAGTTCGGGTGCAAACACCCGACCATCGGGCCAGGTATAGCGGGTGAGGGGCGAAACCAGCTTAAGTTCCGGCAGGCTCGAGCCAAACGCCTCGAAAATCCTGCGGGGAATCTCCGGCAGGGTCAGGACGGTAGGGCCAGTGGGCACCCCCCTCCAGCCAATTGCTTTGCCACCGGGCTCCTCGAATTGTTCAATGACCGTTACTCCCAGCCCCGCCCTGCGCAGCCTCAAGGCCGCTGCCAGCCCGGCAAAGCCTGCCCCCACCACGATGGCCTTCATCGGCTATATTCTCGCCCTTTCCAGGTGTATCTTTTTTGTCCAGACCGCAAATAGATGGGTGTGGCATAAAGAGGTGCCAGCGGAACCAGACCTACCTCCCACCACTCCCGCTCGGTTTTAAGGTTTAACAGCCAACGCTCGAGAAGCCCCAGTCCTCCTACCAGCAGCCACAGGGGGTTGAACAAGGCCAAAGGCCAGCACAGGGTGTAGGCCAGCAGGTGCCCCATATACGACAGGGCCAGGATAGCCCGGCTGCGCCCGTGGAACTCGATGAGGTTCTTGCCCAGCCCCTCGACAATTTCTTCGAAGCTGCGGTACATGCGCACTGCTACCAGGGCTCCACCCAGGGCCACGGCCATGTGCTGCCCGGCAGCTTTGGTTTTTTGCGCCAGCCGCACGTCCTCCAACACCTCGCCCCGTACTGCAGCGTGTCCTCCCGAAGCCAGGTAGGCCAGGCGGGTGAAGGCCATGACCTGCCCGTTGGCGGCTGCCGCCGAGGGGAAGGGCGTAGAAATCATCGGATAGGGCAAATAGCACAGCAACACATCATCAATCAAGGGCAGCAAAACCCGCTCGGGCAGGGTGGGGGTGATTTGGCGCGGATACACCGAGACCAGTCCGGCTTTTTCCTGCTCCATCCGGGCCAGCACTGCCCGCACCCCCCGCTTGCTCCAACGCACGTCGGCATCGGTAAAGAGCAACACCTCGCCCTGGGCTGCCTGGGCCAGTTGATGGCAGGCCCAGGTCTTCCCCATCCAGCCCTCGGGTTTGGGAAGGCCCGCAATCAGGCGCACCCTGGCATCCTGGCGGCTGAATTGTTCCACTACCTTAGCGGTGGCATCGGTGGAGTGGTCATCGAGGATCAGAATCTCCTGCACCCCCTGGAGCAAAAACCCCGGCAAGGTTTCCACCAGGTTGTGGGCTTCATTGCGGGCTGGAATCAGCAGTGAAACCGTGGGGCGCTTACCCTGCAGTGGCTCCCGCCGCAAAACCGGGAACAATACCCCATTAACCAGCAGAACAATCAGCTTTAGACCCAACCAAAAAAGCACCAAGTAAAGAAGGAAGCTCATCATGCGGTTCTGCTAACCATACATCCAAAGACCATCTTTAGTGTTTCCCATGCTCCAGCACACCCGTTAGCTTACCCAGCGCCGCACCCCAACCCGCCATACGCTCGTGGGTACTCTTGCGTCCGGCAATGCGTAGCTCGAAGCCTGGCAGAGCAACTTCGGCTGGAACTGTGCGGATCTGGGCCTCGAGATCCTCGAGCATCCGATCCAGACGTTCGCGCAACAGGTTCAAATCTGGCCCTATGGGCTCACCAAACACCAGGTAGGCCTCGGCAAACTCATGCCCGCGCAACACCACCCTCGAGGCCACCGGTACAATCGGCACACCTGCCTTTTCAGCAAACCAGACCGTGCCCTTGTTCAACTCACCTACTGCCCCCGGCCCGCGCAGTTCACCCTCAGGAAACACAATCAACACTTCTCCCCGTTTGAGGGTGGCCAGTGCATCTCTGGGCTTGCTGGCCGAAACTGTATCGAGATATCGGAAAAACGAAAACTCCTGCAAGCGGCGCTCGCCCACCACGATTTTGAAAGGTTTCCCAGCGCCCCAAAACAAGACGGGTAGCAAATAGCCATCCCACCAGGAATGATGGTTGCCCGCCAATACACACGCCTGCCCAGGCAGATCGCCCTGCACCCACACGCCCCGCAGGCCCCGGTGCACGGTGTGGCGAAACAAAGCCCTGAACGCTACTGTCAGCAATCGTTCCCAAGGACGCATCATAGGGTCATCGCCACGGTGGCTTTATGTGTTGCATTCACGGTTCGTGGCCTACCGCTGGCTGCCCACTCCACCTGAGCCGCTGAACATGGTCAGACCACGCTAACACATTCATGGCTAGGCCGCACACCACCGCCGCAGGCCACAGGCCAAACAGGGCCAGCCCCAGCGGAATAAAAAGGGCTTCCAGCCGATAGGCCCAGGCGAAAGACCCCTTCTGGTGCAGTTCCGGCCCCATCCGTCCATACATCCAGGAGATCACAAAACCCACCGCGAACCACGCGAGGTAATTCTGGATGGGAGCGCCATACCAAAGTGGGTTGGGATCTTGCCATGTCCAGTAGCCTTTGGCGGGCATCAGGGCTTCCAGTCCCAAATCCCAGGCCACCACCAGCAACCCCGTCAGCCAGGGCCGCCCCCCTGCCAGCACATGCGCCGAGAGTACCAGGGCAAACCAGCCCAGCGGCACGATTAAGGGCACACTCCAGAGGGTGGGCTGTGGTGCACCTTCGTAGGTATACAAACCAAAGGGAATACCCGTCTTGCTGCCCAGCAACTCCACCCCCAGCCCAAGCGCGAAAGCCAGGCTGGTCAGCAGCACAATCCGCACCCCAATTCGCTCCCAGCCCCACAGCAGGGCAGCCAGACTAATTAGCAGCATCTGAGTGGCGCTGATGATGGGAAAACCCTCCGGCCACAGTGGCACCGGAACCCGCACCAACACTGCCAGACCCAGCAGTACCATCCAAGGTTTCAGGTACAGCCGGAACCACCTGAGCCGGGCCTGGGTCTCTGGCTGAGCGATCAGCCAGAGGGTCTGGGCGGTGGCTGTAGCAGCTAGCAAAGCCCATATCCAAAGCACGGTAGATCCATTTAGCAGCCAGCCCACCCCTCCCGCAACCAGCGCAGCTACCCCTCCCGCAACCAGCAAAACCTTGCGTCCCGGCCAAAGTACATCGCCGCCCCACACCGCCAGCAAGGCCAGCACACAGCCCCACCAGGCCAAAGCAACACCCAACAACCCACCCCACCCCAGCACCAACAGCACCGCTCCCAGCAGGGCCAGGCCCATACTCCCCAGCCCACCCAACCAACGTAGCCAGGCCGGGCCTGCCACCGCGGTAGGCCACTTTTGCCGTGCCCAAAGCAACCCAGTACCCGCCAGCAGAGCGGCCAAAAACGTGGTTGCCAGTAAATCCACCGCTACCCTCGCTTCGGCTCCATCCAGTTGGCTCCGGGTAGGAGCCAACGCGACCTACCTACAGCCACAGTAGCCCTTAGAAACGCTGGAATATCTACGCTAGACATAATCTGCAAATCTTCCAGTAGACTGGTCTCCTCATCCAAAAAACGCAGAACCCGCTGGGGGGGATTTTTACGGAACAGATCGCTAAAGACTTGTTTTCCAGGGCTGCGATGATTGTCCAGCACGTTCAAGAGTACGCTGTCCATGTACGCATGCCGATTGAAGGTCGACTCTGGGAAGAAGGGCTGCCCGGTCTGGATCAATGAATCGGTGATGCGCCGAGACTGCTTCTGGATGCGCCGGAAGGTGTAGCC
>JBBIUP010000149.1:0-5696 GCA_037440185.1 Meiothermus sp. | reverse complement strand
GGGTTAACCTGGCCTACGGAACCGACCTGCTGGGGGCAATGCATCGGTATCAGCTCGAGGAGTTCACCATCCGAGCACAGGTACAGCCCAATCTCGAGGTCATCCGTGCCGCGACCCTCTATGCGGCCCGGCTGCTGCGGGCCGAGGGGCAGTTGGGGGTGGTGGCTCCTGGGGCACATGCCGATTTGATTGTGCTGGAAGGAAACCCCCTCGACAACATCGAGGTACTCACCAACCCTGGGCGTCACCTCAAACTGGTGATGAAGGGGGGAACCATTCACCATCAAGCGCTGTGATTGGGTCATGTTGTGCCATGGTCGCGCACCAGATAGGCTAGATCTGTGCTAAGTGACACGCAAATTCACCGTGAAAAACAGGCCCAGGCCCAGCAGTTGCTGGCTCCAGGGGATCTCTGGTTGATCGCTACACGGGAAAACCTCGAGCAGCCCGAGCCAGCCTTATCGCTCATCAGCGATGCCGACCTGACCTGGGACACCTTTTTCCTGCTGACCCGCGAGACCTGCTTGGCCATTGCCGGGCGCTTTGACGCGGCCAGCATATCGGCCGACTGGCGGGTTCTGAGCTACGACGAGGGCTACGACGCGTTGTTGCAAAGCGAGGTCGAAGCGCTGCAACCCCGGCGGATACTGCTCAACTTTGCCCCGGACAACCCCCTTTGTGATGGTCTGACCCACGGCATGTTTTTGAACCTCCAGCGGGCCTTGCCAGGACTCGAGTTCGAATCGGCTTCCACATTTCTTTCCAGCCTGCGTTCAGTCAAAACCCCCGCCGAGCAGGCCCGCATTCGGGCTGCTGTAGAGGCAGCCGAGGATGATTTACAGGCCATGACCGGCATGATCCGGGATGGAATCTCTGAAGCCGAGGTGGCGGCCTTTCTGCATGGGCGAATTAGAGAGGCCGGACTGGAACCGGCCTGGGGCTGGACGGGTTGCCCCAATGTGAGCTTTGCCCGGATGCCTGCCCACGCCGGCCCCACGGATAAATTGCTGGAACCGGGTATGCTGATTCACACCGACTACGGCGTGAAAAAGGACCGCTACTGCTCCGACGTGCAGCGCGTCTACTACTGGCCCAGGCCGGGGGAGGGGATTCCAGTGGAGTTGCAGCGAGTTTTTCAAGCGGTGTGGAATGCCATCGAGGCTGCTGCCCAGACCCTCCGCCCCGGTGTGCGTGGCTACCAGGTGGACACGGCGGCCCGCAGCGTGATTGTGAACGCGGGCTACCCCGAGTATAAATACGCCACCGGCCACGGGCTGGGCCGGGCCACCCACGATGGCGGAACCCTGCTGGGGCCGCGCTGGCCGCGCTACGGACAGACGCCCGAAGGCATCGTGCAGGAGGGCGAGGTGTATACCCTGGAACTGGGGGTGATGCTGGAAGGTATTGGCTATCTAGGGCTAGAAGAAGATGTGGTGGTGCGGGCTGACAGGGTAGACTGGCTCTCGAGGCGGCAGAACAAAATATACGTGCTAGACCAGTAGTTGCAAAAGCTCGAGTTCGCGTTTCCGGCTCATGCCGGTCTTGAGGGGCTCTGAGCGTGTGGTGTCCCAGGCCAGGGTATCCTGCACGGTTTGCCGCAGTGGGCGCATGGTGAAACCAGCAGCTTGAGCTTTGGCATTCTGGGTTTGGCCGATGCCACGGCCCGGCGCAAAGGAGGGAATCCAGGCCGGAAGGTCAGCCCAGGGCGTGACCTTGTTGTCCAGCAGCCACTGCTCACTGACCCAGACGGCCTCGGCAGGGTTTTGTGCGGCCTGCTGGCAGGCTTCCACCAGACTGCCCCAGGTGACGGGCGTGGAAGCGCCGTTGTAGGCCCCGCTCAAACCTGTTTCCAGGCCATGTACCACAAAGGTTCCCAGATCCCGTGCGTCCACAAACTGCAAAGTATGCTCGGGTTTGCCAGGCACCAAAACCTTCTCCCCACCAGCAAAACGGCGCGGCCAGTAGGTGAAGCGGTCGGTGGGGTCGTGCGGCCCTACCACCAGGTGGGGTCGTACGATAAAACCTTTTTCGCCAAAGGCCCGCTCTACCTCGCGCTCGCAAAGCACCTTGAGGCCGCCGTAGGTCTCGCCGGTCACTTCCTCTACCGTGGGGTTGCTCAGCTCGAGCAAAGGGGAGGCTTCGCTCCGGGGTTCGCTGGATTCCTGGTAGACCGAGACCGTGGAGATGAAGGCGTAGCGGCCCACCCGGCCTTTGAGCACCTTGGTGGCCTCGCGCACCTCGCGGGGGATGTAGGCGTTCACATCTACCACTGCGTCCCAGGTACGGCCCTCGAGGGCCTCGAGGTTGCCATTTTTGCGATCGCCTACCAGCGATTCGGTGCCGGGCAGGGGGTTGTTGCCACGGGTGAAGGTGCTGACCCTGTGGCCGTGCTGCAGTGCGGCCTCTACAATATGTCGTCCCACGAAGCGGGTTCCTCCCAGGAGCAGAATATTCATGGGTTGAGCATAACCCAGATACCGGATCTGCTCTTCCACTCCTTGATGGACAAAACAGCCTTCTTCCAGAAGTCGCTGGTAGAAAATAACCTATGGTCGGATCGCGCAAGCCTCACAGGTGGGTCGGATCAGGCTTTGTGGGCCTCGAGGGCAATCTCTTGGCCGTTGCGCGAAATTCGCAGCCGTCCGCCGTTCTTCAGCGCACCGAACAGGAGCAGATCGGCCAGGGGTTTCTTGAGGCGCTCCTGGATCAACCGGGCCAGCGGACGGGCCCCCATCAGCTTGTCGTAACCTTTTTCGGCCAGCCAGTCCACGGCTTCGGGACTGACTTCCAGCTCAACCTTGCGCTCTTTAAGCTGGGTCTCGAGCTGCCCCAAGAACTTACCCACGATTTGTTGTATCACAGCAGGGGAGAGCGGGTCAAAGTGCACGATGGCATCCAGCCGGTTGCGAAACTCGGGGGTGAACATGCGCCGGAGGGCCTCGTCGCTGGCCTCGGCTTTGGTTCCACCCAAGAATCCCACCCGCGTCTCGCTGGCCTCGGCAGCCCCGGCGTTGGTAGTCATGATTAATACGCTGCTGCGGAAGTCCACGTTTTTGCCGTTGTGGTCGGTGAGCTTTCCGTAGTCCATCACCTGTAACAAAATTGCGAAGAGGTCGGGGTGGGCTTTCTCGATCTCATCCAGCAAGAGCACGCAGTGGGGGTTTTGCAGCACCGCATCGGTGAGCAGGCCGCCCTGGTCGAAGCCCACATAGCCCGGCGGTGCACCAATCAGGCGCGAGACCGAGTGCTTCTCCATGTATTCCGACATGTCGAAGCGCAGTAGCGGTACGCCCATCGAGGCCGCCAGTTGGCGGGCCAGCTCGGTCTTGCCCACGCCGGTGGGGCCGGTGAAAAGGTAGGCCCCGATGGGCTTTTGTGGTTCGCGCAGCCCGGCGCGGGAAAGCTTGATGGCGCTGGCGACTTCTTCTACCGCCTTGTCCTGCCCGAATACCGCACCCTTCAGCTCGCTCTCGAGGTTCGCCAAAACCACCGCGTCGTCGCGGGAGAGGTTTTTGGCTGGGATGCGGGCTATGCGGGCGATGGTCTCCTCGACCTGTTCGACGCCGATGCGCTTGGCCCGTTTGTGCGGCGTCCTGAGGGCTTGAGCGGCACCCGCCTCGTCCAGCACGTCCAGCGCCGAGTCGGGCAACCGGCGCTCGGAAAGGTGGCGGGCGGCCAACTCTACCGAGCGTTCCAGCGCCTGCTTGGTATAGGTGAGCTGATGGTGGGCTTCCAGCCGCGATTTTAGCCCCTCCAGGATTTTAACCGCGTCGGCGTGGGAAGGCTCCGCGATATCAATCTTCTGGAAGCGCCGTGCAATGGCCCGGTCTTTCTCAAAGTGTTTGTATTCGGAAAAAGTGGTAGCCCCAATGCACTTGAGTTTGCCGGTAAGCGCCGGTTTCAGCAGATTGCTGGCATCCACCGTAGAGCCGGTGGTCGAGCCGGCCCCCACAATGGTGTGAATCTCGTCAATAAACAGAATCGCGTTGGGATGGGCCTCGAGCGCTTTCATCACGGATTTGACCCGTTCCTCGAAATCGCCCCTAAAGCGGGTGCCGGCCAGCAGCGAGCCCATGTCTAGAGCGAAAACCTCGGCGCCGATGAGCTTCCCCGGCAAGGGGATAGGGGGTAGGGGATAGGGGGATGTGTTTTCCCTACTGTTTTTCCTCGACCCCTGGCTGTCCCCTGCGCCCCTCACGATCAATTGCGCCAGCCCCTCCACCAAAGCCGTCTTTCCCACACCGGGGTCGCCGACCAGCAGGGGGTTGTTCTTCTGGCGGCGAGAGAGAATGGTCAGGATGCGCTCGAGTTCGGCCTCACGCCCGATCAGGGGGTCGAGTTCGTCTTGTTGAGCCCGAGCGGTGAGGTTGGTGCAGTAGGCTTCCAGCGGATTTGGTGCGATACCGGCACTGTCTTCACCAACCCGGGCAGGCTCACTGGGCTGGCCAATGCCCTTAGCAGGGGCACCCCTCGAGATGGCAGCGGTAAGATCGGCGCGGTTGACACCAAAGCTCTCCAATAGGGCATAAACAGCAGTTTGCCGCTCGTCCATGATCGAGACCAGCACGTTGGCTCCATTGGCTTGGTCGCGGCCTGCTGAACGCATCTGATAAACTGCCCGCTGGATCACGCGGGTAAAGCTCGAGGTGGGGTGCGGTTCTCCTGCCTCTCCGACCTCAAACTGTCTGAGCGACTCCTCCAGCATCAAGCGCAGGGCTTGCAGATCAACACCGCAACTCTTCAGCACTCGAGACGCGTCGGGATCATCGAGTAAAGCCAGCAGCAAATGCTCCAGGCCGGCATATTCGTGTCGCCGCTCGAGGGCGATTTCCAGTGCGCGGCGAATGGATTGTTCCAGTGTGGGGGTCAAAGGGGTTTCCATACCTGCATGCTCGAGTGTAACAGGATGGCGAGAGCAGATTGTAGACAACGGTCAGAATAGCGAGCCAGAACGCCAGCCGATACCAACGGTTCGCATGGGGCGCTAAGAGCATGATCCAACCCTACCCTGGCCCGAGGATGCTATTTGTACCCTTGGCACCCTGGATATTGCGAAGCCAAAATCACAGGGCCTGGGGGGTAGTTTGCCCTACTCTGGTTCCATGGTGCATTGCAGGGGATGGCCCTCGGCGCTGGCCGCATCCATTACCTGGTTGACCTTGGTCTCGGCGATCTCAAAAGGATAGACCCCCGCTACCCCCACACCCGCATGGTGTACCTGCAACATGACTCGAGTGGCCTCGAGCTCACTTTTCTTGAAAAACCGCATCAACACTTCTACCACAAAGTCCATTGGGGTGTAGTCATCGTTGAGCAGCAATACCTTGTACATCGGCGGGGTGCGGGTTGCCGATTTGGGTTGGGTACGGGTGGCACTATCACTCACAACGGTTCAGTGTAGCAAAAGGGCATCAATGAAGGACGGCCTTGAGCGGTTCCGCGACGGGTGATGTGACCCACCCATAGTTACCCCCTTCGAAGGTACGGTTTGCTCTGGACGCAATAGGGGTTAAGTTGCGCCAGGGTAGATGGGCAAAACCCGCAGAATCAGCCATGCGTACCTGGCGCAATTCCCCCGGGTGTACGAGCACCTGCGAGTCCCGATAGGGGATCGTCCCCTGGGTGCACGGCGGCATAGCCGCTGTCCCGAAGGGGATCGTCCCGTTGGTGCACGGCGGCATAGCCGCTGTCCCGAA
>JBBIUP010000148.1:0-5714 GCA_037440185.1 Meiothermus sp. | reverse complement strand
GAACGTTGGCGGCAGGAGCCGCTCGAGCGCTACTTCACCCAGAGCCCCAGCCCCCGGATGCTCCCCTTTGTGCAGGACAGCCTGTTTTTTCGCCGCAGTGTCCGTGACTTAGCCGAGTTTTATGGTTGTGAACCCACCCTGGAAGCCATCGGGGAAGCCCGCCAGCGACACAACTATACTGAACTGGCCCGTTGGCTGTTTGCCGAGGCCAATATTTCCTATCTGCTCCTCGAGGATGGCGTGGTGGGCAGCGACCTCTGGACCATCGGAGAGTGTGACGAACGCTTACCACCGGTGGCCCGGCGGGTTTTGCAACTCGAGGCCGAACTGGCTAGATTCCTCGAGCGCCACGACAGCGCTACCCGCCTCCTGAACGCGTTCGAGGGCCATTTGCGAACAATGGCACCCACCGTGGCAGCCTTCAAGAGCGTGGTAGCCTACCGCAGTGGGCTGGATATCGCCCGCCACAACCTGGTCGAACTCGAGCGCGCCTACAGCGAATTGCGCCGCAACCTGACCCCCGGCCAGACTCCGCGCATCACCAGCAAGCCCTTGCTGGATTCCATGCTGTGGATGGCCCTCAAGGTAGCCAGTGAGATGGGCAAGGTGGTGCAGTTTCATGTCGGCTATGGCGATCCCACGCTGGATATGCGGCTGGCCAATCCCCTGGGATTGCGCGGTGTGCTGGAGGCCCCCGAACTGCAAGGGCTGAAAATCGTCTTGCTACACTGCTATCCCTATATGCGGGAAGCTGGCTATCTGAGCAGCAGCTACCCTGGTGCTTATTTAGACTTGGGGCTAACCATCCCGGCCGGGAGCGTGCACGCCATGCGCACGGCCCTGCACGAGGCTACCCACCTGGCCCCCATCGGCAAAGTACTCTTCTCCACCAGCGCCCGCCACAGCCCAGAGATGTTCTGGATTGCAGCCCGTTGGGGGCGGCGTATTCTGGCCCAGGTACTGGAGCAGGCTGTCTACAACGGCGACCTCGCCAACGAGGAAACCGACTGGGCTGCTGAGCGCATTCTCGCCCTCAATGCAGCCGAGCTTTATGGCACTTTTACCAGCCCTCCCACCGAGCCGGTAGTATCCCTGTTTTAGCCAAAAGCATGTTGCTGGTTGCTGACTCATAGTCCTATGGGTCGGGCGTTGGGGCCAGGCCCAGGTGCATCACATATTTTTCTGCGCCGCCCCGGTGGGCGTAGCGTTCGTAAAGTTCCCATAACTCACGTTGCAGAGCCTTTGCATCGGCCCGGTCGAGCCTCAGGCCCCCTGTCCAGAGGTTGAGGGTGGCGGGGTATTGGGGCTTTAGAGTTTTCGGGTCGCCCTCGTAGTCGTCCAGGCTCGAGCCCCAGATCAGCAACCCATCGCCGTTGAGATAGACCACCATCTGCGACTCGTATTCGCTTCCCCCCAGGGCTTTTTGCAAGCCGCGCTCGAGCTGCGACTTCCAGGACACGTGTTCGGTCAGGTTTTCCAGCAGGCTACGCGGTATCAAATCCAGCGGAATGCGGAAAGCAGTAGCGGTGGCCTGGTAATGCTTGATCGGTCGGCCTTGCCGGGCCTCCACCCCCACCACTTCCAGCAGCCCGGCTTGCAGCATCCGCTCCACCCGGTAGTGCATGGCCTGAATGGGCTGTTTGAATTCTTCGGCGGCTGCCTTGATGGTGGTGGGTTCACGCATAAAGGGTTTGAGGAAGACAGCCACATCGGGGTCGGCCAGGATGCGGGCCGCGAGCGAATTGTTGAGTTCTAGTACGGTAGCTTTTTCTAGCGTGCTGGACATGCTTACATTCTACTCCAGAACTCGTCTTTCTTGTTAAGTAGATCCTGCCTACACTTTAGGAGTCTAGCCTCAGATACCTAGGCTGGATTTCCAGCCTAGGCTTTTTTGGGGAGAACTATGCAGCAGAGGTACTTATCCGGACTACGGGGGTTCACACTGGTGGCCTCAGGGCAGTTGGTCTCGCTGGTGGGCAGCGGTATGAGCCAGTTTGCCCTCACCATCTGGGCCTTCGAAAAAACCGGGCTGGCGACTTCGCTGGCCCTGATGGGCTTTTTCTACATGGTGCCGCTGATTCTTATCTCGCCCTTTGCCGGGGCCTGGGTGGATCGCGGCAACCGCAAGCTGATGATGATGGTCTCCGACCTCGGTGCTGCCCTGGGGACACTGGCGGTATTCCTGCTCTATCTGAGCGGGAGCCTGGAAATCTGGCATCTCTACACAGTAGGCGCGTTGAACGGCCTGACCAGTGCCTTCCAGTGGCCGGCCTACTCGGCGGCCATCTCGACGATGGTGGACAAGAAAGACTATGCCAGGGCCAACGGCCTCTTGGCGCTGGCCGAGTCGGCCTCGGGCATCGGTGCGCCAATTCTAGCCGGTATCTTTCTGGGGCTGGTGGGGCTGGGAGGCATCCTGCTCATAGATCTTGTGACCTTTGCAGCCGCTTTCCTGACATTGATACTGGTGCACGTACCCCAACCCAAACAGAGCGCAGCGGGGCTGGAAAGCCGCGGGAGCCTGCTCACGGAGGCCATCTATGGTTTCCGCTTCATCTTCGCCCGGCCCAGCTTACTGGGTTTACAGACGGTATTTTTATTGGGAAATCTGGTCGCCAACCTGGGTTCGGCTATCATGGCCGCGATGATTCTGGCCCGCACCGCCTCGAGCGAAACCGTGCTGGCCACTGTGCAGAGTGCAGCAGGTATTGGCGGGGTGCTGGGCGGCATACTGCTCTCGACCTGGGGCGGCCCCAGGCGCAAGGTGCATGGGGTGCTCTTGGGCTGGGTACTCTCGAGCTTTTTCGGGAGTGTGCTGCTGGGACTGGGACAAAGCGTGTGGGTCTGGGCCGCATGCGCCTTTACCTTCGCGCTGATTGTTCCCATTCTGAACGGTTCCAACCAGGCCATATGGCAGGCCAAGGTACCACCCGATGTGCAGGGAAAGGTATTTTCGGCCCGGCGCATGATTGCCTGGGTGGCCGGGCCGGTCGCCATGCTGATTGCGGGGCCGCTGGCCGACCGGGTTCTCACCCCTGCCATGATGCCCGGCGGCTCGCTGGCGGGTCTGTTGGGCGGCCTGCTGGGCGTGGGCCCAGGGGCCGGGATGGCCCTGCTGCTGGTGGTGAGCGGCTTGCTGGGGATGGCAGTGGGCCTGGGGGGTTACTTCTTCCGGGTGGTACGCGAGGCTGAAGACCTGATCCCCGACCACGACCAGACCCACGGCACCGTCTCCAGGACCCCAAGCAGGCCAGTGGGATCGTAGCCCAATCGCAGTTCTCGCGTTCTCGCGGTGTGAAACCGCTCTACTCAACCTTCAGGATGGTTTGCAGGTTATTGTAGCCGGTACTGGCTTCCCAGATGTTCTGGTTGGCCAGCCGAATGGCGTACTCGGGTCGGCCCTGGAGCCCACTGGTGGCATCGGGCAGGTGCAGCAACAAATCGTACTCGCCTGCGGGCAGATTGGCTGGCAGCGCCAGGTCTACACCTATGGTGGTAACCTGCCCAGCCGTCCAACGGCGCGGATCGCTGTTTAGTGCCACCGCATAAACCGTCTGGGTGCCCCTGGCCCGCAATACAAGCTGTACTGGGCGGGGGTTGAAGGAGGTGGCGAAGCCCTCATTGGCAATCTCTAGGCTCATCTGCAAACGCCCACCGCGGCTGACCTGCTCGGGCACGATCGAGCGTACCAGGCGAAAACGGTAGCCCAAGCGACGGGCAATCTCGTCGAAGCAGCCTTCGGCCCGCCAGCGGTCTATGGCTGGCCGGTAGAAGGTCAGGTTGAGGTAGCTCCAGCGGAAACGGCGCATCTCGGCTAGGGCAGTGGGGCAGTCGGTGCGGTGCTGCGAGGGTTCGACCTGGCAGGTTTCCCCACCCACCCCACTAAACTCACTCATGCGCTCGAGGTAGCTCTGCATGGCGCTCTTCTGGCTGATGGGGTTGTAGGTGCCGGTATCGTCGGGGCCGGACAGGAAGCAGTCGTTATGGTGGCCTACGCGGGCCTGGTTACTGCCGTTATAGGCAGTGTTGCTGTCCAATGGCGTGGGATACAGGGCCATTAGATCGCCGGGATAGCGTAACTGCACCATGCGATCGGCGGGAGTAGCCGCTAGCAATGCGTTCAGAATCTGCCGCTTGTTGGTGAGCGAGGTCAGGCCATTGGTGGAGGCATGCCACTCGCCCCAAGCCCCAATGAAGCCAGCCTGAAGAACCAGAATTACATCTTTGTAGTCACGCAGCACCGGCTGAAACTGCTCGATATGGCGCATTACCCAGTCCAGCGGCGCGTCGGCCTCGAAGCCGAAGTTATAGGCAAAGCGTAACACCACCTTGAGCCCAGCCCTCCGTGCGGCCTCGAGGCCCCGTGTCAACTGCGAAATATAGCTCTGGGGCACCAGGGAAGTGCGGTAGGCATCCAGCCGCACATACGAATGCACCACCGTCACCCGGTGCTGGGGCTTGACCCAACTCAGGTCGGTTTCCTGGGTGATGGGCACGCTCAAGTAAAAGCCCCGCTCGGGGTTGAGGAAGTTTTCATTGCTGGGCTGATAGGTAATGGTCTTACCAGCAGGCGGGGTCGGCGTTGGAGCAGGGGGAGGTGGGGTTGGGATTTGGGTCTCGAGGCCGCTACAGGCCGCAAAAAACAGGGCAAGGCCCAGTCCCAACAAAATCCGGTGTAGGTTTTTGCTCATCACTCAAACACCCGTCTGGATAGTCTAAAAGCTCCACCCCCACCCCGTGCATGAGGAGACCTTAATCCGACCTTGAGCTTATTTGGGCTATGGGCAAATAGTAGGATGAGCAGAACAGAGAAGTACTCGCTTTGCGGAGAACTTGCACCCATAGAGCAGTTTTCAGAAAGAACTCCGCCATCCCCTTGAGGAGAAGTGCTGTTCCAGGCTTATTTTTTGCCGCTAGCAAAAACCGCGATAGGTTTCACAACGATGGTCACATATCCTCAAGCGAAGCGAGGTTTGGTACGCAATACCCTTGTTCAGCCCTCGGTGTACCAGATTCTCATCGGCTACACTTCCTTGGAACCCCCAGGCGCTTTTTTGCATATCACTGCGCGTTTTCGGCTTACAGACGACCCCATATCAAATCTGCCGCAGGTCTTCTAGCAGTTGCCAGCCCACCTCTTTGGGTGTGGCCTCGAGGTAGGGATTCAACTCTTGGCTCACCCACTGGGCCAACGGCTTCAGGTCACCTGGCTCTTGTTCGGTGCGCACCAGCAGCGTGACCTGGTAGAACTGCTGGGTCTCGGTCAGGGTGCCATCTTCAAAAAAAGTCATGGGAGCACGCACTTTGTCTATCAGCACCTGCACCTCCCCCAGTTGGCGGGGAATCGCTGCATGGGGGTCGAAGGAGAGTTCTTTGGGGTGCCACAAATACCCCTGAAATAGCTTGATGGCCTTCATCGCAGTCACAGGTCTGATTTTCGCCGCTGGAACAGAAACCAAAAGTGGCTTTGGCCCTTTATCCCACCCGCGCCACCTCGACTCTGTCCCGCAGGTATACCCTGGGCAAGCGCGTAGCAAGCCGCACTGCCGGCTCGTAGCTGACGGTTCCGGTTAGTTCGGCCCAGCCCCACAGGCTGCTGGTGGGGTCGAAGTCGGGAGTAAATACTTCAAATACCTGTTCCAGACTCACCGGTGCAGGAATTCTGACGGTAATCTGATCCATCGAAACCCGCCCCACCACTGGACAAATGCAGG
>JBBIUP010000147.1:0-5729 GCA_037440185.1 Meiothermus sp. | reverse complement strand
TGGACTCGCTGTTTCCTGGCCTCGAGTCGGAGCAATTCAAGGCTACCTGGAGCACCATCCAGCAGCAGATTTCCGACCTCGAGCAGTTCTTTCAGACCCAACGCATCGGGCAGGATGGGGCCGCTACCGACGCCCAAACCTTCCAGACCCTGATCGGCAAGCTCAACATCTTCGGGGAGACCCTGACCCCGCTTTACGCCTATGTGCTGATGCTCGTAGACAGCAACAGCGCGGATATGGCAGCTCAAGCCAGGCTTTCCGAACTCGAGTTGATGTACCTCAACTATCAGAAGTTGCGCCCGCGTCTGAATTATTGGTTGGCTCGACTAGACGCCGAAAAAGTAAAAGCCAAAGATTACAGAATTCTGATTGACGAGGCCAAGGTGCAGGCCCAACACATGCTCTCCGAGCCTGAAGAAATTCTGGCCTCGGAGCTTTCGCTTTCGGGTGGGCGGGCCTGGGTTAAGCTGCACGGCAACCTGACCAGCCAGATCGGAGCAGTGGTGAATGGGGAAGAACTGCCCATCACGGCGGTGCGCAATCTGGCCATGAGCCCGGACGAGGCCGTGCGCAAAGCCGCCTATGAAACCGAACTGGGAGCCTGGAAGGCCAATGAGATCGCCATCGCGGCGGCCTTGAATGGCTACAAGGGCGAAATCTCGACCCTGAATCGCAGGCGCGGCTGGGCGGATGACCTGGCCCCAGCACTCTTTGATAACCGGATCAAGCGAAAGACCCTGGAAGCCATGCAGAAGGCGATGGTGGAAAGTTTTCCCCACTGGCGGCGCTATTTCAAGGCAAAAGCCAGGGCGCTGGGAAAGAAAAAGCTGGACTGGTGGGATTTGTTTGCACCCCTGGCCCTCAAGGAAGCTCATCCTAAAAAGTGGGGCTGGGAGGAGGGCCGAAGGTTCATAGTCGAGCACCTGGCGGGTTTCTCCAAGGCCGACGCCGACCTGGCCGAGCGGGCCTATGCCGAGCGCTGGATGGATGCGCCCCCGCGCAAGGGCAAGGTGGGGGGTGCTTATTGTACCCCGGTGGGGCAGGGACGTTCGCGCATTCTGCTCAACCACGAGGATAGCTTTGAATCCATCTCGACGCTGGCCCACGAGTTGGGGCATGCCTATCACAACCACTGCCTGCGCGAGGTGCCCTACCTGTTGCGCCAGGAACCCATGACCATGGCCGAGACGGCCTCCATCATGAACGAGACAGTTGTAGGAGAGGCGGCCCTGAGGGTACTGCCGCCTGCCGATCAACTTGCGGTGTTGGAGGGCGGACTTCAGAGCGCAGCTCAGGTAGTTGTCGACATTCATTCACGCTTTTTGTTCGAGCAAGCGGTGTTTGCCAAACGGCAGGAGCGAGAACTCGCGCCAGAGGAGTTTTGCCAGTGGATGCTGGAAGCCCAGGCCCAGACCTATGGCGATGCCCTGGCAACCTATCATCCCTATATGTGGGCAGTGAAGGGGCATTATTACGGGTCGAACTACTACAATTTTCCCTATGCCTTTGGGCTATTGTTTGGTCTGGCGCTTTACAGGCAATACCTGGAAGAAGGGGAAGACTTTGTTGCCAAATACGATCAACTACTGGCCTCGGTGGGCACTTACCCGGCTGAGCAGTTGGCGGCCCGGTTTGGTTTCAACCTGGAATCGGAAGAGTTCTGGCAAGACGGTATTGCTGTTTTGGTCGAGAGAATCGAACTTTTTGAGAAAGTCGTTGCTGAGAATTGAAAAAAAGATTTGATAAAATAGAAACTTAAAATTGACAAAATATAAACTTCTGGTTTATAGTTATGACCAGGGAGGTTAGCCATGTTCGGACACTTCAACCAAGAGGAATTGGCAGCCGGGATCAAGGACAAGATGACCACCTATCGCCAGGAGGCCGAGCAGCAACACCAAATGCCCAAGCATTCCTTCCGCCGCCGCATCGCCCAGCAGCTTCGGGCCTGGGCCGAGGCTTTGGAGCCAACCCCCAGCTTCTCCCGAACCAGCAAACGCCTGCGCGGAGCCTGAACTGTATGGAACTGCCTGCCTACTGGCTACCCCGGCCCACCCTAGGGCTGGACGAAGCGATCCAAGAGCGCCTCGAGGCGCTCTACGCCCATGCGGTGGCTCCCGGCCGGGGGGACTGGATTCGCAAAAAACTCCCGGTTCCGGCCTGGCAGTTTTTGTGCTGGCTGGCCGACCATAAGGGTCACCTGCTGCACGGCACCGGTGACCCCCGGATTGCCTGTTTTGAACCGCGCCAGTCCAATGACGTAGGCGAGTTCGGCAACCGCAGGGCGGTCTATGCCGCCAGCGAGGGGGTCTGGGCGATGTTCTTCGCGGTTATAGACCGGGTCAACTACCCCATGTCCATCTCCAATGCCGCGATCCGGCTAGAACTACCCAGCGGCCAGACCACCGAGCCGTATTACTTTTTCTCCATGACCGACCACGTGCTTTCTCGCCGCCCCTGGCGCGAGGGCGTGGTCTATGTGCTGCCCCGCGACGGCTTCGAGGAGGAAGGCCCGATTGAGCGCGGCATGATCTGGGTGCACACCCACCACTGGGCCAACCCCAAGCCCGTCCGACCGCTGGCCCGGCTGCGCGTCCAGCCCCGCGATTTCCCCTTCCTGCACAAAATTCGCCCCCACAACGATGAGCGGCTGTTCGAGCGCGCCAAGGCCGACCCCAATGGCTTCCCCTGGGTGGACTGAGATGGCCCAACCCTGGACTGAAGGAGTCTCTATGAACGAGCGAACCCGCATCCTGAAACTGGTCGAAGACGGGAAAATCACCCCCGACGAGGCCACCATGCTGCTGGAAGCCCTGGCCGAGGTGGAGGCCCCGGCTCGAGGCTTCGGCTTCGTACCGCCCGTGCCGCCAGTTCCCCCAGTTCCACCCCAACCACTCCAGGACTGGGGCCGGGGCAGTCGAAGGCTCGAGCGGCTGAGCGAGGCCGCCCGCCAGATGGGCGTTCGCGCTGAGGAGATGGGTCGTCGGGCGGGCCTCCAGGCCGAGGAATTTGGCCGCCGGATGGCAGAGGAATTCGGGGTGGGCGGGCCGGTCACGATCTCGTATCCCAGCCATCTGAAGTGGATCAAGGCCGAGCTGATCGGCAGCGATCTGGAGGTCAGTGTGGATCCGTTCCTGGACAAACCCAGCATCATGGGCGATGTCAGGGTGGCTGAGAGCGGCGGCCATCTGGTGGTTTCCGGCAGCCCGCACTCGCACCCGCGCCGCAGGGGGAGAGAGGCAGTGCCGCCGGAAGCTGGCTATACCTTCGAATACAGCTTTGGCAACGATCCGGTGATTCATGTGCCGGAAGGCTGGGGCCTGGCTTGTGAGCTGGTGCAGGGCGACCTCACCGTGGAGGGTCTGCCCTACGTGCGGGGCAAGGTGCTCACCGGTGATACCACGCTGAGAAACGTAGCGGGGGTTGACCTGGAAGCTTCGGATGATCTGACTGCCGAACTGTGTCTGACCGAGGGCCGGCATCACCTCTCGGTGCTTAACGGCGATGCCGAGATCACCTTCGTGCGCAGCTCGGTGCGGGTTGAAGGCAAGCTGCTGAACGGCGAGCTCGATGCCGGGGGCCCCTTCGAGCAGCGCAAGCGAAAGATCACCGGCCTGGTGGGTGCAGGCGAGGCCTTGCTGCATATCCAGGTTCTTAATGGCGACCTGACCCTGCAAGACCAGAGCCACCACCAAGAAGAGGAAGAGGTTTGAGCATGAATCCCATACAGGAGGTTCCCATGTCTGAACAAGAACGCATCCAAGCCCTATTGCAAGCTGGCAAAATCACTCAACAAGAAGCCGATTTGTTGCTTTCTGCACTGGATGAAGGTGATGTAGCTGCTCGACAAGCCGATCAGACGATCAACGAAACGGTGGGCCAGCCCCAGTACGCTCCGTCCGCCTCATCCGGGCAGCCCGGCTGGCAGCCGCAAGGACTGCGCTGGGCTCGAGTCAAGCTCACAGCAGGCCAGCTCGGGGTCAAGCTCGATACCAGCCTCCAGATGCCGGTGGCAGAAGGTCAGGTCGAGGTGCGGCAGGTGGGCTCCGACCTGGAAATCACCCCCAACATGGTCAACAGCAGCTTCTTGGGTGGGCTGCTGGGTGGGCTGGGCTCGCTGGAACTGCGCCTGCCTGCTGGTTGGGGTCTCGACCTCAACAGCAAGGCCGCCCAGGTCGAAGTCGAGGGCGTGGCCTTCCTCAAGGGCCGGGTCGCCGCCGGAAACGTGGAACTTAGGGGCGTGGAAGGGCTCGACCTCGAGGTCACGGCGGGTAACATTGAGGGCTCGCTGCTGCTGCGTGAAGGCCAGCATTGCCTACGGGTCTCGATGGGAAATGCCGAGCTCGATCTGCTGCCTGGCAGCAGCGTCAAACTTAGCCCAGGGGTCAGCCTGGGCAACCAGGAGATCAGGGGTTTTGACCGTACTGCCAATAGGGCAACTCGGCAGGTAGGGGATGGCCAGGCCACCCTCGAGGTCGCGGTGCGAATGGGCAACCTGGAAGTAAAGGCTAGGTAGACCATGGCCAAAGCAGCCAAAGGTTCTGCAAAACCAGCCCCTATCCAGGGCGTAGGGGCCAAACGCAAAAGCAAGCGTAAGCGGTCTGCGACCCATAGCCCCCTGCCCACGGTTTTTTTCTTTGCAATCCTCTAACCAGCTGTACCTCAATCCCGGAACAAGGAGCCATTTATGGAAGACAAAAAACGCATCATGGATATGGTCAAAGAAGGCAAGATCACGGTAGAAGAAGCCCTTCGTTTGTTGGAAGCCATGGAGTCAGGCCGACCCAAAGTAGCTACTCCCAGCGCAGGTTACGCCTACGCGGTCGCCACCACCCCCCCGCCCACCAAGGGCATCGCCCGGATGGTTCGCATCGTAGTGGACGGCGAGGATGTAAAGGTCAAGGTCAACATCCCGGCAGCGCTCGCCAAGTTTGCCTCCAACTTCATCCCACCCGAAGCGCAACGCCAGTTGACCGCCCAGGGTATTGACATCGCGGGCATTCTCGACATGCTCAAAGGCGAGCTGCCCGAAGGCCGTCTGGTGGACGTTGAGATCAACGACGTGGCTAAGATGAGCGATGGCGAATCCAGAATATCTGGCCCCATGAAGGTTTTGATCGAAGTGGTTTGAGGGATAGGGAGGGAGGGGTCTTTGGCCCCTCCCCAGCCCCTTATGGAGCGATTAGTATGGTGGCAGTGTCTCGAACGATTCCTGAACCCGACTTGCTAGGCAAACTGAGCTTGGTTCGCCCCCGGTTTGTGTATCTATGGGTGCGGGTGAAAGAAATTCCGCTGCCCATCTTCTTGTTTGCCCCACTGGTGATGCTCGAGTTTTTCTTGATGCTGGGCACCTGGCTTATCCGCAAGTCCGCAACCCGAGACCCCCAGATGGATTTTGCCTTGCATGCCCTCCAGGCGCTGCGGGGCCAGACCTGGGAACTGCGCAAAATGCCGCCCTTTGCCTTGGTGGAGGTGGAGGTGAGGCCCAAAGCCTTTGATATCAAAGCCCCCCAGCAGGTTTATGTCAAGATTGGCCTGTGGTGAAATGAGGCCCGATTTGGAGCCTGTATGAGACTTTTTCCCATGCCTACCCAATGCCCGGTGCAAGGCTGCAACGGGCGCCTGAACGTGACCGGACTGGTCTGTTCGGATTGCCGAACCGAGATTCGGGGCGAATTCCAGCCCAACGAGTTTGCCCTGTTGCCGCCCGAGCATCTGGAATTCCTGCG
>JBBIUP010000146.1:0-5779 GCA_037440185.1 Meiothermus sp. | reverse complement strand
CCATATTACAGCTCGTCTTCCAGCAGCGCCTCCCAGGTTTGCTGGCGACGGATGACTTCCCAGTTTTGACCCGTCCACAACAACTCGGCGGGGCGCGGGGTGTCGAGGTAGTTGCTGCTCATGCTGCTGGCATAGGCCCCGCCTTGCAGTATGGCCAGCAGATCGCCCTCCTTGGGCTCGGGCAGGGTGATGTCGCGGGCCAGTACATCGCCCGACTCGCAGGCTGGGCCGGCCAGGTCGTAGGTTTCTTTGAGGGGGTTTTTGTACAGCGGTTCCACCGGGTGTGCCGCGCCATAGAGCATGGGCCGGATCAGCTGGCTCATCCCGGCGTCTATTAGCAGATAGTTGCGCCGGGTGCGCTTAACGCCCCAGGTGCGCGTGACCAACACCCCGGCTTCTGCGACCAAATAGCGGCCTGGCTCGAGCCATAGCTCTGCACTGTGTTTGCGGGCCAGCGTGGTCGCCTGTTCACCTAGCTCGCTCAGGTCGAGGCCCAGCCCAAATCCACCACCCAGGTTCATGACCTGAAAGGGGCCGTGGGTGCTGTAGAGCCGATCCATCACCGCGTAGCCTGCCTGGTAGTCCTCGAGGTGCTCCAGGGCCGAACCCAGGTGAATGTGCAAGCCCAGTACCTCCAGGCGGCTCCGGCGGGCCAGTTCCAGGGCCTGCCCCACTTCCTCGGGCAGGATGCCAAACTTGCTCTCGCCGCGTCCGGTAGCCAGGTGGTCGTGGGTGACGATGGGCAGGTCGGGGTTGACCCGTAAGACGACGCGGGCCCTGGATAGTAGTTTCGTGACCCGCCGGAGGTCTGCCAGCGAATCGAGGCCTAGAATTGGAATGCCAATTCGATTCAGCTCCTCCAGCATAGCCGGGGTCTTGACCGGCCCGTTCAGCAGGACTTCGTTGCGCTGGAAACCGGCCTTATAGGCCCGGTACACTTCACCCAGGCTGACCGCCTCGACGAAGATGCCCCACTCCAGCAGCCGCCGCAGGATGCCCAGGCGGGGATTGGCCTTCATGGCATAGAAAACCTCCCCGCCAGGGAAGGCTTTGTGTAAGCGGTCTATACGCTCAAAAATGACCGGCAAATCGTAGGCATAAAAGGGGGTCTGGAAGTTTTTGGCGGCTTCCTTGAGGGCTTCCTTAAATTCAGGTCGCAGGGCAGTGTAGGATTGGGACATGCTCATCGGTGTAACACCTCAATCGCGCAGCACAGAAGGCTGGATTCGTACCAAAATCTGGGGTCTGCTCGAGCCCTACATCAAGGCCCTGGAAAGCCAGGGTGCAGGTATTGTAATCCTTCCCCCCCAGGAGGGCGATAGGCTGCCCGCCATCCTGCACAAACTGGATGGGGTGTTGCTGCCAGGCGGAGTAGATGTAGACCCGGCCCACTTCGGCGAAGAGCCCATCCCGGAAATGGGGGAGGTGAGCCTTGAGCGCGATTCCATCGAGCTTTTTGTGGCCCGCTACACTGCCCAGCATGGCATTCCCACCCTGGGGGTTTGTCGGGGTATCCAGGTGATGAATGTGGCCCTGGGTGGCAGCCTCTATCAGGACTTGCCTGCACAGGGTTTTTGTGCCGTGCAGCACAGCCAGAAAGCCGAGCCGCCGGTGCTGGGCCACAGCGTCGAGCAGATTGGCAAGAGCCCCCTGAACAAGCTGTTCCAACCCCGCTTCCGGGTTAATTCCTACCACCACCAGGCCATCAAAGACCTGGCTCCGGGGCTTCGTCCCGTTGCAACGGCTCCGGATGGCATCGTGGAAGCTGTGGAACTGGAAGGCCACCCCTTCTACTTCGGTGTGCAGTGGCATCCCGAACTGCTGCCGCAACAGTGGGGCCTTTTCCGGGCGCTGCTCGAGGCTGCTGCCAAACAACCCGTCGGATAGGTGCAGCGCCGTGAAGATACCTTGCAGATCTGTGGAGCGCTGAGGGTTTTGCTACCGGCTACGAATCAGGAGTTTCTTTGAGCCTTTGTCTTCAGCTTTCAACGATCAGCTATTCACTGCATGCTAGACCAACGGATTTGTCCACGGTTTCCCTGGGTGTTTCCTGGGGAGTATGCTCAGACCAATGAGCCTGGAACGCTACTCAATGGCTGTTTTGGCCCTGCTGCAAACCGTCCTCGAGCAAGAGACCCCGGCCTTGCGCACGGCTGCAACCTGGATTGCCGATGCAGTGGCCGAAGATCACCTGATCTACACCTTTGGCACCGGGCACTCCCACGTGTTGGCCTCGGAGATGTTCCACCGGGCGGGCGGGTTGGCTTCTGTAAGCCTGATGATGGAGCCGGGCGTAACCTTTCAGGTGGGGGCGCTGGCCGGAACCCTCCTCGAGCGCACCGCAGGCTATGGCTCCATCATCGCCGAACGCTACCCTATCGAGCCAGGGGATGTGCTGATCACAATTTCCAATAGCGCCGCCAATGCGGTGGTGCTGGAGGTGGCCCAGGCTGCTAAAGCCAAGGGGGCCAGGGTGATTGCACTTTTGAGCCGCCAGTATGCCCAGATGAAACAATCGCCCCTGATTGGAATAGCTGATCTGCTGCTGGATAACCACGGCCCTGCCGGAGATGCCATCGTGGAGATTGACCGCCAGACCGTTGGGCCAGTCTCGACCGTAGTGGGTGCTTTTATCCTCAATGCTGTCTGGTGCGAGGCTGCCGAATTGCTTCATGGGCGCGGCCTTCCGATCCCGGCCTACCGCAGCAGCAACATGCCCGGAGCCGAAGCCCACAATACCCGCTGGATCGAACACCTTAAGGGAAGAGTGCGACATCTTTGACAAACGGTGGCGCATCTCTTTGCCGATGAGAGACGCCCTCAGATTGGTTTGTGTGCTGGATGAAATTAATCGCTCGAACTGAAGACTTCTTAACCCGGCTATGAGGATTTCTTAATGTCGTTTTGAACCACGCTACTCCTGGGTGCGCTATACACTGGGTGGGGTACTGGTATCGTATGGTTTTGTCTGGAGGTCAGGGCTTGTCGTTGTATCAGACTCTCAATAGATCCCTCGAGCCTATGCTAGGTGAACGCACCCGTATGGTGCTGGAAGAGGGCGTGCGCCGGCTGGGTATCAGCCCGGACACGCTTGATGCAGCGCAGGCTGAGGTCATTCTCAAACGCCTGGTTTACCGTGAACTTCAGACCAAAATGAGCCCCAACGCGGCCCGCAGCCGCATCGAAGAGATGCTCAAGGAATTGGGTATTGGCAGCGGGGAAAACGGTTCTAAATCCGGTGTGGGCAAGCTATCGGCCCATGCCAAAGGGGTACTGGCCGACCTCGAGGCCGGCCTTAAGCGCTTCAGCCTCTACCTGGACTGGCCCGAGGTGGGACGTTTGCGCGGGCTGATCAACGTGATTAAACAAGACCCTGAAGCCACGGCAGTAAGGGCTTTGTTGCGGGAAGGCCAGGAAGTGTTGGCAGCGCTCGAAGAAAGACTCCAGTCGGCCCTGCTACGCCAGACCCGCGACCTGACCGACCTCGAGCTGGCCTTGCAGCGGGTGCAGAGTGTGGGTGGCCCCAAAGTGCGCCGCCTGGAAAACCTGATTCGCCAGATTCAAGAGGCCCATGCCCAGGAGACCCTGGCCCAGGCGGAAGTCGAGCGGGCCCGTGCGCTGGCGGCCGATATGCGCAAGTTGGTCGAATCGTCGGTGGTGCAGAACCCGGCCAGCGAGATGGCCATCACCCTCGATACCATCGAAGATATTCCAGCAGTGGATCGTCCCACCGAGCCCCAGGTGGTGCTCAAAGACCCCACCATGGAAGTGCCAGAAGTGTTCAAGGTAGCCACCGATGGTTTTGACGACGAGGCCCTGGTGTTCGACCTCGACTTCGACTCTCTGACCGCTGAGCAACAGTTGCGCATCCGCGAGATTGATGTGGCCGAGGATACCCGGCATCTGGAGGCTTTCAAGGAGCGCTACGGGGCAGTGCTGGGCATCCCCAAAATTGCCAGCGAGCTGGCTACGCTACAGGCCGAACTAACCGCCGGAAACCCCCTGGGCGAGCGCCTGACGGCTTTTGGCGAACTGCTTAAGGCCACTCATGCCGAAGCACTTTCGGAAGCGCGGGTACGCTACGAATGGTTGGCCGATCGGCTGAGCCGCCTCGAGCTGCCGCTGGAAAAAACCGCTGGGGTGCAGGCTCGGCTGGCAGTGGTGCTGGAAACCTTGCAAGCGGGTGGTATTCCGCTGGAACTGGCCGAGTTGGATCGAACCATGGCTGGCCTCGAGGCCGAAGAAAAAGCCAACCGCGAGATTCGCGAGCGCCAGGCTCGCCTTGGGGCGACCCTGGCGACCCTGCGCACCGAAGCCGAACACGCCCTCTCGCCCTTCCGGGGACATCCCCTGGTAGAGTCTTTCATGGTGGCCCTGGCCAGCCCGGACGTGTCGGAATCCTCGCTCCAGACTTTGCGCCAGGAACTTTCCGAACTCCTGTCCCAACTTGCCCGGGAGCGCGAGGAGGAAAGCCTCAAACGCATGGGTTTGCGGGCTGCTGTACAGGCCCTGCCAACACTGGAAATCCTCGATCTGGACAAGAAAAACCTGCTCAACCAAATTGAGCAGATGGGTGGGAGCCTGACCGAACTCGAGCGAGCGGTAGGCGAGCTGGTGAGCCGTGCCAAGGGGTTGGTTGCTAGCAAGCTGGATGGCCTCGAGGCCCGTATTCGCTACCTCGAGCAGACCCTCAAAGAATCCCTGATCGAACTCAAGCAGCCTTTGCAGGCGACCCGCGAAGCCTTGGCCCACGGTCGTATCGCCGACCCCACCCCACTGGAGCGCTCCCTAAACGAGCTAATTGCAGCCCGTCGTGCCTCGATAGCTGAGGAACTCTCTCGCTACGAGATGGCCGCACGCAGCATGAAGGGTCTGGGGGGGGAAGAACTCGAGGACAAGGTAGCCCAAGCCCGTACCTACCTCCAGGCCGGCGAACTGCCCGACCTGACCGAGATTCACGGGCTTCTGGGCCGCCTGCGCCGCGCGCAAGAAGCCCTGCGAGCCGAGCTGAGCGGGCGTATCGCTGCGCTGCTCGAGGCGTATAACATCCATAAAGGTGTCGGAGGCGAAACGGCCCTGCGCATCAAACCGCTGTGTGATTTTCTGCTGTCGGCCTCCGATCGCCTGCCCCGCCTGGGGGTGAGCGGCCTGCTCGAGGTGCGCCGGGCCCTGGAGGATGCCGAACGCCTGGAGACCCAACTGGCCCAGGAGTACACGGCAGCCCAGAGCCTGATGCAGGAGTTCAAGGGGGCCAACCTCGAGTCCTTGCTGGATGTGTTCGAATCCCCCACCCAGCTAAGCACACCTTCCCAGCCCCAACCCCCCAAGCCCACCCCTCCAGAAACGGCTCCACCGCAACCACCCACTGCTACCCCGGCCCCATCCATCCACACCGAAGTGCTAAATCTGTTTCATATCCGGGGTGTTGAGGCCATCGCATTAATTGAGGCAGGCAAGGCTGTGGCTGGAAGCCTCCCCTTCGCCCCCGGCAGTGCCCAGATGGTCTTTGACGATCTGCTCAACCTGGCCAATGAACTGGCCGGAGAGTCGGCCCAACTCTCCGTAGTTTCGCTGCCCCAGTGGGTGCTGGTGTTGGTGCCACTCAAGCAAAAGGGGCTGGTTATCCTGGCCGAGAAAGCCCTGCTTTCCCGCCTGTTGGCCCTCATCGAGCGTCAGCGCGACGCGCTGGAAGCACTGTAGTTCAACCAGGTTTGGTCTGATACCGATTCTGCTTGTAGCTGACCCAAAAAGCCACTTGAGAGACCCTCGGACGCGCCCC
>JBBIUP010000145.1:0-5840 GCA_037440185.1 Meiothermus sp. | reverse complement strand
GCCTTCCTCTGCTGGGGCGGTTGTCGGTGCTGGCCCTGGCCTGGGGACGCGATGGACGCCTGGCAACCGGCGACCGCAATGGACGCATCCAGCTCTGGGATGCCAGGGGCGGTTTTACCCAGCAGTTTGCGGCCCATAGCCTCGCGGTTAGTGCCCTGGTCTGGAGGAGCGATGGGCAACTTATCAGTGCAGGTCAGGATGGCAAGATCATCTTCTGGGAAGAGGACAGGCCCCTGCGCAGCATCCAGAGCACTTCGGTGTTAAGCTTAGCGGTGGCCGAAAACCGTTTGTTTAGCGGACACGACGATGGACGAGCACGGGTTTGGAGTGCATCTGGACAACTGACCCAAACCCTCGAGCCCCCAGCAGCCTCGGTCACAAGCCTGGCCTATAGCCCCGATGGACGCCTGCTGGCCAGTGGGGGGTGGGACAAGGAGGTCTGGCTGTGGAACCCCCAGGGACGGGTGGTGGCTCGATTGCCCGAGGCCGGGCTGGAAATTACCGCGCTGACTTTTTCCCCCGATGGACGGCATCTGGCCACCGGCAGCCGCGACGGGCAGACCCGCATCTATCGGGTTGGTACGGGGAGGCTGGTGCGAGCCCTGACCTCCCACGGCAATGGGGTGGGGGCCCTGGCCTGGAGTCCGGATGGGCGCTGGCTGGCCAGCGGAGGGCGCGATGAGTTGTTGCGGGTGTGGGATTGGCAAGCTGGAAAGCGATTGCTCGAGTTTCGCGCCCACGAGGCCGATCTGACCGGCCTGGTCTGGAGCCGCGATGGACGCACCCTGATGAGCAGCAGTGCCGATGAGAGCCTGGTCTGGTGGAGCATTCAGGGCGAGACGATTCGCGAACTGCGCCGCTTCAAGGCCCACCAGCGTGGCATCTACGCCCTGGCCCTGAGCCCCGACGGACGCACCGTAGCCAGTGCCAGCCAGGATCAGACTATCAGACTGTGGGATGCCCGCAGTGGAGCCCTGCAACAGACCCTGCAAGGCCACACCGAGGCCGTGCGGGCCCTGACCTGGAGCCGCGATGGCACCCGCCTGGCCAGCGTGGGCTGGGACAAAACCCTGCGCCTTTGGAATACCCAAGGCAGGCTGCTACAGACCATTACGGGCTTTGTACGGCCCTTGTATGGCCTGGCTTGGTTTCCCGATGGATCACTGGCGGTGGGCAGTGGAACGTTGCGGCAGGGGGGAACCATAGCACTGTTTAGGCCGTAGTGAAAGGGCTGAGAGCTGGGAAGATGAGGTTGAGGGTTTGGGACGTGTTTTTGGGTTTCGACCTGCGACTTGTAGCTTTTACCCTTCAACCCGGTTCTGGCCACACCTTGCCATAAGGTCGTACTTCTCCACCCGGAAAGGCCTGTTGCAGCAAATCTTGCAGGAACCGTCCGGCCTGGGGAAGCAGCCCGGTGCAGCCCTGGCTGGCGTAGATGAACACGTAGCGGGGCTGGCGGGGAGACTGGGTGAAGGCCAGCACCCCGTTATACTCGGGGAAGGCTTCGTAGAAGGCTGCCAGCAGGCTTTCCAGCAAGGCGCTGGCTTCGGGCAAGGGTTCCTCGGCAATGGGCCGAACCCACAAGGTCATGACCTTGTGGGGGGTCATGGCCGGACTCCTTGTGGCCAGACCGGTACCTGCCGCAGCAGATCGGCGAGTTTTTTGACCCCTTCGGCCAGGCGCGGCCCCGGACGGCCCAGGTAGGCCTCCTCGAGGGCAAACACCTGCCCATGCTTCAGGGCAGGGATATCCAGCTTACGACCCAAGACCACCTCCGGACGCAGTTTTTTCACGCCGCACCACGAGACCGTAATCAGGTCGGGCTGGGCTTCTTCGACCTCGACGGGAGCGAGGGGCTTGGAGCGCACCTCGAGGTGGGCAAAGGCGTTTTCCGCCCCCAGTACCTCCAACATCTGCGTCACCCAACTGTGTTTCCCGGCGGCAATCATGGGCCTGGGCCACCACTCCACCATCACCTTGGGGGGGCGCACCCAGTGCGGCAGCGAACCCCTGGCCTGGGCAATCATCCACTGCATGGCCCGCACCACATGTCGGCCATGCGACTCCACACCCAGCAGACCTGCCACCTGGGTTATATCGTCGCAGACGTCCTGTAGGGTCTGTGGGTCGAGCACCGCATGGGGGATTTGCCGCTCTTGCAAGCCCTCCACCACCCGCTCCATCCCCGGCACGCTCAGGCTGGCCAGCACCAGGTCGGGTTTCAGGGCCTGCACCTTGTCCAGGTCAATCTGGAGGTCGGGCCCCACCCTGGGAATCTGGGCCACCTGGGCGGGAAAATCCGAGTTGCTGTCCACCCCCACCAACTGCTCGAGGCAGCCCAGGGCCCAGACGATCTCGGTGTTGGAGCAGGTCAGGCTGATGAGTCGCATGGGGGTGAAAGAAGTCTATCGTTTATGGCTCATAAAGTCCGAAAGACTAAACACGCGGCTTTAGATCATCTGGCTATTGATGTTTTTTCCGGCTATCGGCGCTTCTTGACCAGCCACTTCTCTTCGGAAAAACCTTCACGCTTGTTTACAACACGTGCCAGCGTAAAGAGCAAATCTGATAGCCGGTTGAGGTAGCGCATAGCCTCCCCATTCACCTCCTCGTAGCGCATCAGCTCGACCACCCGGCGCTCGGCTCGGCGGGCTAGGGTGCGGGCCAGGTGCAAGGCCGCAGCAGCGGGGTGGCCACTGGGGTGGATGAAGCCGGTGAACTGCGGGGCTTCTTCCTGGTAGCGGTCAATCAGGGTTTCCAGTTTTTCCACGTCCTGAGCGTCCATGCGGGCCAGATTTTTTTCGTAAGAACCGCCTGCACGGGTGGCGAGATCGGCCCCCAGGTCGAAGAGGGCGTTCTGGAGGTACTCGAGGTCGGCCTGCATATCGGCATGGGCCACAGGCAAAGCCGCCCGGGCCAGTCCGATAGCGCTATTGGCTTCGTCCACGGTGCCATACGCTTCCACGCGGGGATGATCCTTCCCCACCCGATCAGCGCCGTAGAGGCCGGTCTGGCCCTGGTCACCGGTTTTGGTGTAAATCTTCATGTGACCATTTAACCGTACAATCGCCAGATCAAATTGGGTTTAGAAAGACACGAAAGGCAAGAAACCCAGATACCTGATCAGCAGGTGGTCGGTCACGCGCTGATCCAATCTATCAGGTCATGCTCTTCTAATGTAAAAGGGTCTCCAGACTCATGTTGGCTTGAATAGTGTTGTGGGAGATCAAGTGGTATTCCCAGGGCTTTCCACCGTGTGACTCAGAGTGTTTGGATGCGCGAAGGCACCACTGCTGCGCCACGCGCGCCTTTTCCTGCACCTCGGCGGTTTCTAGCTCGTTGGCGGCCTTGACCTCGAGCATCACCACCCGGTCTGCCAGCTCGGCCACGAAGTCGGGCTGGTATTCCTGGGGGTCTTGGCCGACGCGGTACTCCATCTGGAACTGGCCCCTGGCCGGGCGGAACCACTTCTCGGACTCGTGCTCGAGGATGCCCGCCAGGATGCGCTCTTGGTTGGACTGGAACTTGGTGATGGGGTAGAGGCATTTTTTGAAGTGACCGTACACGTAGCGGTTGATGTCGGCCCCGTTGGGCGGGGGGGTGAAGACGTTCAGGATGGCGGCTCCGACAGGCGCTGTGTAGGCGCTGGGCTTTAGCTCGACAAAACCTTGGCTAACTTTGGTCTCGTACTCGGTAGGCTCTTGGTAGCGGTGGTGCTGCATCTGGGCATAGATGAAGCTGGCAAGTTTTCCCCTGTAGACTTGGAATATCTGCTCAATCTCTTTTTCAGGCTTGCCCAGCGTCTCGGAGAAATACCGCACCATTTGACCTGCCAGGTCGTAGAGCAGGTCGGCCTGGGTGAAGTAGTCCACCTCGGGTTCATCCATCAGCGAGAAAACCAGATGATCCTCGAGGCGTTTTTCCGGGATGCCTGCCAGTTGAAACCCGATGATGGTCTGCTGGTTATCTCTGAGGCTCTGTGAAAGCAATTCAGCGGTGGGCTGCGCCCAGTAATTTTCCACCCCAGTCAGGTTCAGTACGAAGGGGGTGAAGCCACGCCGCACCTCGCCCACGGGTAGGATCATGATTCGGGGGATGCTGATGGTACGGGCCACCAGAATCTCGGCGGTCTTGGCGACCACGGCAGCCACGGTGTTAGCGGTTTCCGATACTTGGGGAGCAGAGGGAAACTCGAGCCCCCCCTGCGCCGCCTGGGTGGGCGCAATGCGGCGCTGGACTTCCTCGACGATCCTCTGCTGAACCCCTGGCTCGAGCAATTTCTGGGTGGTCACGGCGTTGGGGCCGGATTGCTGCCCGACGCGCTTCATCACGTTGTAAGTTTCGCGGGCGATACGCTGCTCGAGGTCGCCCGAAAAGACAGGCACGACGGGGGCCACGCCCTCACCCTCACCTGCGGGCTGTGGGGCGGGCGGGGTAATGCCTAACAAGGTGGTGATGTCGGGCTGGGCCTGCACAGTTTTGGTTTGTTCGCGCTCGGCGGGGTCGTCCAGCACGACGGTTCGAAGGCGGATCAGGCTGTCGGGGCGGTTGGCCTCGTCCACGATCTCCTGGAACTTGTCGTGGGCCACGATGCTGAGGCGGTCTACGGCGGTCACGCCCGTCCGCTTGCCATAGGGCAGGCGCAGGCCACGCCCGATGCTCTGCTCGATGAGGATGCGGGCGCTGGCGGCCCGCAGCGGGATGATGGTGTAGAGGTTGGTCACGTCCCAGCCCTCTTTAAGCATATTGACGTGGATGACGATCTCGGTAGGCTCGAGGGGGTCTTCGACTTTAAGCAGCCGCTCGACCATCAGCTCCTCGGACTGCGAGGAGTCCACCTGAATCACCTTGTCGGCGTAGCGGCCCTCGAAGAACTCGCTCGAGGCGATGTGTTCGCGCAGGGCCGAGGCGTGGGTGGTGTCGCGGGCGATCACCAGCACAAAGGGCTTGACGGCGGGCTGCTCGGTGTTTTGGGCGTAGGTCTGGAGTTCGGCCCCTACGGTCTGGTGCAGGTAGATGCCGTCCTCGAGCTTGATCTTCTCCAGCTCATCCGGCTTTAGCAGGGCCGGGTTGAAGTTGCGCCGGGTGACCACGGCGGGCTCCTTCACGAAGCCGTCGGCGATGGCCCGGCCCAGCGGGTAGTCCACCAGGATGTTCTTGAAGGGCGTGGCCCCGCGTGCGGTCTCGACAAACGGGGTGGCCGTGAGTTCCAGGCCCAGCGCCGGGCGCAGCTCGTTGATGGCCCGCACCCCCGCGCTGGCCCGGTAGCGGTGCGACTCGTCCATCAGCAGCACCAGATCGGGGAGGGTGGCCAGGTACTGGAAGTAGCCGTCGCCCAGCACCTCCTGGAAGCGCTTGATGCGCGGCTCCTTGCCGCCGCGCACCTCGGAGTTAATTTTGGAAATGTTGAAGACGTTGATGCGAATGCGCCCGAACAGCCCAGGGCTGGCCCAGTCGGTCTGGGCGTAGTTCTCGCCGTTAATCAGTAGGGGCGGGTACTGCACGAACTCCCCGATGCCTTTAAACACATACTTGGGGCTGCCGGGGGTGAAGTCGGCCATCAGCTTGTTGTAGATGGTGAGATTGGGGGCCAGCACGAAGAAGTTGTTGACCCCATACACATTGTGCAGGTAGGCGATTAAGGCCCCCATCAGCCGGGTCTTGCCCACGCCGGTGGCCAGGGCGAAGCACAGCGAGACGAACTCGCGCTCGAAGTCGGCCACGGTGGGGTAGGCGGCCCGGATGCTCTCGAGCGCCGCCGCTACGCCCCGCGCCCCGGCCTTCGCCACGAACCCCTCGAACCCGATCAGGTCGAGCACGTTGTCGAGGGCCTCGAGCGA
>JBBIUP010000144.1:0-5851 GCA_037440185.1 Meiothermus sp. | reverse complement strand
CTGCAAATGGCTACAAGGAAGGCCAGACCAGCACCTCTTCTCCAACCCGCAGGTTGTGAAAAAACAAGGCGTCGGACGAGAGCAGTAACTGTGGCCCGGCGTTGCTTTTAGGCTCGACGGGCAGTTGCAAGATACGCTCTTCAGTGCGTACTTCAATCTGGGTGAAAGGGCCGTAGTGGTTGCGCCAGACCCGTAATAGTTGGGTATCTATGCGTGCCCCCGCTGAGCCTTCCAGGCGGCCTACTATCAGGCGCACCGTGCGGGGTGTGCGGGCGATGATCTGTACCAGGCCCAGACGGGCCATTCGGCTCACGTTGAGGTGGATCACATCGTTGGAAATCCCGCTGATGGCCGAGAGGTCGAACAGGCTGATAGGTTTGCCCATATGCCGCAACAACTCGAACTCGTCGGGTGCGAGGGTGAGGTGGGTGGTGCGGTTGGCATCGGCAAGCTGCACCTGGTCGAAGGGGCTCAGGTCGAGGCGGGCGTCCATAAAGCGGATGGCTTGGAGCAGGTAGTTGTCGAGGGAACCTTCCAGGCTCGACTGCTTGGCCCGCTCACCGCTCAGATAGCGAAACTTTCCTTCTTTGAGAGCCAGAATCTGGAATAGCCCATCACTCCCGATTTTGCCTTTGTATTGGGCGTGCACAGGCTGGCCTCGCTCGAGGTATACCTCGCCACCCGGAACCTTGAATGCCCCCGTTTGTCCAGCTTGCGAGAGCAATTGCAAGATTTCGATGGGGCCTAGAAGCTCGAAGGTACCATCCATAAAAACAGATTGCGAGGTGAAAAAGCGCAGACTGGCGCAGGTTACCCCTAGGTGGTTCGAAGCGTATCCAACATTGTAGCAGGCGGCGTCGGGAAGGCGCACCTTCGGGGTAGCCTACCCCTCGAGCATAGGAGTTTTTGTGGGCAAGGGAGGCGGATTTGACCGAGCGGTCGTTACGTACGGCCCGGCCCGCCAGACCTGCCCAATCTGGATACCCTGCAGAGGCTCGAGGGGATATTCTTTGAGCCTGGCTTGGCGCAGCAACTCAGTGGGGTGCATGGGTTTTCAGAAACACTTCCAGCGCCTCGTCTAGCATCTTGTACACCGCTTCAAAATGCTCGAGGTTGCCGTAGTAGGGATCGGGTACCTCACCTCCGCCGTTCAAGCTCAGCAGCAGGTGGGCCTTGCCCCGGTGCTGCGGAAACATCCGCTCCAGTGCCCACAGATTTTCTTTGTCCATTACGAACACATGGTCGAAATAATTCAAATCTTCGGCGCGAACCTGGCGTGCGCTATGAGCGAAATCTGCGCCATATTTGGCCAATATCTGCTTGGTGCGCGGGTCGGCGGTTTCCCCCTCGTGCCACCCCCCGGTTCCGCACGAATCCACCTCGAACTGGCCTGCCAGACGGTGCTCCTGCAACTTGCGGCGCAGGATGCCTTCGGCCATGGGGCTGCGGCAGATATTGCCCATGCAGACAAACAGCACCTTGGTCATAGCCGAACCACAACCCCCTCGTTGGGGCGAAGCTCTAAGGTTTGCCCTACGCTCCCATAGCGATCCAGATGGGTTGAAAGCAGTATTTCCCCACCCACCAGCGAGAGGGTTTTGGGTTGGTTGCTGAAGTTGAGCGCCACCAGCACCTCGCTGCCGCGCAGATAGGCGAACGCGCCCTCGGGGGCCTTGTAGGTTTGGTAAGCTCCTTCCAACACTGCTGGTGTTTCCTTGCGCACGACCAGCAGGGTTCGCACCAGGGTCAGCATGGACTCCGGGTCGGCGTCCTGGGTCTCGATGTTGCGTTCCCGGTAGTCTGCTGTCACCGGCAACCAGGGCTCGCGGGTGCTGAATCCGGCGTAGGCATGGGGTGTCCACTGCATGGGGGTGCGCTCGGGGTCGCGGCCTGGGTCAAGACCGTGTTCGCCTGCACTGCCTTTTTGCCGCAGCGCAGCAGGGTCTTGGGTCTTGTCTGGTGGGATCACCCCATCCACCATCCCGATCTCGTCGCCGTAGTACCAGGTGGGCGAACCCCGCAGGGTAAAGAGCATCATCGCGGCGACCCTGGCCTGGGCATGCCCGATACGGGTGGCTAAGCGGTGCTGGTCGTGATTGCCCAGTACCCAGTTGGGTGTGGCAAAAGGTGGCAAGCTGGCCTCGTACTCCTCCACAATGGCGCGGATGTTTTCGGCGCTCCAGTTATGGAGCCCTCGGAAAATCAGGTGAAAATTGAAGGGCAGGTGGCAGCCCGGCTTTTCTGCGGTGCCGTAGTAGGGCATGAGTTGGTGGTAGGGCAGATAGATTTCCCCAACCATCACCCGGTGCCCTGGATATTCATCCAATACTGAACGCATTTCCTGCACAATCTCGCGGGTCTCGGGCTGGTCTTCCTGGTAGGTGTGGATATGGCGGAAGCGGTCTATGTCGCCGGGCTTGTAGTGGGGGTTGTCTGGCTCGTCACGGAACAGGGCATCTTCCACCAACAACCAGATCACATCAATGCGGAAGCCATCCACCCCCTTGTCCAGCCAGAAGCGCATCGCCTGGTACATGGCCGAGCGCACTTCGGGGTTGCGCCAGTTGAGGTCGGGCTGTTCGGGTAAAAACTGGTGCAAATAGTACTGCCCGGTTTTTGTATCCAGTGTCCAGGATGGCCCGCCAAAGTAGGCTTGCCAATTGTTGGGTGGTGAACCATCGGCCTTGGGGTCGTGCCATACGTACCAGTCGCGCTTGGGGTGGTCGTGGGACGACCTCGACTCCTTGAACCAGGGGTGCTGGTCGGAGGTATGGTTGGGCACCAGGTCAATAATCAGCTTCATGCCCAGCCGGTGGGTGTCTTCCAGTAGTTGGTCGAAGTCTTTTAGGGTGCCGAAGATGGGGTCTACGTCACAGTAGTCGGATACGTCGTAACCGAAGTCCTTCATGGGCGACTTGTAGAAAGGCGATAGCCAGATGCAGTCGAAGCCCAGGTCGCGGATGTATTGCAGGCGGCTGCGGATGCCCTGTAAATCCCCAATCCCGTCGCCATTGGAGTCCTGAAAGCTGCGCGGGTAGACCTGATAGATGGTTGCGGTTTTCCACCATTCCATATAAAGCTCCTTATGCTTGGTGTTGGGCCAGCCACAGTCGGGCAAAGGGCCTCAGGTAGGCCGGGGCGGGGGCCTGGGTGATGTGGTCGTAGGGCTGCACAATACCCTCCTGGCGTAGGGTCTCCCAGGGCAGAGCCTGGTCTTGCTCGCTGAAGTTGTAGACCTGCACCAGCGTGCCTTCGGGATGGGGGCGTTTCAGCACCAGCAGGTGCGGGTTGGGCTGCCAGAGGGGTTTGGTAGAGAAGGCGGCATGAAGCTGGTGGGTGCGGGCGCGGGCCTGCAGGAGCCCCTTGATTCCGTGGAAAATCCGGTGCTCCACCGTGCCTTCCTGTTTGCGCTTTTCGGCCCTGGCCCAGTCCATCCTGGGCCGGTGCAGCCAGCGGTTGTCGTCCTTGTGGGCGAGGTCTTGGATGTAGTCGTAATCGTTGAGCATTCCCAACTCGTCGCCCATGTAGAGCAGGGGGATACCCTCGCCATACCCGATGAAGACTGCATGGGCCATTAGGGTGCGCTCGATCGCCAGATTAATCAGGCGTGGATTGCTCGACTCGAGCGCGGTTTCCAGCCCGGCCAGACTGGCCGCACTGCCCGAGGTGCGTCGGTCGCCGGTTTCAGGGTTCTCCTGGAAGTGCATCCCCCTGGCAAACGACCCCGGAAAGTCGCCCTTGTAGAAGTCCGATAGGAAGCGGCGGTGGGCCGCTCCGCTGAAGCCCTGCAGGGCGGCGTCGGTATCGGAGATGGCCCAGCCGATGTCGTCGTGGCAGCGCAGATAGGTGGTCCAGCCCGCGCTGGCGGGCTTCTCGGGGAAGCGCATCAGGGCCTGGGTGAAAAGGCGGGTATCGCGGCTGGCGAGGCTGCTCCATATCTGCACCATCAGGGTGTTGTGGTAGGCCAGCTCCGAGACCTTGCCGTAGTGCTCCCTGGTGCCCAGGTAGGCGATCAGGTCTTCGGGGGCCACGATGGCCTCGGCCTTGAAGGCCACGGCGGGTGCGGCAATGCGCACAGCGGCTCGCAGCGCTTGCGTAAGGGCATGTACCTCGGGTTGGTTCTGGCAGTGGGTGCCTATGCGCTTCCAGGTGAAGGCGATGGCATCCAGCCTGAACACGTCAATACCCTTGTTGGCCAGCCACAAAATCACATCGAGGTATTCCAAAAAAACCTCGGGATTGCTCCAGTTCACATCCCACTGCCAGCTATTGAAGGTCGTCCACACCCAGCCTTTCACCTCGTCGTTCCAGGTGAAGTTGCCGGGGGCAAAGTCGGGGAAGACTTCTGGTAGGGTGCGCTCGAATTGGTCGGGGATGGTGCGATCGGGATAGATGTAGAAGTAATTGCGGTATTTGGGGTCGCCACGCCGGGCGGCCTCGGCCCAAGGATGCTCGCGGGCCACGTGGTTGAGTACCAAGTCCAAGCAAAGGCTGATGCCCTCGAGACGGAGTTTTGTACAGAGGGCCTCGAGGTTGTCCATGCTGCCCAGATCGGGGCGCACCTGACGATAGTCGGCCACCGCGTAGCCCCCGTCGTTCTCGCCCTCGCGGGGCAGCAGCAGGGGCATCAAGTGCAGGTAGCGGATGCCCAGTTCCTTCAGATAGGCAGTGTGGTTGCCCACCCCCTCGAGGTTGCCGGCAAAACGGTCTGTATAGGCGATGTAGCCATGCACATCGGGCTTCAAGAACCAGTCCGAGGTGTGAATGCGTTCCAAATCCAGGGCTTGCAGGTCGGTGGGTCGTTGGGCCAGGTTCTGCCCAATGACCTGGGCCACCCGCTCAGCCACCAAGTCGGCCTGGGGGTAGACCGCCTGCAACCCGACCCAAAGGTCGTCCAGATAGCGGTGTACCCGTGCTTGGAGATCGGCGGATCGGTATGCGTCGAGTGCTTCTATCTGACTGGCGATGCCTTGGAAAAAACGATGGCCGTCCATGTGCTCATATATTTTACGCAATCCTCAAAGGCGTTACGTACAAAGCCTGATTTTGAGGCCAGGCCCACGATTGGCCCTTAAGAATGTAACGCTCTAAACGCCTGTTTGTGAGTTCGGTTAGGGCTTTCTGAGCCAGTTTGGCCTCAATTCTTAAGCTGCGGTTAATCCAGAAAAGTAACGGTCAAAAGTCCTTGTACTTTGGTGGCTAAGGGTTGTTTACAACTCGAGCAGGGTACAGGAGGAAATCAGATGCAACGAATGAAGATGCTTTCGCTGCTGGGGGGTCTGGGGCTGTTTTTGGGGGCCTGTGGCAGTGGGGAATATACCGATAACCCCACCCCCGATAGCTCCAACGGCCCTTTTCTGGCCGAGTCGCTCACCAAACACCCTACCAACCAGCCCCTGGCCCTTCTGAGCCGCTATGTTGCTGTCAATGAGAACAATGGCCGTCTGAGCGCTAGCTACGGTGGTCTACGCTACTGGCCCCGCCAGGCCAACCAAAACCGCAACCCCAACAACCCCAACCAGGCTTCCGGACCGCGCTTTGCCGACTATGCCGGCTGGGACATTCTGGACGCACCAGGTTCCAGCTCCAACCGCTCAGACTGGTTGCGCCTGACCCTGACCCGTGATGCCACTGTGGTGGTGGCCTGGGAAAACTCGGCACTGTGGCTCTCGGGCTGGCGCCGGGGCGAGACCACGGCTGCCGATGGAAAGAAGTTCAACACCTATACCCGTACTTTCCGGGCGGGTGAAATTACCCTGGGTTCGCCCGAAGGCAAAGGAGAGTACTGGGTGCTACTGGCCGAGGGCAATGGGCAGCCTTCAGCAGAACCAGCGCTGCCCAGCGGCATTAC
>JBBIUP010000143.1:0-5858 GCA_037440185.1 Meiothermus sp. | reverse complement strand
ATCGGCAGCGCGGTGATGTTTTCACCCCTCACCGCCCTGGGAACCACCCTCAACCAGGATGGCTGGGACGGTTATGCCCATGAGCGCAACCAGCTGATCGAAGCGCTCAAAGACCTGCGGAACCTGCTGGTGCTCTCGGGCGATCTGCACAGCGCACTGGCGGGGCGCATCTCACCGGGGTTTGTGGGCGAACCGGTCATCGGATATGAGTTCATGGCCCCCAGCCTGACCAGCCCCAACCCACGCGACAGTCTCGGAACGCGCTTCCCCTGGCCTGGCAACCGGGCGGTGGCGTTGCTGAACCCGTGGCTCGAGTTCTTCGATGGCGAGATGAACGGCTATGCAATTCTGGAATTGAGCGAAGAGCAGGTGCGGTACGAGCTATACGCGGTGGACAAGCATGTGAACGGGCTTGGGGCGAGCAAGCAATTGGTGCGTCAGTTCACAATGCATTAACTGAACAGAGGCGTGGGCCCCTCCCGGAAGCAGGGCGTTTTTTCGGCTTGATTTGATACGTTTTTTGATACAAAATGAGGGCATGGGGGTCAGGTATGCCACGTCCTCTGTTAGATGAAGACATTCGTCCGCTGTCGGAGTTCCGCTCCAACTCGGCCAGCCTGATCGAGCGGGTGCGCAAGACCAAGCGGCCTTTGGTGCTCACCCAGCACGGGCGCAGCACGGCGGTGGTGCTGGATGTGGGTGAGTACGAGCGGCTCATGGAGAAAGTCGAGATCCTGCAGGAGCTGCACACCTCCGAACAGCAGATCGCCGAGGGCAGAGGGGTGGACTCCGAAACCGCCCGCAAACAGGTCTTGCAGCGGCTTGGGCGATGAAAGTCGTCTGGTCGCCCCTGGCCACCGATCGGGCCGTTGAGATCGCACAATTTATTTTTCGGGGCGACTCCAAAGCCGCCTTCGACTGGATCAACCGCCTGTTCGATGCCACCGACGACCTGGCACGGTTCCCCGAGATGGGGCGGATGGTTCCCGAGGTGGGGCGCAAAGATATCCGCGAGTTGATCTGGCACGGCTACCGCGTCATCTATCATACGGAATTAGCCTGAACACTTTTGTATGCGAGTCTGAAGCGTTCAGGCCAATTCCTCTTTTTCTCCCGTTGGTCGGGGGATTACTTGTAGTTGACCAACTCTAGTGGTTACACAAGTAATCCCCTTAAGCCGGTATCAGTTGAAGGCGGAAGAGGTTGTGGTACACACACTGCGGCACGGGCGGCAGCAGTGGGAAGATCTGGAGCTGCCAAAGGAGTAGGGTTGGCTCGAGTTCTTCGATGGCGAGAGGAACGGCTATGCAATTCTGGAACTGCGTGAAGAGCAGGTGAGCTTTCGCTACACGCCAACCAGACGAACGCAGCAGGATAGCAGTAGACGCAGTATGTGTGCCGCCTGGGGTTTCTCGGTGCACGTTGGAATAGACTATTCACGTGCTGCGCAAGCTCCGCGCCCAACTCAGCCTCTGGTACGCCTACTTCCTCGAGTACCGAGCCGAAGTGCTGTTATGGTCGCTCTCGGCGATGCTGCCACTGATTCTGATGGGGGTCTGGACCCAGGCTGCCGAGGGGGGCAGTTTCGCGCTTTCGGCTCCGGAGTTTGCCCGCTACTTTTTGTGCGTGTTCCTGGTGCGCCAACTGACCATCATCTGGGTGATCTGGGAGTTCCAGGACGACGTGCTACTAGGGCGCTTGTCGTTCAAGCTGTTGAAGCCCATTGATCCGGTCTGGGATCACCTGATGCAACACCTGGCCGAGCGCCTGACCCGGCTGCCTTTTGGCCTGACGATTGTGGCAATTTTTCTGCTGGTCTATCCCCAGGCCCGCTTTGTACCCGACGTCGAGGGAGCTGTGCTGGGGCTGGTGGCTTCGGTGGCGGCTTTTTTGCTGCGCTTTCTGATGCAGTACACCTTTGCCATGTTGTGTTTCTGGACCGAGCGGGGCGCGGCGGTGGAGGAACTGTGGTTTGTTACATACCTGTTTCTTTCGGGCCTGATCGCGCCGCTCTCGGTTTTCCCCGAGGCCGTGCGCAACTTCGCGCTCTTCACGCCATTCCCCTATCTGGTCTACTTTCCGGCGGCACTGTTCGCGGGGCTGCCGGTGCCCGGTGGGGTGGGGCAGGGATTCCTGGTGTTGGGCATCTGGTTTGTGATTTTCTGGCTGATTAACCGCTGGCTGTGGCGCAGGGGCCTCAAGCAGTTCTCTGGCATGGGTGCGTAGTGCTGCGTCAACGGATCATTCTCGGGTCATGCCCCCGCTTTGCGAACAAGCCGGCAACGTCTGTGACGCCGTTCCCAGGAAAAACTCTGAGCGGTCGGGCTGCTCAGAGCGGTTCCCACGAATACCCAGTACATGGGTTGTACTGGGTACATCATGCTGCATGGTGTGCAGCGTGATGGTGGGAACCGCGATCAGTATCCGTTGACGGTGTACTACTACAAGGCTTCGATAGCGAAAATACTTGAAACGGTAACGCTGGTATAACGTTGGTTCATCTAGCCTGGAAGCTGGGTCATGGCTAGACTGGAGACTATAGATATCCAGGTGGAGCTCACTGCCTTAGTACGCCCACGCCTCAAGAGCGTGGCACTCAAGCGGGTCGGGCTGGCCCTGGCCCTGTGGGGCGAGCCTGGTGTTGGCAAGAGCCATCTGGCCCAGCAGCTCTTGCGGGAAACCACCTGTCGCAGCTTTGGCTTTCATGCCCTGGTACCGCTGGGCGTGTTGGTACGCGGCCTGCCCCGCCCAGACAGGCTGCCCGCCTGGGCCGAACCCCTGCTGCTCAAGCTGCAAAAAGGTGAAGCTCTGGATGGCAAAAGAACGGCAGAGGCGCTGGGAGCCTTGTTGGCTGCACTGGCTCCGGTGGTATTGCACCTGGAAGACATCCACGAAGCAAGCCCGGAGGGCCTCGAGTGGATACAGGCCCTGGCAGCAATTGCTCTGCGCGCAAAGGGGGTGGCTCTGTTGGTCACCAGCCGTAGCGCACCCCCCGAGCCCTTCGAGGCGTATCGCCTGGTGCCCCTTTCTCCCGAAGCCTCCCAGACGCTGCTCGAGGCCGAGATGGGAAGCCACCTGCCCAGGGAAGCCCTGGCCTGGATTTATGGGCGCGCCCAGGGCAACCCGCTTTTTAGCCTGGAGTATCTGCGTTATCTGGCCCGGCAGGGCTTTTTGTGGAGCGATGGGCGGCAGTGGCACTGGCGGCCTCCACAGGCCGGCACCCTGCCCCTGACGGTGGAGGCGCTCCTGGAGCAGTGGCTGCGCGAGGTAGCCCACACCCCGACCCTGCGCCAGGCCCTGGAAAGCAAAGCCCTACTGGGACTGGGGGCCAACCCTGGGGTATGGGCCAGCGTAGCGGGACTCTCGGCTCCAGAGTTGAGCGCTGCCGAACTGGCTTTGGGGCAGCAAGGCATTTTCCGGGCGGGGGAATTGGCCCACCCGCTCTACCAGGAAGTCACCCTGCGCAGCCTCTTGCCCCCGCAACGCCGGGCATATGCCCAAAGGGCGCTCGAGGCCCTGGGCGGTGAAAATCCTGGCGCAGCGGTCGAATTTGTGCAAGAGGCAGGGCTCGATCCCAAGGCCGCCATGGATCTGCTAAACCGCGCAGTGCAAAGCGCCAAAAAAGCCGGGAATGTCCTTCAGGTGGCCCGCCTGCAAGCCCGGATGGTTGAGTATGCAGACCCAGACGAACGGGGGCGGCTAGCCCTCGAGGCCGCGCAAATACTCCAGCACCACCACCTGCAGGAGGCCAGCCGCCTGACCGGGGTTGTTTTGCAATCACCCACAGCCAGTCCTCAGGCGGTCTATTTTCATGCCCATCTGATGGCACGGCAGGGGTGTTTCCCGGATTTGCAGGGATTGCTGGCCGGGCTTTCAACGCCATTACAGGATCAGATTGATCTCAATGCGCTTCAGATCAGCAGCCACCACATCGCGGGCAACCACCACGTGGCCCTCGAGATATGGAACGCCCATCCCGAACTCCACCGCTCCTCTGGCCCCGAACTTCTGAGGGCAGTAGCTGCCTCGGCCCTTGCTACCGGGCAGATGGAACAGGCCCAGGTGCTGTGTGCCAGAGGGCTAGATCAGGCCCCAACACTGGAGTTGCGCTGTGAGTTTTTATCCATCCAGGCCCTGATCGCCTATCACCAGGGCGACTTCGCCCTGGCCGAGGCCACCCTGGCCGAGGCGATTAATGGGCTCTCCACCCTGGAAGCACCCCGCCTCCTGAGCACCGCCCTGGTCAACCGGGCGGCTTTCCTGCGAATGCTCAACCGCTACACCGAGATGGGCCAATGCCTGGAGCAAGCCCTGGAGATCCGGCGGCAGGTGGGGGATGCGAAGGGCTATGCTTTTGCCCTAGCAGCCTTGAGCGAGTTGCTGGTCGAGCAAGGACACTACGAGCGCGCCGAAGAGGCCATCACCGAGGCCATCCATACCCTCCAGCCCTACGGCCCCAGCCGCTACCTGACCAATGCCCACTCGATGGCGAGTTTGCTCTACGGGGCCCAGGACACCCCGATCAGTAAATTGTTGGCCCTCAAGCATGCCGAAACTGCTCTCGGCTACGCCCGGCAGATGGGTAGCCCCAGGGTGGTGCGGGAAATCCTGTTTGATGCGGCCCTGGCCAATGTTCGCTCGGGGTACATCCAGCGTGGAATAGACTTGGCTAGCGAGGCGCAAACCCTGGCCGAAGCCGCCGGAAACTCTCCCCACGACAACTTCCGCACCCTGTGGGTACGCAGTATAGCCCTGGAAGCCTTGGGTATGCGCCCAGAGGCGGTTGGGGTTTTGCAGCAGGCGCTAGCTCTGGCTCGCCCACTAAAAGTGGCTATAGACGAGCACAAGCTGGGTCTGGAGCTAGACCGAATGACAGGGAATCTGGACAGCGCCCGCCACCGTTTGACCTGGTTTGAAGCGCATGGCCTGATGAACGGGGTCTATATCGCCCGGCGCTATTTTCCCGAATTAGCCCCATCCCCCCTGCCCCCAAAAATAACTCCGCAATCCCTGCCCCGGCTCGAAGTGTTGGGTTCAATGCAGATCACTCAAAATGAAAAAGTCGAAGCCGTGCGTGGACAAAAGCGCAAAGAACTGCTTGCGGCGTTGCTACAAGCCCGTATGGCTGGTCGGGCCGAAGTGAGCATGCTAGAGCTGATCGAAACCCTATATCCCGGCATTCCCGATGAAGAAGCCTCCGCTGCTTTGAAGCAGACCGTATTCAAGACCCGCTCCACCCTGGGCCAAAGCCTTATCGCCACCACTACCACCGGCTACGCGCTGGGGATTCTGGAAAGCGACGCGGAAATCTTCCTCAGAACCCAGCAAACCAGTCTCTGGCGCGGTGCGTATCTGCAGGACGTGGGTCTGGAAGCCGACGAAACCGTGCGGGGCGCGATCTACCACGCCTTGCGCGGCAGCATTCAGACCCTGCTGGATACCCACCCCCTCGAGGCCGCCCGGCTGGGACGCATCCTGCTCGAGGCCGAGCCCTACGATCAGGAGGCGCTGCGCCTGACCTGCCTGGCCTTGCGCAAGAGCGAAAACCACCGCAGCCTGGCCCGGCTGTACCAGCAAGCCAGGGGCAATTTTCTGGAGGTGGGCGAGGTATTGCCCACCGACTGGGCGATTTTTCTCGAGCAAGTAGTCAGATAGAGCGGTCTTCAGAAAGATTGGCACCATCCCGGCCATGCGAAATGCTTTCCAGGCTTATCGCGCACTTCACAGACCTTGCCGCCCGGCCTGGTTCTGGGCCGTGACAAACCATAGGGATCTGAAAAGTTGTGCTGAAGGGCACGTTCTGATACCGGCTTAAGAGGATTACTTGTGTAACCACTGGAGTTGGTCAACTACAAGTA
>JBBIUP010000142.1:0-5868 GCA_037440185.1 Meiothermus sp. | reverse complement strand
CTAACCAACTCGAATGCCGCCATCTTCGAATTGCGGGTCAACAACAACCCCACAGCGACCGGGAGAATCCGCGCCCTGGTTCGCAGCAATGAAGTCGCAGGGACAGGGGTCAACGCAGTGATGAACGGTGTAGTAACGGGCCTGGCAACAGGCATCCACACAGTGAGCATTTGGGTACGTGCCGCCAACAACGGCTCCGGCACCGATGCTTTTACCGATCCAGGGTGCTTTGCCTCAGCACAGGTTCTAGTCAAGGAATTGCGCTAGTAGCATCCACAAGGACAAGGCTGCCAGCCTGCCTACAACTCCCCATCCCCCTGCCCCAAACCCTGTTTGCGGAAGCGGGCAATTAACACTGGAGAGAGCAGTGAGACCCCTGCCAGCACCCACAGCACAATGGCAATGGGGCTGCTAAACAGGTAGCCCACATCGCCGTTGCTGATGGTCATGGCCCGGCGCAGGTTGATCTCCATCAGGTAGCCCAACACCAGCCCCAGCAACACTGGCGCGAGGGGAAAGTCGAACTTGCGCATCAGATAACCCAGCAAGCCAAACACCGCCATCAAGAGCAGGTCGAAGGGGTTGTTGTTGACTGCATAGACCCCAATGAAGCTGATGGCCAGCACCGCTGGAATCAAGAACCAGGCCGGCACTGCCAGCAGCCGGACGAACAAGCCCACCAGGGGCAGGTTCAGGAGCAACAACACCGCATTCCCCACGTACATGGAGGCAATCAGGCCCCACACCACTTCGGGATTTTTCTCAAACATCTGTGGCCCCGGCGTCACCCCCAGGCTCACCAGCGCCCCCAACATGATGGCGGTGGTGCCACTGCCCGGCAAGCCCAGGGTGAGCAACGGAATCATCGCGCCACCTGCAGCAGCGTTGTTGGCCGACTCGGGAGCCGCTACCCCACGCAAGTCGCCTTCGCCAAAACGGGCCCTGGAACCCAGCAGGCGCTTCTCGGTGGTATAGGCCACAAAGCTGGCAATGGAGGCCCCGGCTCCGGGCAAAACCCCGATCAGGAAGCCCATCACGCTGCTGCGCAGAATCGTCAGCAGCGAAGCCATGAAGTCTTTGAAGGAAAGGTAGATGCGCCCCACCTGGGCTCGCATGGCACCAGGGGTTTTTTCCTCCAAGATCATGAGCACCTCGCTCACCGCAAATAGCCCAATCGCTACCACCAGAAAATCCATGCCGTCTTCCAGTTGCAAAAAACCAAAGGTGTAGCGCGAGATGCCCGACTGGGGGTCTTGGCCTACGGTAGCGAGCATCAGGCCAAAGCCAGTAGCAATAAGGGCTTTGAACATGTTCTTGCCCGCCAGGGCCGAAAGGGTAGAGAAACCAAAAACCATCAGGGCAAAGTATTCGGCAGGCCCGAAGCGGATGGCCCACTGGGCCAGCAAAGGCCCCAGGGTCATGAGGCCCACCACCGAGAGGGTACCGGCGATGAACGAGCCCCAGGCTGCCATCGCCAGGGCGGGGCCGGCCTGCCCCTGTTTGGCCAGCTTGTTGCCATCAATGGCGGTGACCACCGAGGAGGTCTCGCCGGGGATGTTGAGCAGGATGCTGGTGGTAGAGCCGCCGTACATGGCCCCGTAGTAGATGCCCGCCAGCAGAATCAGGGCCGATTCGGGCGGCATTTTGAGGGCAAAGGTGAGGGGCACCAGCAGGGCTACCCCGCTGATGGGGCCGATGCCGGGCAACACCCCGATAAGCGTACCCACCAGGCAACCCAGCACCACCAGCAGCAGGTTGAGGGGCTGAAAGGCCACCCCAAAGCCGTTGAGGAGCGCTTGAAAAATGTCCATGGATCTCCCCTATCCAAAAATTCGGCCCGCCGGCAGCGTCACGCCCAGTCCCTCGGTGAACAGGAAGTAGACCACCAACGTAAAGGCCAGCGCACCGCCCAAGCCTTGCCACCAACGCGCCCCAAACAAAACCGAGAGCAGGGTCATCTCGAGGGTTGTGGTGAGGATAAAGCCCAGGGGGACAATCAGGTAGGCATAGGCCACCAGGCTGGCCAGCACCAGACCAAAGGGCAGCCAGAAACCCCGCTCGGGCCAGGAGGGATTGGGGTCGGGCTTCAGCAGCAACCACAGGGCCGAAAGGCCCATTAGAGTAGCGATGATATAAGGAAAGGGCCGGGGGCCCAGCGGATCGGACAAGAAACCCACCTGCATACTGCTGGCTACCAGCGCGTAGCCCATCGCCAGCAGCAACACCAACGCACCTACCATACGGTCTGCCATAACAGACGCCTATAGCCTAGGGCCGATAGCCAGTAGCCAAAGACTTTTTTTGTCTTCGCTATTGAGCCATGGGCCCTGCGCCATCCGCTACCGGATGATGCCCAGCTCGCGGGAGAGGTTGCGGAACTGATTGACCTGACGGTCAATGAACACCTGGAACTCGGCTCCGGTCATGAAAAACTGACCCAGGCTGTTTTGCTCGCGAACCCTGGCCCACTCGGGGCTGCGCTCTACCTGACGCAGCGCATTGGCCCAGAACTCAAAAGCAGGGGCAGGCATGTTCTTGGGCACGTAGAAGCCGCGCCAGACTACCCAGTCCACGTTGTAGCCCAGTTCGCGCAGGGTGGGCACGTTGGCATAGGGCGCAGGCAGGCGGCGGGGTGACATGATTCCCAGTACCCGTACCGTGCCGGCCTCTACCTGGGCACGAAGTTCAGAAGCATCTCCCGCGAAAATCTGGATGAAATTGCCCAGCAGCGAGGTGAGGGCTTGACCGCCGCCATCGAAGGGCACATATTTGACCGAGCGCGGCTCGATGCCAGCCGCCCGACCCAGAAGCAGCACCTTCATGTGATCCTGACCGCCCACTGCACTACCGCCGCCCACCGCAATCTTGCTGGGGTCGGCCTTCCAGGCAACCACCAGCTCTTGCATGTTTCTCCAAGGCGCATCGGCTTTCACCGCTACCAGGCCGAAGTCGGCGGCCACTGCACCCAGCCAGCGCACATCGCGCTCGGTAAAGCGGCTGAACTGGGCCTGGGCCAGCCGCACGGTGGTGGCGGGGCTGGCCGCCACAATCAGGTTGGCATCGTCACCACGCTGGGTAACCACATTGGCATAAGCAACCCCACCGCCCGCCCCGGTTACATTGGTGGTTTTGATGGGTTGGGCCACAATTTTAAGATCTTGCATCACCTGGGTCACACTGCGACAGGTAAAGTCCCAACCGCCCCCGGCGCCCGCTGGGGCGATGCATTCGGGGTTGCGTGGGGTGAACTGGGCCAACGCGATGCTGCTTAAAACCAAGCCAAGTATTGCCAATTTTTTCATGTAAATCCTCCTGAGCACAAACAAACGTTGGATTGCCGGTAGTTGCCAAAAATCATATTTGTCACCGACAAGCCTGAGTTGGTATGTGCCTCGATTCTACTGAGGTAACTGGCAGCGTCAAGTTTTCGTACATTTTGTTCACCGGTACGAAGCACAGCCTTCATTTGGAATGTAGCCCAATCTACGCTATGCTTGAAAACACTCAAGGACTCCGTGAACATCGCCAGTCGTAAATCAATCGTGGATTTTGTTCCAAGGCCCAAACCAAGGCCGCGGCTGGGCATTCAACTGCGGCTTTTTTTGCTGCAAGTATCGCTGTTTGCTTTTTTGATGGTCATTCTGGGTGGCACCCAGGTATATGTGTTGCACCAGTCAGTACGCAAGGATTATGGCGAGCGGGCCCTTTTGATTTCGCGCACGGTGGCTCGGATTCCAACGTTGGTGGCGGCCTTTAACGACCCGGAGCCCTCCAGAACAATTAATCCGTTGGCCAACAGCATCCGCGAGCAGGTGGGGGTTGACTATATCGTGGTGGGCAACCGGCAGGGAATTAGGCTGGCACACCCCCTGCCCGATCGCCTGGGGAAGCCGATGGTGGGGGGCGATAACGATGAGCCCCTGGCCGGTCGGGAGATTATCAGCCTGGCCACCGGCAGCTTGGGCACGGCCATTCGGGGTAAGGTACCGGTCTTTGATGATTCTGGTGTGGTGGTGGGGGTTGTTTCGACTGGGTACTTGCTGCCCACCCTTCAGAGCACTGCCGCGAGGGTCAGCCTGACCCTGCTGCCCTGGTTTGGACTGGGGCTGCTGTTTGCCTTGATCAGTAGCATCTGGCTGAGCCGGCGCATCAAGCGAGAAATGTGGAACCTCGAGCCCGAGCAGATCGCGGCCCTGGTGTTGCAGCATCGCAGTGTGCTGAGCGCCCTGCAAGAGGGGGTGCTGGTGGTGGATAGTGACGGAAAGGTTCAACTGGCCAACCCCAGAGCAACCCAGATGCTGGGTATTTCCAACAACTCCGCAACCCCACTGGCTATTCGGGATATCTGGCCTGACCTGTACCAGAGCGGGCTACTTGGTTTGGACTATGTGGAGAATGAATTGCTGCGTATTCGTACCCTGCCGGTGTTGGTGGGGGTCTTCCGAATGAGCAGTGGGCAGCATGTGGTGACTTTTCGAGACCGGGCCGAGATCATGCAGATGGCAGAGGAACTGACCCAGACCAAACGCTATGCGGATTTGTTGCGGGCCCAGACCCATGAGTTCATGAACCGGCTGCACACCATTGCTGGCCTGATTCAACTGGGCAAACCCAACGATGCTTTGGGCGTGATTCGCAGCGAGGTTTCACAAACAGGAACAGTGCAAAACCTCATCTCTTCCATCGAAGTGCCGAGACTGGCAGCCTTGATTATTGGCAAATATGAGCGGGCTAAAGAGCTGGGCATTCGCTTCGAGTTGGAGGCAGGCTCGAGTCTGCAATCGGGCTGGGAGAAGGTCTCGGAGGCCCTCGAGCTGATGGTGGGAAATCTGGTAGAGAACGCTTTTGAAGCGGTACTGGAACAACCCCGAGGCAACACCTCTCAAGTGGTTGTGATGATTGGTGAAGATCCCGAAGGGTTGCAGATAGAGGTACGGGACAGTGGCCGGGGGATACCCGAGCAGTTGTGCAGCAGGGTGTTTGAACGGGGCGTCTCGAGCAAAGGGGAAGGGCGCGGGTTGGGGCTCAGCCTAGTCAAGCAGCAAACCGAGGGGCTGGGCGGAATCTTACAGCATTTCAAACGGGGGGAGCTGACGGTATTTCAGGTAAGCCTGCCCTCGCTGCCGAGCAGCAATCCATGAGCCCTACGCAGGTATTGCTGGTCGAGGATGATCCCTGGGTAACGCAGGTGAACCGAGGGATGGTGGGGGCGGTGGCGGGTTTTGTGGTGGTGGGTGAGGCCCAGACCGTGCGACAAGCACAGGCCCTGGCCCTGACGCTCAAACCCGATTTGCTGCTGGTAGACGTGTATTTGCCCGACGGAACGGGGTTGGATTTGATCCGGGCCTTGCGAAGCCAGAATCTGGATTTTGAGGCCATCATGATTACTGCAGCCAACGATACCCATACCGTACAACGGGCTTTGTACGATGGTGTATTGGATTTTCTGATCAAACCTTTTCAGCAAGCCAGGCTCAAGCAAGCCCTCGAGCGCTATCTGCAGCGGCGCAGTGCAGCCCAAGAACAAAGCTTCACCCAGAAGAAACTAGACCGCTTACTGGGGGTGAACAACCCCGAACGGCTGCCTAAAGGGATTGATGCAGCCACCCTCGAGCAAATCCAACATATTTTGCGCAGCACAGGGCATGCCCTGAGCGCGGATGACGTGGGAGACCGGGTGGGCGTGAGCCGTGTTACCGCCTGGCGCTATCTCGAGTATTTGCAGCAGACCGGTTTTGTAGCGGTAGAAATGGAATACGGCAGCGTGGGGCGTCCCATCAAACGCTACAAGAGCAGGGCAAATCCTTAAGTGTCTCCATAGTTGAAATGTGAGATCCGATCCCCAAAGATCGCTGGGGACGATCCCCT
>JBBIUP010000141.1:0-6015 GCA_037440185.1 Meiothermus sp. | reverse complement strand
TGATGTACCCAGTACAACCCAAACCGTTGTACTGGGTATTCGTGGGAACCGCTCTGACAAAGTATCAGGAGGCTTCATCTTTGCTGGGGTTCTTGGACAGGGCTTTCCGATTGGCTTTGATGCCGGCATCGAAATCTATCTCCATGGGGGGCTTGTCGTCCATGTCCACAAATACAGAGGGGTTGTAGGGCTGAGAACTAGGGCCATCCGAGGTTGGATGGGGGCTGGATTGGCCCCGTCTGCCCAAGTAGTAAACCCCAATGCCCACCAACACCAGAAGCCCCAAGAGCGCCACCACCCACACCCAAGACATATAGCACCATGTTACCGCAGGTAGGTTGGGTGGCGGATTCAGATGTACAAGGAATGGGTGTGTAGCCGTAACGGCCAGCCGGAAAAATCAAACCCTGCCCTGGCAAGGCTGTCATCAAATGACCTCGCGGAAACCGATGGCCTCGGCCCTGGCCTGAAGCTCGCGCTTCAGGAGGGTGTGTTCGGGCTTGTCGAGGTAGGGGTCGGCTTCCAGGATGGTCTTGGCCAACTCGCGACTCCGCTCGATGATCGCCTGATCGGAGGCCAGGTCGCCCAGCCGCAGATCGGGCATTCCCGACTGGCGTACCCCGCGCAACTCGCCTGGGCCGCGCAGCTCGAGGTCTTTCTCGGCGATGTAGAAGCCGTCGGTGGATTCCTCGATGACCCGCAGGCGGCTCATGGTGCGCTTGGAGGTCTCGCCGGCGATCAGGATGCAGTAGGCTTCCAGACCACCCCGTCCCACCCGTCCGCGCAACTGGTGAAGCTGGGCCAGTCCGAAGCGTTCAGCGTTTTCGATGACCATCAGGGTGGCCTGGGGAATATCCACCCCCACTTCAATCACGGTGGTCGAGACCAGCAGATCAAAGGCTCCTTGTTTGAAGCGTTCCATCACCGCGTCTTTTTCATCGGCTTTCATCTTGCCGTGCAGCAGGTCAATACGTACGTCGGGCAGGAGGATTTCCAACTCCTCGCGCAGCCTGGTGGCCGCCGCCAGTTCGCCCATGCCCTCAGCCTCGCTCTCATCGATCATGGGTGTGACCACAAAGACCTGATGGCCTTTCTGGATTTCCTGCCGGGCAAAAGCATAGGCCTGGGTGCGGGTTTTCTGGGTCAGGATTTTGGTCTTGATGGGGGTGCGACCCGGGGGTAACTCGTCAATCTGCGAGACTTCCAGGTCGCCATACAGGGTGAGGGCCAGTGAGCGCGGGATGGGGGTGGCCGACATCACCAACACGTCGGGTCGCTGGCCCAGCAGCCTGCGGCGTTGCATCACGCCAAAGCGGTGTTCTTCATCAATAACCGCCAGACCCAGATCGCCAAACGCCACCCCGTCTTGAATGAGGGCATGGGTGCCCACTACCACCTGGGTTTGACCGCTCTTTAACCGCTCCTGTACACCTCTTTTTTCGCTACCCGTCATCGAGCCAACCAGCAGATCCACCGAAACCCCCAGCGGGTAGAGATAGCGGGTCAGGTTGTCGAAGTGTTGCTTGGCCAGAATTTCGGTGGGGGCCATCAGGGCACCCTGGGCTCCATTTTGTGCTGCCACATAGAGTGCTGCGGCGGCCACCGCGGTTTTGCCCGATCCCACATCCCCCTGTACCAGTCGGGCCATCTGTCGCTCGGACTGCATGTCTTCCAGTAACTCGTTCAGCACCCGCTCCTGAGCACCGGTCAGGGTAAAAGGAAGGGTGGAGCGAAAGCGCTGCACCATCTCCGGCGTGACCTTGAACATCCGGCCCAAGAGCGCCGAGCCACCGGACTGAATCATCACCTTGAGTTCTAAGAGCAAGAACTCATCGAACTTGAGGCGGTAGAGGGCTTGCTCGAGTTTTTCCTCGGAATCGGGGAAGTGGCCTTGCCGAAGGGCTTTATCTAGAGGTATCAGCGATTCTTGCTTCAGGTAAGGCTCTAGTGGATCGGGGATCTGGCTATAGGCCTCCAGCGCCCGCCAAACTGACCGCCGCAAGAAAGCCTGGGAGATGCCTTCCCTGGATGGGTAGACCGGTACGATGCGCCCGGTGGAGAGGGACTCGCCGCCTTCGTCCTCGAAGTATTCAATCATCAGCGAGATATTGCCACCGCGTTTTTGCACCCGCCCCGATAATACGATGCTAGCTCCCTCTGGCATCTGTTTGAGTACCCAGGGTTGGTTGAACCAGATGCCAGTAAACTTCCAGCCCCAGGCATCCAGAAAGCGCACCTGCACAAGCTGGATTCCTTTTTTGGCGGTCTTGACGAGTTCGCGGCTCAGGACTTTGCCCACCACCGTGGCCCTGGCGCCATCCTCCACTTCGCGCACCCCCTGCAGGGTGCGGCGGTCTTCATAGCGGCGGGGATAGCTGTGCAGCAGATCGCGTACCACCCGAATGCCCAGTTCGCTCAGCTTTTTCTTGCTACCGGGGCCAGGGTTGATGGCCTCGATGGGGGTGTCGAAGTGAATGTCTAAAGTTGAGGATTGCGCCGTGGGAGGGAGAGCAGGGGAGAGAGAAGGCGGGAAGGGGGAAACTGCCTGACCCCTGTTCCCTGTTCCCTGTCCCCCGAGTAGTTCGATGGCTTTTTCGAGTTGTACCTTACGGATTTCCACGTCCATCTGGCGATAACCGGCCAGTGTCTTGCCGACTTCGGGGAAGGGCTGGCCCAGGTTCTCGAGCAGCTTCTCCAGGCCCCCCGCCACCACCCGGTCTTGGGCACCATCGGAGAGTTCACGCTGAATGGGGCGGAGTAAGCGGGCTTTGAGTTCTTCGCGGGTCACAGATTCCTCAACCTATTGTATCCAATCGCGTTTCCCACAATTACGCTGCACGCCGTGCAGCGTAATTGACCCAGTACAACCGAAGCCGTTGTACTGGGTATGCGCGGGAACCGCTCAAGGGGCTTGGGTTGGAACTGAAACACGCCTGATGTTGAACCGAGTTGCTGATGGTGATGGGCTATTTACTGTTGATGATTCGAATAGAACCCGTAACGCTTCAATGTCTGAAATGTCATGTTCTGGCTGTGGGCTACTCGTATACTTGGTGGATATGGCTTCATCTCAGGTTGAAATTCTGCCCAATGGACTGATGCTGGCGGTGGAGGAACAGCCCTGGAACCCCGGTGTGGCGATGCAATTGCTGGTTCCTGCAGGAGCCGTGAACGATCCCGTAGGCATGGAGGGGGCTGCTGGCTTGTTGGAAGGCTGGCTTTGGAAAGGGGCCGGTAGCCGGGATGCGCGGGCTTTGGCCGATGCTCTAGATGATCTGGGGGTGCGGCGGGGGAGCAGCAGCGCCCTCGAGCACACTACCTTTGCTGCACAGTTTCTGGCCGACAAACTACCGGCGGTGCTATCGCTGTATGGCGATGTCCTCATGCATCCTCACCTGCCCAGCGAAGCGCTGGAAGCCGTGCGCCAGATTGCTTTGCAGGAACTGGCGGCTCTGGAAGATCAGCCGCCCAAAAAGATGTTTGCTGCACTTCGCCGGGCGGTATTTGCCAGCAACCACGGACGCAACCCGAGTGGGGCCAAGGCAGACCTGGAAAGCATTTCTGCCGAGGTTCTGCGCGAAGATTTTGCCCAGCGGTATGGCCCGCAGGGGGCCATACTGGCCCTGGTGGGGGGGGTAAGCTTTCTGCAGGCCAAAGAAGCAATATTGAACACCCTTGGCGATTGGAAGGGTGGTGGAGTGGGGAATCCGGCAATTGAGCTGCGGTCTGCCCACACCATCTACCTCGAGCAGGACACCGCCCAGGTGCAGATTGGCCTGATTTATCCTGATATCTCCTTTGACCACCCCGAGTTTTACAGCGCCCGCCTGGCCTCCCAGGTACTCTCGGGAGGGAGCAGCAGCCGGCTGTTTACCGAGGTGCGGGAGAAGCGGGGCCTGGTGTACTCGGTGTATGCCTCACCCAACGGCATCAAAGGCTATAGCTATCTGACTGCCTATGCTGGAACCACCCCCGAGCGGGCCGACGAAACCCTGCGCGTGATGCAAGCCGAGATTGCCCGCTTATCGGAGGGGGTGCGGGAGGAGGAGCTCGAGCGCACCAAGATTGGTTTGCGCTCAGCCCTGGTAATGCAGGATGAATCGTCGCGCTCGAGGGCTGCTAGCATGACCCGCGACCTCTATATGATTGGGCGTATTCGTACCCTGGACGAAATCGAGGCCCAGATTGCTGCTGTGGATGTGCCGCGCATCAACCGTTACCTGGCCGCCAACCCCTACCAGAACCCCTGGATCGCTACCCTGGGGCCCAGGAAATTGGCAGTGAAATGATGGTTGATGGCGGGTGGTAGATGGGTCGCTCAGATACAACTGCCAACAGCGAACAGTCAACTGCCGCAAAAGCTCACCTCAATCGTATCTTTTACCAGCTACTGTCTACCACCCCCATCCCACTTTTTACGGAGTGAACATGATCCAAACCCAATCTGCTGTGCAATTCAAGCAAGCCACCCTCGAGAACGGCCTGACCGTCATTGCAGAGGTTAATCCCCAGGCTAAAAGTGTTGCCCTGGGCTATTTTTGTAAGACGGGTAGCCGCGACGAGACGCCGGAAATGGCGGGGGTGTCGCACTTTCTCGAACACATGCTGTTCAAAGGCTCTGAAGAGCGCGATGGATTCGAGGTGAACCTCGAGTTCGACCAGATGGGGGCGCAGTACAACGCCTATACCTCTGAGGAGAACACTGTCTACTATGGGGCGGTGTTGCCGGAGTTCGCACCCAGGCTGCTTGAATTGTGGACCGACCTGATGCGACCGGCCCTGCGCCAGGAAGACTTCGACACCGAGAAACAGGTCATCCTCGAAGAAATTGCCCTCTATGAAGACCGCCCCAACAGCATGCTTTTTGACTGGGGGCGGGCGCGGTATTTTGCGGGGCATCCGCTGGGCAATAGTGTGCTGGGTACGACCCGTTCGATTAGCGAGTTGACCCGCGACCAGATGGCCCAGTACCAGGCGCGGCGCTATGCACCCTCTAATCTGGTACTGGCCTTGGCGGGCAAGGTGGACTGGGAGCGAACTTTGGGGCAGGTACAACAGCTCACCGCTGCCTGGCCCAAGGGCGACTGTAGCAGGGCCTATCCCGAAGCAAGCGGAACCGTGGGAGAGCTGCGCGAGCCCTATCCCAAGGCCACTCAGACCTACCTGGCGCTGCTGGCCCCTGGTGTTGCGGCCCAAGACCCTCGGCGCTACGCGGCCAATATCCTGGCCAACATCCTGGGCGAGGAGGGCAATAGTCGCCTGTACTGGGCGCTCACCGATAAGGGACTGGTGGAGTCGGTGGGGGCCGGGGTGGATGAGGCCGATCGGGCCGGGCTGTTTTATGTCTATGCCCAGACCAATCCCGCCAACGAGGAAGCAGTGAAGACTGTGTTGCGCGAGGAGCTAGACCGCCTCGAGCGCCAGGGGGTGCGCTCAGAAGAGCTCGAGCAGGCCAAAAATAAGCTGGCTACTGCACTGGTGTTTGCTGGTGAAACCCCCATGCAACGCCTGATGAGCGTGGGCATCAACTATGTCTACAACCAGACCTACGAGCCCCTGAGCGAGGTGGCCCGTAAGGTCGAGGCTGTTACACTGGCCGATGTAAACGGACTTCTGGAGACCAAACCCTTTAGTAAGAGCTTTATATATAGCCTGGTACCCGCCTGATACCTGCTTAAGGTGATGGCTGAAATATCAACCGAGGTAGTCCAACCTCTGGTCGGGAGATTACTTGTGGTTGACCCACTCCAGTGATTACGCAAGTAATCCCCTTAGAGCAGTTTTCAGAAAGAACACCGCAATCTTCACAAGGAGAAGTGCTGTTCCAGGCTTATTTTTTGCCGCTAGGAAACTCGAACCCCAAGCACCCGTGGGCCGCGCGCGGCCCACGCCCCAGTGCGTAACCTGCGTCTGGGCCAGGTTAGCCACATAGTGGCTATGGCTTACGCCACCCCCTGTAGGTTAGCCACATAGTGGCTATGGCTCACGCCATTCCCTAGCAGACGCAACGCAGAC
>JBBIUP010000140.1:0-6083 GCA_037440185.1 Meiothermus sp. | reverse complement strand
TATGATTCCCAATGTAGGCAGCACAGATCGGTTGGTTCGTTATATCTTGGCGGTGGTGTTCTTTTTGATCGCCCTTTTCGGTAGCAGCGGCATCTGGGCCTGGGTGTTTGGGTTGCTGGGGATCATCATGGCCGTAACCGCGACCCTCAACTTCTGCCCCATCTGGGCTGCGTTCAAGGTCAACACCAGGGGTAAAGCGACCTGAACTTGCTCCTCCCTCGCCCTGGCCGCTTTAGGCCAGGGTTTTGCTTTGGGTCAGGGTATGGGGTGGTAGGGTGTTGATCGCACCTCGAGCCCCCCACAACAACAAGAAGGCCAGCAAGAAAAAGAACGATACCAGCAAAAACAGCGTCGTTGGCCCCTGGGCTTGGTAGAGCGCGCCCCCCACCGGCCCGGCAATCAAATGGGCCAGACCAAACGCCAGCCCATTGCGAAAGCTTTGCAGGGTGCTGACCTGATGGGCCTTGGCACGGGCGTCAATGATACGCACCGAACCCACGAAGAATAGGCCGAAACCCATCCCGACCACCATTCCACAGGCCAGCATTAGGGCTGGATGGTTCGCCAGGGCCATCCCCACATAGGCCAGGGCATACAGCCCCGAGGCCAACATCATCACCCCTGCGTCGCCCAGCCAGCGGGAAAGCCTGCGCTCGTAGCGCATGGTCAACACCTCCACCAGCGCGATGGTGCCATACAAAAATCCCACCATGGCTGCCGCCCCACCCCGGTCTTGGATGGCCAATCCCAGAAAAGGGGCCGCCAACCCCAGCCCAAATCCCATCAACAGCACAACCAAGAGCAGCAGCAAGGTGCCCCGGTCGTGCAGGAACAGTTCGCGCAAGGTTTGAAATAAATCCCCTCGAGCCCCTGCCTCCACCGAGACTTCGGGTAAAGTGCGGGCCACGCCCAGCAACGGCAGGGTAGCCAGCGCTGCCACGATAAACATGGCCTCGTATCCGATTCGGGCCCAGGCCAGCCCTGCCAGCGAGGAAGCAAGGGCAAAACTCAGGCTACCCCACAGCCGCATACGCCCATACTCGAGGCCATTTCGGCTGGCCATTCGCCCGATCAGGCTATCCGCCAGCGGGGCCACAAACGCCTGGCTTAGCCCCAAGGCCGCCATGCCCAGCAACACTCCCCAAAAGCCCTGGGCAAAAAAAAGCGCTACCAGCGATAACGCCAGAGCCAGCAGCGAAACGCTGAGCACAGCTACCCGCTTTTGCCGTGCGTCGGCCCAGGCTGCCACCAGCGGGCTGAAGAGCAAATTGCACAAAGGAAAGAGTGCAATTGCTATGCCAATCTGCGTTGGACTTAACCCCAGCTCGCGGAAATGCACGGCCAGAAAGCCCTGGTACAGTCCATTGGCTCCCCAAAACCCAAAGTAGTAAAGTGCGCCTCGCAACTGGAAAGACAACGACACCAGGCCATTCTACGTGAGAGCACTGGCCGCAGAAGGCACACCGATGTACGAAACCTGGGGTGGTTTCAGCTATTTGAAAACCGCCCCATTGGTTCGTCAGAGAAGCTTCTGTGCAGTTTTTGTCAAGTTCTGTCGCCGAGGCCGCCTTGGGCGTCAAAGAATTCCCCAAACACGTTTCTGAACACGGTACAGCAACTTATACGAAGCTGCCCTATATCCGATTTTCGCGGGGCCTACGTACAGCCCCTCAAGTGGTCGAAATCGGGCCACCAGGAGGATCAAATGAAAAAACTGTTGTGGGGATTGCTGGGTGTTGTGGTAGCGGTGGTGTGGATGCAGGTGGCAGAGACCCAGGCGCAAGGCAGCATGACCAAGTCCAGCGCTTATATGGAATACAGTGCCAAGGCTTTTGAAGAGGCCAGCAACCAGAAGCGGGTGTTGTTTTTTGCAGCAAGCTGGTGCCCCACCTGCCGAGCCGCCGACCGCGACATCAACGCTAAATTGGGCGAAATCCCCCAAGGACTGGTGATCTTCAAAACCGATTACGACAAAGAAACCACCCTCAAGAGCAAATACGGCATCGTTCGTCAACACACCTTCGTGTTGGTGGATGCCAAAGGTAATGCCTTGAAAAAGTGGAGCGGTGGCAACCTGGCCGAGATCGTGGCGAATACCCGATAAAAGTTCTGTTCTTCGCGGCCCTCTAACCTCTACGCCTTGCATCGTCGCCAAGCTCCTGCTTATGCTGACAGCCCTGTTTGCTTTCCTCTCCGGTATCGTTACGGTAGCCTCGCCTTGTGTGTTGCCGGTGTTGCCCTTTTTGCTCTCGGGTGCGGTGGGGGGGCGCTTGCGGCCCTACGGCATCATCCTGGGTTTTGTGGCATCCTTCACGGTTGTGACGCTCTTCCTCAGTGCCCTTGTCACAGCCCTGAACATTCCCCCCGATACGCTGCGCTATGTCTCTATAGCGTTGTTGTTGGGTTTTGGGCTGGTGCTATGGGTACCTGCCCTGCACAAAGGCTTCGAGGGTTTGAGCAGCCGGAGCCTGAGCAGACTGCCCCAGGTACAGGGCGATGGGTTCTGGGGGGGCACGGCCGTAGGGGCCACCCTGGGGGTGCTGTGGACACCCTGTGTGGGCCCCATTATGGCGGGTGTAATCACCCTTGCCCTCAGCGGCAGCGTGACCGGGCAAGCCGCCCTGGTGACGCTGGCCTTCTCGCTGGGAACCGCAATTCCCATGCTGGCGGTGATGCTGGGCGGACGCAGGCTGCTCAGCCGCATCCCCGGCCTGATGAACAATTTATCCGGTGTCCAGCGGGGGTTTGGGGTGGTGATGGTGCTCTTTGCGATGGGCTTTTTCTTCGGCCTGGATCGCAGCTTTCAGACCTGGGTGCTCGAGGTCTTCCCAGGCTATGCCGATTTCCTGACCCGCCTCGAGGGCATCGGCGCCTCGGAATAGTCCCATCTCTTCCGCTACTCCACTCCATATCCGGAGTGGGGTATTTTTTTTGACAAAAGATATGCCCATGTAATGTCGAAAAGAAACGCACCTGTGCGTTAGGCTATACCTAACCGTTTTTTTGCCAGGAGTTTGGATGCTACACTGCCCTGACGGTGGGTCAATACAGTTCGGCCAGGAGGATGTATGAAGCCATCTTTACGTGTGGGTGTTTTATCGCTGGTCTTGATTGTGCTGGCGGCGTGCACGCAGGCCCCGCCCGTGCAACCCCAAGCCAGGCTAACCGCTCAAGCGGTTTCCGATGGGGTGGTGATTAGCCAGGTGTATGGCGGGGGTGGCAACAGCGGAGCTCCCTATACCCACGACTTTGTGGAGTTGTTCAACCGTGGAACCACGCCGGTTGCTTTGAATGGCTGGTCTATCCAATACGCCAGTGCTACGGGAACCGGCAATTTCGGCGCAAGCAGTACTCAACTCACCGAGTTGCCGAACGTGACCCTACAGCCAGGACAGTACTACCTGGTGCAGCAGGCTGGGGGTACGGCAGGCGTAGCGCTTCCAGCGCCGGATTTGATTGATCCCACCCCGATTGCGATGGCAGCGGGGGCCGGGAAGGTTGCTCTTGTATCGAGCACTGCTTCGCTGGGCTGCAATGGTGGCTCTGCACCCTGCTCCGCTGCCCAGCTTGCCCAGATTGTTGATTTGGTGGGATACGGCAACGCCAACTTTTTTGAAGGCTCGGGTGCGGCCCCCACACTCTCCAACACCACCGCTGCCCTTCGGAAGAGCAACGGCTGTACCGAGACCGACCACAACGCTGGCGATTTTGAAGCGGCAGCGCCCAATCCGCGCAATACGGCCTCGGCCCGCAACTTTTGCGGTGAGTCGGCTCCCAGTGTGGTCTCCACGGTTCCGGCCTCGGGCGGCACCATCAACCCCGACAGCAACCTGACCCTCACCTTCAGCGAACCGGTGAACGTGAGCGGCAACTGGTTTGGCATTACCTGTTCCACCAGCGGAGCGCGCACGGTGGCCGATACGGTGGTCACGGCCAACGCCACCTCGACGCAGTTTGTCATCAACCCCAACACCGATTTCGTCTCTACCGAGAGCTGTACCCTCACGGTTTTTGCGCCCCAGGTCTCGGATGTGGATACCCTCGACCCGCCCGACAACATGGCCGCCGACTTTTTGCTTCCATTCAACCCAGTGACTGTTTGCGACCTGCCGCATACCCCCATCTACCAGATCCAGGGCAGCGGGCTTGTTGCGGCCATCACAGGCAACGTGGCGACCAAGGGCGTGGTGGTGGGCGACTATGAAGGCCCTTCTCCTACCCTGCGGGGCTTCTATGTTCAAGATGCTAGCGGTGACGGGAATGTGAATACTTCCGATGGCATCTTTGTGTTCAACGGCAACAGCGACAGCGTGAGCCTGGGTGACGTGGTGCGGGTGGTTGGAACGGCGGGCGAGTTCCAGGATCAGACCCAGGTTAGCGCAACCTCCATTACCAAGTGCGGAACCGGAACCGTCACGCCTGTAGATGTGACCCTGCCCTTTGCTTCGGCCACCGAGGCCGAGCGCTACGAGGGCATGTTGGTGCGGCTGCCCCAGACCCTCTATGTGACCGAGCACTTCCAGCTTGGGCGCTTTGGGCAGGTGGTGCTCTCGTCGGGCGGGCGGCTCAAGCAACCCACCAACGTGACCACCCCTGGTGCCGCCGCCAATGCCCTGCAAGCCCAGAACAACCTCAACCGCATCATCCTGGACGACGCCCTGCAAAACCAGAACCCCGACCCCATCCTGTTTGGGCGGGGTGGACAGCCCCTCAGCGCCAGCAACACCCTGCGCGGCGGCGACACCGCCACCGGCATTGTGGGGGTGATGACCTACACCTGGGCGGGCAATGCCGCTAGCGGGAATGCCTACCGGGTGCGGCCCATTGGTGCGTTGAATGGTGCTGTGAATTTTGTGGCGGCCAATCCACGTCCCACTTCAGTTCCAGCCGTGGGTGGAACGCTGACGGTGGTGGGGTTCAACCTGCTCAACTTCTTCAACACCTTTGATGGGCTGCCGGACACGGTGGACAACTGTACCAACGGGGTGGGAGGTGCTCCCACCGACTGCCGTGGAGCCGATACCCTGGCCGAGTTCAACCGCCAGTGGCCCAAGACGGTGGCGGCCATCCTGGCCATGAACCCCGATGTACTGGGTTTAAACGAGCTCGAGAACGATGGCTATGGCCCCGATAGCGCGATTGCTTTCCTGGTGGGTAAACTCAACGAAGCCACTGCACCGGGCACGTATGCCTTTATTGATGCCGACGCGGCTACGGGTCAGGTCAATGCCCTGGGCACCGATGCTATCAAGGTGGGCCTGATCTACAAACCGGCCCGCGTGACGCCAGTAGGCCAGACGGCGGTGCTCAATACCACCGCTTTTGTCAACGGGGGCGATAGTGGCCCGCGCAACCGGGCTTCGCTGGCCCAGGCCTTCCAGCAAAATGCCAATGCGGCTATCTTTATCGTCAATGTGAACCACCTCAAGAGCAAGGGTTCGGCCTGCGACCTGCCCGACCAGGGCGATGGGCAGGGCAACTGCAATGCGGTACGCACCAATGCCGCGCAGCAGCTTGCGGCCTGGCTGGCCACCCACCCCACCGGCATTGCCGACCCGGACATTCTGCTGATTGGCGACTACAACGCCTATGCCCAGGAAGACCCCATTACCGCGCTCAAGAACACAGGCTATACCAACCTGCTCGAGACCCGTCTGGGCCCCGATGCGTATTCGTATGTGTTCGATGGGCAGTGGGGCTACCTCGACCACGCTCTGGCCTCGGCCTCGCTGAGTGCGCAGGTGTCGGGGGTGGCCGAGTATCACATCAACGCCGATGAGCCCAGCGTGCTCGATTACAACACCAACTTCAAAAGTGCTGCTCAGATTGACAGCCTCTATGCCCCTGATCAATACCGGGTGTCCGACCACGACCCGGTGGTGGTGGGTCTGAACCTGGCCGCGCCTGGCGTGTGGTTCTTTGGCCCTGTTGCAACGTTCCCGACCTTCAACACCGCCAATGCCGGCCAATCTATAGCGCTGATTTTTAGCCTGGGCGGCAACCAAGGGTTCAACATCTTTGCACCGGGCTATCCCAGGTGGCAGGTCATTCCCTGTGGCTCTACTGCTGCGGTGAATGGCACC
>JBBIUP010000139.1:2962-6089 GCA_037440185.1 Meiothermus sp. | reverse complement strand
GGGGTCGAAGAGTTGTTTGATCTGGCGCATCCATCCCAGGGCAGGGCCGTGTTCTTTGAACAGGTATTTTTTCTTCCGCAATCCAATGCCGTGTTCGCCAGTGCAGGTGCCCCCCAGTGCCAGGGTGTGCTCCACCAACCGTTCGGAAAATACCGCGGCCCTGGGGTCGCCTGGTTCGCAGACCACCAGGGTGTGAAAGTTGCCGTCACCTACGTGCCCCAGGATGTTGCCACTAAGGCCCATTTCCCCCAGCAATCGGTGGGAATACTGCACCAGATCGGGCATCTTGGAGATGGGTACGGCAGTGTCGGTGGAGAGGTATTCCTTGCCGGGAAAGAGGTTGACCAAGGCCCAGTAGGCCTGGTGCCGGGCCTCCCACTGGGCGGTGCGCTCTTCCTGGGTGCGGGCGGTGTCTATGCTGATGGCCCCGGCTCCCTGCATCAGTTCGATTGCCAGGCTGGATTCGGCCTCGAGGGCTTGGCGGGTGGAGGAGTGGAACTCCACAAATAAGGCAGGTTTTTCCGGATAGCTGCGGCCCAGGTAGCGGTTGATGGCCTGGATGCCCACCTCGTCCACCAGCTCGAGCCGGGCCGCCGGGAGGCCACTGGCCATCACGGTGTAGGCGGCCTGGGCGGTGTGGATCAGATTGTCAAAAAAGACCCGCAAGGTGTGGATGTGCTCGGGAATGGGGTGCAGTTTTAGGGTGAGGCGGGTGATGATGCCCAGGGTGCCTTCGGAGCCGATAAACAAATCTTTGAGGTTATAGCCGGCACTGGTCTTGCGTACCCCCCGGCCCAATTCCAGCACCTCGCCCCCCGCCAGCACCACCTGCAATGCCAGGATGTTCTGCCGCATGCCCCCATAACGCACCGTGGTAGTTCCGGAGGCGTTGGTCGCGGCCATCCCGCCTAACGAGGCATCTGCGCCAGGGTCTACAGGAAAGAACAGACCGGTGCCTTTGAGGGCTTCATTCAGGGCCTTGCGGGTGAGCCCAGGCTCTACCACAGCCATGAAATCTTCGGGGTGAACCTGGAGCACCCGGTTCATGCGGGAAACATCCAGCGAGACGGCTTGCCCTTGGGGGATGACGTGTCCTTCGATGCTGGTTCCAGCCCCAAAGGGAACGACCGAGATGCGGTTTTCCTGTGCCCAGGCCAGGGTGGTTTGAATGTCGGAAAGGTTCTCGGCGAAGACCACGGCTATGGGTGGGTGGTGTACCGGATAACTCTCGTCTTTGCCGTGGGTCTCTAGGTCGGCGGGGGAGGTGCTGACCTTCTGGGGCAAGATGCGTTTCAGGCTTTCCACCATGGCACTAGCCTACCCGAACGAGGCGGGAAGTTGGCTGCGTGTCTTGCAACCCTCGAGCCTGGTGATATTTAGCCCAAGAATTGCCGGTGAGCGTTAAGTAAAACCCGTTGGTGACGAATGTGCCGAGCAACCCCGTATAAGCTGCTACCCTGACTAAGAGTGATGAGCACCTTGACCGACATCCACCACCCCACTGTGCGCGAAAGCCTGCAACAACTTCTCAGAGATGCGTGGACCATGCTTGAACTGCAACCTTTGGAGGCTGCCGTACCGGCCCGTCGGGCAGAACACCTGGCGCGGCGAAAGGGCGACAACCGGGCCTGGGCGCAGAGCCTTTTTATCTGGGGTGTGTCCAGTTTGTATGCAGGGGATACCCACGAGGCTATTGGGTTATTCTCGAGGGCGCTCGCGGTCTATCGTTTTCTAGACGACGAGCAAGGACAGTGGTCTTGTCTGAAAGCCATTGCCCTGGCCTGGGGCTATACCGGCGATGCAGCCCAGGCCCTGGAGACCCATTCCCACGCCAATGCCTTCAAGCGCCATGCCGAGTTCGCTGCCAGGGCCCGCTGGCTACACTGGTTTGCTACCAACTGACTTTTTTTGCATCGTGTTTTGACACTTACAGGCGAAAAGTGTCAAAACGCATGTCGCTATATTATTCGTCTGGAACAGGTTATTTGCCCTTGACCTCAACTTCAATTTATTGCAAGCTGAGCCATGGCGAGTCCTGTAAAGCGCGAAGTATGGCAAGACGTAGAGGTGAACCTGGAGCTTTCGCTCGAGTTCGACCCCGAGGAATTTTTGCGGCGTCATCCGGGATTGGCGCTGGTGTTGGCGGAGTTGTTGGTGGGGCCTCCGCGGCGCTGGCGCGACCCTGCCGAGTTGCTGCCCTATGCAGGCTGTAAGAGCCTCGAGGCCAGGCTGCCCCATTTGCGTTTCAGTCCACTGGAAACCCGTCCACTAGGGCAGGCGCTCGACAAGCTGTTTACGGCGATTGAGTTCAGCATTGTAGGGCACAAGGTGATTGCGGTTCCGCCACCCGCCAAAAACATCGAGCTATCGGAGGGTTGGCGTGCCCAAAGTGGGGTGTGGCTTTGCCATCAGCCGCTGGGTTGATTTCACTGCGGATTTCGGAGGTATGCCGACCGTCAGAGAAGATGTACTTTCGTTTTGAGCCGGAATTCAGACGACAACCGTATGGTGTTTGGTACCGACTTTTGCATGCAGTATCCACACCGAAGCCTGGTATTGATAAGGGCCATTTGCACAACTTTGAAATGCCTGTGAAAAATCTGCGAAATTTGGCCTAATCGCACTCTCAATTCCTCGACCATGTAGTTCGTGCGAACAGAGGATAAATTTGCAGTGTAAATAAAATTCGCACAACTGATGAATGTTAAGTACAAATAGCCTTTATCGTGACTCCAATCCCTGTTATACTTAGTAGGTTGCCGTGGAAGCGTTTACATGGCGTTTCTCACGGCAAAAAGGAGTTGGAAGTGGGTTCCCCATTTATGGTTGAAAGTAGCGTAATGACCGAAAAGGTGGAGGCATTAATTGCTCGAGCCTGGCAGTTGCTGATGGAGCGTGAGGAAGACCTCGAGTACAAGAATACCGTTTGGAAACTGGGTCTCGAGGCCGAGCAACAGGCCCGCAACCTGGGTAACGAGACCGCCTTTGCCATGTCGCAACTGATTCTCGGGGTTAATGCCCTGGATCGCCACCAGCCCGATGAGGCCGTGCAATGCTTGACCACCGCTCTAACCCGTTTTCGCTGGCAGTCGGAGGCTTGCTATGAATGGTACAGCCTGGCCGCGAT
>JBBIUP010000139.1:0-2862 GCA_037440185.1 Meiothermus sp. | reverse complement strand
ATACTGCGCCCTTTATGCCGCAACGAATTCTGTTGGTCTACACAAAAGCAGGTGGCGGGCATCTTGCCCTGGCACAAAACCTACATAAATTGCTGATCGAGCTCGAGCCTGAATCCGAGGTACGCCTGTTCAATTTTTTCGATGTGGGGCCGCGCTGGATAGCCCAGGCCATCCAGGATGGCTACAACTTTGCCGTGAACAAGCAGCGCTGGCTCTTTACCGTATTCCAGGCTTTCTACCAGACCCGTCCCGCCATTAACACCTTTGCTCGAGTGTTGGGGATGCGGATGGCTCCGGCCATCAACGAATACCTGGAAGGGTTTCGCCCCGACAAGATCATCTACTGCTATCCAGTGAACCACGGTTTTCGCCGGCTGCCCTATGTCAGGAAGCATAAGCCCAAAACCCTCACCGTGGTGAGCGATATTTTCAGCCCGCACCTGTACTGGTTTATCGACACCAAAGACCAGTATGTGGTGGCCAGCCCCGAAGCCTATAGCATCGCCCGTCGCTACCGGGTTCCCCCCGAAAATCTGCACTACTTTCAAACCCTGATTGATCCCAAATACGACAAACCGCTAGACCCTGGCGAAATTGTCAGCTTGCGCGAGGAGTGGGGCCTGATCCATCCCTATACCGTGCTGGTGACGGGGGGCGGGGCCGGCCTCAAAATCAGCTTCAAGCTGGTGCGCGAGCTGGTCAGAATCGAGGGCATCAATGTGGTGGTGGTCTGTGGCTATAACCAGAAACTCTACCGGCAGCTCGAGGTCTTCAAGGAGAAAAACCGGCTTTCAAACCTGATTTTGTTTGGCTTCACCAAACAAATGTACGAACTGATCAATGTCTCCAACGCGGTGGTTTCCAAGGCCGGCCCTGCCACCATTGCTGAGGTGCTATCCCAACACAAAGACCTGATTGTTTGCGATTATGTATGGCCGCAGGAGTACGGAAACGTGGAGTTGATTCGGCACGAACAACTGGGGTATTACATCCGCCAACCCCGCAAAATTGCTGCAAAAATACGCGAACTCAAGGCCCGTCCCCACGAGCGCAAGACCCTCAACCTGCAAAACGATATCGTGCGCCTGGCCAAATATATCCTTAACCTTTAGACTGGTCTCCCAGTATCTTTTCGATCTTGTCCACAGTCTCTGGGGGCAAATCCACGCCCGCAGCGCCCAGACTTTCCTCGAGCTGCTCAGGCCTGGTTGCGCCGGTGATGGCGCTGCTCACCCCCTTTTGCCGCAAGACCCAGGCCAGGGCTAGCTGGGCGCGGGTGAGGCCTAGCTCGGCGGCTACCTTTTTTAGGGCCTTGACTTTCTTTACGTTTTCGTCGGTTAGGAAGCGGTTGCCAAACTGGGGGTAGCGCTCAAAGCGGCTGTCTTTGGAGATGCCCTTGTCGTAGCGCCCGGTGAGCATACCCATGGCCAGCGGACTCCAGACCACCATGCCCATCCCGAAGCGCTCGGTCTCGGGCAGAATTTCCTGTTCGACTCGCCCGCGGTAGAGCATCGAGTGCTGCGGCTGCTCGACTGCCGGCGGGTGCAGACCGTTGTTTTTGGCCAACTGCACCGCCTCTACGATGCGGGCCGCCGGCCATTCGGAGGTGCCCCAGTACAACACCATTCCCCGGTCTACCAGGTTGCTCATGGTGCTAACAATTTCTTCCATGGGCACCTCGGGGTCGTAGCGGTGGCAGAAGTAGAGATCGAGGTAATCGGTGCCCATGCGCCCCAGGCTGCGCTCGAGGCTTTCCCTCACATGCTTGCGCGAAAGGCCGCGCCCGTTGGCATCGTTGCTGGTAGGCCAGAAGACCTTGCTGGACATGACCAACTCGTGGCGGGGAAACTGATCCAGGAGGGCTTTGCTCATCAGTTCTTCGGCCAGCCCCTTCGCGTACACATCGGCATTGTCGAAAAAGTTAATGCCGCCCTCGTAGGCGATGCGGGTGATGGTTTTGATTCGCTCGAGGTCGTTCACGGCATCGCCATAGGTAACCCAGGCCCCCAGCGATATCTCCGAAACTTTCAGACCCCACTGTCCCAACTTGCGGTAGCGCATTGGCATAATACCCTCCGCCCGCCATCTTATCGCTGGCGCAATTGCCGCCGCACCCGGTTTTGGTCAGACTCCACTGTCTTCCTGCTGCACAAACCCTGCCTGGGTTACGGGTTCAGTGCTTAACCCTACACTCAGAGCTCTACTGTGTGTCCAGCTCGATGACCGCTGCCGGGGCGATAAAACCCGCTGCTTTATGCGAGCTGTCGCAGAAGGGTTTGTTGGCCGAATGGCCGCAGCGACACAGCGAGACCTTGGGTTTTTCGATGACCACTTCCTGGTCGCCCTGCCGCAAGACGTACCTGCCGCCTGTTTCGATGCCGATGGAGCCGTTTTCGCGAAACTCGATTTTCATGGCGGTAATTGTACCCAGGCAGGTGACGCTAGAACATGGGTAAGGGCCCCACACGCCTAAAAAGTGGGCCCAGAGGAATTGCCCCTGGCGCCATAAATAGCCTGCCCGCTTAACGGTTTGACCTGTTGGTCTGGGCGTTCCAGAATACTCTGGATGTATACCACCCGTCTGGCCTATGTCCATCTGACCGTGCGGCACCTGGAATCCGCTGTGACTTTCTATACCCGCTTTTTGGATCTGCAAGTCTCCGAGCGCTTTGACCAGACCTCGTTGCTGGTCTCCTCGGAGAACGATGCCCACTTTGAGCTGGCCCTCACAGAAGGTGTGCCGTCCGGCCCAGTTACCCTGGGCTTTGCAGCGGCCTCCGAGGAAGATTTCGAGGCCGCCCAGGATTTTGTCCGTATCGAGGAGGTGCCCTGGAAGCTGGAAGACCGTGGCATTGCCCAGGT
>JBBIUP010000138.1:0-6165 GCA_037440185.1 Meiothermus sp. | reverse complement strand
TAAGTGCATTCCTGGGAGTAGTAGGTCGTCAACGGATAAAGGACAGGTTGGCAGCAAATGGTTTTTCGAGCGAACTGCGTCCATGCCGTTGCCGACTTGCTCACCAGGTGGAGGGATAGCCCGAACAATACCCGTGGACGCAGCAGTGGCTCTCGCCAATACTCCCTACCGCAAAGCCTTGTATGTTTCCCTGAAATTTTTTTAGAATTAGGGCGTTTTCAGGAAATAGCATGGGGGCATCGGCCGTCGAAAACTTCACTAAGGAGGGTTCGGGGTGGGATCCATACGCGAACCGCCCTAGTACAGCGTTGTAGAGGCGTCTAAACAGTCCAGTCGGCAGCCTGGAAACATCTGATTCGAAGGCAGTGATGGTTGGGCACCAGCGACCTCCCTAGACCATAGGCCATGCACTGTAGACTATCAGCTATCCGTATTATGCGATGGATTCTGGGTGTACGAGCTTTCGGCGACGCTGAAATTGGGCAGAACGGAAAATAACCTGTTGTATGAGGGGGAATCTAGTAAGGTAAGTAAGGGTGGGTTTTAGCAATGCGAATTCTCCTGGTGGGCTTTGCCTGCAGCCCAGATCACGGATCAGAGCAGGCCATCACCTGGTCGTGGGCCTGGTCGCTTTCGCGTCACTGCAAAGTGTGGGTCATTACCCATCCTGAGTATCGTCAGAACATCGAGAATTTTTTAGCCAAACATCCCAACCCCAATTTGCATTTTTGTTTCGTGCAACGGGCGGGTTGGATGAATCCCTGGGATACTCATCATCTGGGAAAATTGCGTCTGCATTATCTTTTTTGGCAACAGGAAGCCTATAAGGCGGCTAAAAAGCTACATCAGGAAATAGCCTTTGATCTGATTCACTACGTGAGTTGGGCAACCATCAGCTCGGCTCCGCAGTTCTGGCGGTTGTCAATCCCATTTGTTTGGGGGCCGGTTGGGGGAGGTCAGGTAGCCCCAATTGCGTTCCGGCACTATTTTGGGGCCGGTTGGCGCAGTGAACTTCTACGAACCCTGCGGGTTAGATTGCTACCCTGGGTGCCCACCATCCGCAAGGCCGTACAGCAATCGGCCATCATTCTGACCATCAACCCAGAAACTGTGGAGGTGTTGCGATTAGCTGGGGCCAAGCGGATGGAGATGTTTAACATTATTGGTATAGCGGATGAACACATTCCCAAGATGTTTCCAGGGCGCGAGTCCAAGGAATGCCTGACCCTGCTTTGGGCGGGTCGCTTTGAACCCAGGAAAGGGCTGCCCCTGCTACTGGAAGCCCTCGAGCATCTACGGGATTTGCCCCTGCGGGTACTGGTGGCGGGGGATGGGCCACTCCGTGGGATTTGGGAGGCCCAGGCGGCCAAGTTGAATCCGGGCCATAAAGTGAAGTTTTTGGGAATGGTGAATTGGCATCAAATGCGCGATCTGTACCTTCAATCAGATATTTTTGTCTTTACCAGCTTGCAGGACACCTTTGGTAATGTAACCCTCGAGGCCATGGCCCAGGGTTTGCCTGTCTTGACGTTGGGTCATCAAGGGGTGGGCTATCAGTTGCCCGATACCGCTACGCTCAAGGTTCCCGTCACCACGCCCAGCGAGGTGGTTTTGCAGCTAGCCCAGGGGATTCGAAAGCTTCATGCCGACCCCGAGCTAAGGCACCGCATGGGCAAGGCAGGATGGGAGTACGTCAAGGCCAATAGCCAGTTGGTTCGGGCAGAGCGAATGGTGCAGTTGTATAGACGAATACTGGCAAGTTCGGAAAACCCATCGGTCAAAAAGCTCCCCATGCACTGAACGGGCCCGATGATTCACACAGAATAATCGGTTTGTAACGTTGGGCGTAACCGCTGCAAACCCAAACCACCCCAAGTCGGTTATATATTGGTCTGAAGGTTTTTGGCGGATATGTGGCAATGGAGACCCCCGAATGAAATACACCTCGTGCCCTGAAACACCCAAGAGCTGTCCCCTTGTAAGGGTATTGATTGAGGGTGTAAACGTATTGAGTCATGTCCTTCGATATACCCAGAGGAGATTTATAAGATGCTGATTAATAGCTCGAGCAAGTGGGTTGTGCGCCCTTCGATGCTTCTGGGTGGATTGCTTTTGGTACTGGTAGCCGGGTATTGGGCCTTCAGCCGGGCCTTTGGTTATATCGGCTACTATCCGATTTTGATTGGAGAAGTCGCCATGCTAGCAGGGTTGGCACTGGTGATTTGGTCGGGGGGGTTTCGGTTTCCCCGTCAGCTTTCAGCCTGGCTGTTTGTGTTTGTTTTCCTGTTTGGTTTGGGCCAGATTATCTACTCGGCTTGGTTTTTAGAACAGCCTCCACTGGAAGTGATTCGCAGCTTTGCTACCCTCTACTACGGGATTTATGGGTTTTTGGCTTATTTCGCCGCCCGAAAGTTGTTGGTGTTGTTGGATGACCTCACGCTGGCGCAGTTGATGTTGAAGATGGTCTGGGCAGTCTTGTTGGGCATGAGTATCTCGATTGCAGGTTTTATTTTTCTGGTGGATTTCTTGCCGTTCTTCCCCCAAACCACCGTGCCCATCCTGACCTACAAACCCACTGATGCCATTATTCCGCTGTTGTTTTTTACCGTGATGTGGGTGCGGGGCTATTTACCACCGGCCTTTATGGCCTGGATTCTGGCGCTGGTGGCGTTTGCCGCTGCCCGCAGTCGCTCATCTTTGGCAGCCTATATTGTCGGCTTTGTCTTGCAGGGACCTTTCAAGATTCGCAGTCTGTGGCTGGTTGTGGCGGTGTTTGTAGTGGTCAGCATGCTGGCGATATTCGATGTGCGAATCAGCATGGGATACCGGGAGATCAGCATCAACCAACTCGCTGCCAATGCGTTGTTTTTTCTCGAGCCCGATCAGGCTGGACAGCTTGACAGTACCACCACCCAGAATGCCAACTGGCGTTCAGCCTGGTGGACGGCCATCTGGAACGAGGCTGTGGCCAACGAATACTACTTTATGGGGCTGGGCTGGGGGGTCAACCTAGCCGATCACTACGGTTTCCAGACCGTCGAGGCCGATACGCTGGATGTGCTACGCAACCCCCACAATGCCTTGATGGGCATTCTGGCTCGAGGGGGCTGGGTGATTTCAATTGCCTGGTTGCTGACCTATGTCACCTTTCTGATGGCGGTGGCTTGGAGCCTAGCCCGTAAACACCATAGCTATGCCAACCGCACATTGTTGATCGCTATTTTTGTGTGTACCATCGCCAACCTCATCAACGGGGCTACCGATGTGTACCTGGAAAGCCCTCAGGTGGCTATCCCGCACTGGATATTGATTGGCCTGGGCTGGGCCTTGATGGTAAACGAGACCAGGCCCTCCATTCCCAACGAAGCCCCGGTGCCCTCGATAAACAACAACGGACACGCTAAATGACCTTGCAGCCTTCCTGCACCCTCGTTATAGGAGCCTCTATGCTCCACATGCCCTGATTTCCGATTGCAGGGCAGTAAAGCCGTCAGGGGAACCTGGGAATTTGGACATTGGCTGAATGGGTGGTAGCTCATACCCAGATATCATCAGACCTGGGAAAATCATCTAGATGCGGAGCAGCTATCTGTTTTATGCAGCCCTTTCGCTGCTGGCGTTTCCCCTGAGCGGATGCAGCCCCACCTTTATCGCCGCCATGACGGTGGGTTCTACCTATGATGGTACCATCATGGCTGGAGCCGATGCCCGCATAGAGCGCTATCGCAAAGGGTCGCTGGTGGTTCGGGTGCGCGACGCCAGGGGACAGCCAGTACCCGAGGCCCAGGTGCAGGTCGAGCAGACCCGCCATACTTTTTTATTTGGGGTTAATGTCTTTAACCTCGATCCGCAAAATGGAGCTGCCTGGCAACGTTCTTATCAGAACCGGCTGCTCGAGGTTTTCAACTATGCCACCCTCCCTTTTTACTGGGCTGAGGTCGAACCTCAGAAAGGACAGCGCAACTACGTCCGCCTGGATCGTATGGTTCGCTGGCTCGAGGAACACAACTTAAGCCTCAAAGGGCATCCGTTGGTATGGTCTTTCTACAACCCAAACTGGATTCCAAGAGACCCAGACCAGACTATCGAACTGCTGCGCGAACGGGTGAGTGAGATCATCCAGCGCTATAAGGGAAGCATCAAAAACTGGGATGTGGTCAATGAGGCCAACAACTTCCAGGAAACCAATGGCGTTCAGCAATGGCTCCGGCGGGATGGAGCGGTGGTCTATGTAATTACTGCTTTGGAATGGGCTCGAATGGCAGGGCGCGGATCCGACCTGACCTTTATCTACAATGACTACGAGACAGGCCCTTTTGTCTTGAGGCTATACGCCGAGCTTGCACGGCTCAATCGCTTGCCCGATGCCTTTGGACTTCAGTCGCACATGCATGAGCAATTGTGGAGCATTCGAGAAGCCTGGGAGAGGGTAGATCGGATTGCCCAGTTTGGACGCCCGGTACGCTTCACCGAGATTAGCGTTCTGAGTGGGGCAAACATTGCCTGGAACAGCCCCCGCCCCAACTCCTGGCCCAGTACGCCCGAAGGGGAGGCCATCCAGGCCGAATATGTACATAACCTCTATAGGGCGTTGTTTAGCCACCCTAAGGTGGAGGCCATCACCTGGTGGGATTTATCCGACCTGAATGCATGGATGGGAGCACCCGCAGGGCTACTACGTGCGGACATGAGCCCCAAACCAGCCTATGAACGCCTGAAAAGCCTGATTAAAGGACAGTGGTGGACAAAAGCCCAGGGAAAAACCGACAAGGATGGGGTGTACCGCACTCGAGCCTTTCTGGGCTCGCACCGTGTGACCGTAAATGCTAACCGCCAAAGCCAGATAGCCATTGCCGAGGTCAATAAGAATGAAGATGGAGAAACCATCCTGAACGTACAGCTAGGGCGCTAATATGGAATCAAAGCCGAACCCTTTCCTTTGAGATTATCAAGGGTTCCAGCGGATGTTTTGGGTGATCAGCAGATCGGCAATCACTCGGGAATTGCGCCCAGTACATAGCCACGCAGAAAAGCTGTTTACCAAGAGATTGAACCTCCAAAGAAAGTAGTGAGCAAAAGGGCACAAAGGCAAGGGCATCAAGCGGAAAGCTCGGTCAGAAGCGATGATTTGAGGAAAATAGCGGATAAATGCTGTGCCTCACGCCAAGAGAGCCGAGGGGATAGCTGTTTTTGCTGTCTGATGTGGAGCAAGGCAGCAATGGTAAGGTCAGCAGGTTTGAGTTGTGCAGCGTAGGAGCGACAAAGGCACTGGGATAACCCCAGGTTCTGCTTGAGCAAGCGATGCACCCGTTCCAAATCCCAACGGCTGGAGTGAACCCCATGGATTAGACCACGGCTGAAGGCAGCCTCTGGTTTTGATGGTACATCAACTCAAATTCTATTGGCGACTTGTAGCCCAAGGCCGAGTGAAGTCTTTTAGCGTTGTAGACTGTTTCGATGAAGTGCTGAATGTTGGCCTTGGCCTCGTCGAAGGAGTCGTATTCCTTGCCACCGTCTCTACGCGCTCTCTTAATGCTTCATCTCTTGAAGTTGAGGTTTCTCCTTCAGCTTTACGGCTGAGCGATTTCTGGCGGTAATAGTGGGTCGAGCGAGGCACTTCCAGCAGTTCACACTGGCGACGTACCGAGATGCCTGCTTCGTTTTCATCACGAATCATGGTCATCCTCGCTTCTTTGGGTACTTGGCGCAAGCGCTTGCCAAGCTGTTTTTTAGGTACGCATTCTCCAAGGTGATCTGCCCACACAGCCGCTCTAACTCTGCTACTTTTCGCTGTAGGGCTTGTATCTCCGCTGCACTCGTTTCGCCGCTTTTGCCTTCACCAGAGGCTTTACCTCCAGCATCTGCACCAGCACCCCCACCAAACAGCTTCCGCCATTTGTGTATCTGGCCCTCGGCTAGGCGATGCTCGCGGCAGAGTTGGACTATGGTTTTTTCCCTGCGCTCCAACTCCCCAACAACACCCCGCTTAAACTCCACACTAAACGTTCTTCCTGGCATTTCTTCCCCTTTCGTTCAGCTTACGCCAAACCAACAGAGGCTGTCTTGGGCAGGTGGTCTAACTCGGGGGGTTCATTCCAGTACTTAGATATCCTGGTTCTTCCAGAAAAAGCAACTCTATTCTACCGAGCCGAGAAGGGATTAAAG
>JBBIUP010000137.1:0-6171 GCA_037440185.1 Meiothermus sp. | reverse complement strand
GAACAGGCCGATGCGGTAAAGACGCACGGGTCTATGTTAGCACAGCCCCAATTGGGGCTATTTGAATCTGGGAGAGCTTCGAAGCCCCTCGAGCCAGCCTTTCCAAATAGGTTTGATGCTCTGTAGGCCCTTCTTGTGGAGCCGGGTCAGAAATACCCCCAGACTGTTCACCAACCAGTAAGCTTTACCAAGCGATCCAAAGGCATCCGAGCGCACCAGCCAGGCCCGGTTGCGGGCCTCGAGGTAGAACACCTCATCTGTAGCGTTGATGGCCGAGCTGTAGGGGTTGCGGGTTTTGTGAACGGTAAGGCTATCGCGTACAAGGTAGCCCAACCCCCGGCGCAGCAGGCGCCCGCTGTACTCGAGGTCATCGTTGTACAAAAAATAGGCTGCTGTTGGTAGAGGGTGCGCTCGAGCGGCCCGCAAATTGACCAGCATGGAAGCATAGGTACCAAAGCGGACGGGCATTAGACCTAGGGGGTGTGCCTTGAGCATGAGCCCCGGCTTGCGAATATCCGGCCAGGGTACGCCCATAGGATGGGTGCGGCCATCTACCCAGAGCAGGCGGCTGAACATAAGGCTGGGCTCGGGGCCGATGGCTCGAGCCCGCTCTAAGCCCTCCAGGAGCTTTTGTAGGCTGTCGGGATTTGGGTGGGCGTCGTCATCCAGAAGCCAGACCCAGTCAAAATCCCGTCGGCAGGCCTCGGCCAGACCAAAATGAAAACCTCCTGCAGCGCCGGTGTTGGTCTCTGAGCGCAGATACTCAACCTGGCGCTCGGCCAGAAGCGCCGAGGTGCCATCGGTAGAGGCGTTGTCGGCCACTAAAACATGGTCGGGGGGACGAACTTGCGAGGCCAGCAAGTCCAGGCACTCGGCCAGTAGCTCCTTGCGGTTGTGGGTAACGATCAGGGCCAGTACTTTCATAGCATTGCTTGGATTTCGGCTGCAATGGCTGGCAAAGCTCCCCGCGGCCCATTGCGCTTATAGCCGTCTCGCTGCGCTTCTTCGCGTACTTTTGGGTCGTTCAGACGCAGCCTGACCGCCTCCGCGATGACGGCGGGCTCGGGCTCCACCAGGGCCAGCGCCTTGCCCAGCAGCCGGCTTTGGCGCAGCGCGTTGGGCACGATGTACTGCGGCCCCAGGGTGGGGAAGGCCACCACCGGGATGCCCATTCCGGCGGCCTGCTCGTTGGCAGTTCCGGCGGTGCCGATGGCCACTTTCCCCACCTGCAGAATGGCCGAAAAAGCCCCGCGCAGCAGCCAGACTTTGGCCTGCCCGCTCTGTGCGACGGCGGTCTGCTCTTCCAGCACGTGCACCGACCATTCTTCCGGCAAGGGTATTTCACTAAAATCGGAGGCCCACGCCACTAGGCCCTGCATCTCGGGCAGCAGAGCTGCGCTTTTCAGCATCATCGGCAGGCTGAAGCGCACGTCGCCACGGGTGCCCGGCAGCAAGACCAGCACCGGCCTGCCGTCCAGCAACCCACCGAGGTCGCGCTCTGGGGCAGACAGCGTGTCCATCGCCATGCCCCCCACGAAACGTGCTTTGTGCATACCCAGTTGACGTGCCCGATCTTCGCTGAATTTGTCGCGCACGTACACCGACCTTACGAAGCGATGCATCCAGCGCTCGTAGAAGAGGTAGTCCTCGGCCCCGAACTGGTTGAACTGCTGCAGTCGCTGCCAGGTGCTGCGGTCGCCCCAGTAGTAGCGGGAGATTTGCGGCTGGAGGTGAAAAAGGGGCAATTTTCCCCAGTCGGCAGCTACGCAGGCCACTGCCAGGGTGTAGGCGTCGCCCACCGCTGCCACCGCCCGAATTTTCCTGCGGGCGAGCTGTGCAGCCCGCAGTTGGCTGAAGATCTCGGTGGCGAAACCCGCTTGCAAGTCAGCGACCAGGTTGTCAAGGCTGTTGAAGGGAAAACCGCCGGAGGGCATCTGGGTACGGGGGCCGAAGATGTGCTCGACCCGCCCCTCGTAGCCCCGGCCCGCCCCCACCAGCGGGAGCGCACCAAGCGAAAGACCACCCAGGTGCTCGCACAGCGTGGCCCCGATCAGGTCTTCGGCGTTGCCGCCGGAAATCACCAGTACGTCGGTCATGCAGATTCAACCTGGATGGACTTTAGGGTGATTTGGAGTGCGATACCGACCGCCTGTGCCTGGGTCTGCAGGGGCACGAAAGCCTGCGGCTTTTGCAACGCCAGGGTCTCGTCGGGGGGCAGGTGGACGAACCCCGCGGGAGCCTCCGGCGGCAGCCAGGAGAGTGCCAAGTACATGACTTGGTTGCACAAGTACAGCCCCGCGCTGTTGCTCACTATGCCGGGGATGCCCACCGCGGCCCATGCCGACTGGATTGCGCGGATCGGCAAGCGGGTGTGCAGGGCCAGCGGCCCGCCCGGCAGGATCGGAGCGTCGCGCAGGCGGTGGCCGCCGTTGTCGGCGATCTCGAAGTCGAGCAAGTTGATAGCCAGGCGCTCGAGCGAGAGCAGCGCCCGCCCTGCCGCCAGTCCCAGGTGCAGCGCCGCGTCCGGCTGGTAACGGCGGTACAGTTCGCTCAGGGCCTCCGGGGCTAGGCGGGTGTCCACCGGCAGAGTGGCCTTCACCAGCTTGGCCTGGCCCAGCCGTTGGGGCAGGAGTTCCAGCAGGGCGCTGCTGGGGTTGTGTGAAAGCCCAGCGAAGGGCTCGAAGCCGGTGACCAGAATCCTCACTCTGTTAGTGTAACAAGCCCCGCTTTGCACATGGAAGGGCGGGGTAAACTGTAGTTCTCCCCCCATGATTTACCTGGGTGGAGGGCATAGACATGCAGGATCAACAACATTTATGCAGAAAACTGTTTCTATCCTCAACCACTACCTGCCCGGACTGCCCCAGGTCGCCAGGGCGATGCTTTTTGCCCGAAGCCAAGGTGCACGGGTTTTGCTATGTCCCCAAGAGCGGCTCGGTCTTTATGCCGACCTGGGTGCGTTGGGGGTTTCGGCCTATGTGAACCCTGGTTTGGAAGCCATCGGCGAGGCCGAGGTGGTGGTGATGAGCTACCGCGAAGCCCTCGAGGTGTTTCCAGCCCAGCCCGAAGACTGGCGGCTGGTGCTCGAGGTGGGTCGTAAATACCTGCGCGACAGCTTGCTGGAGCACCTCTACCGTATGGGCTACCTGCGCGAAGAGGACTACCGCGTCCAGGGCGATGTGCTCGAGCTGGAAGGAGTGCGGCTGGAGTTTTTTGGCGACGAGCTGGACGGTCTGAAAGTAGACGGCGAGCCCAGAAAGCGGTACATCCTGACGGCCCGCGAAGGCAAGGCCGAAACCTGGAACTCCCATAAAATTGCTCACTTTCCTGGCACTATATATCTCGACACCCCGGCGGTTGCACCCAACGAACTGTGGACGCTGATCGCCGGGCGGGATCGTGTAACCTTCGGCCTGGGGGGGCCAGAGCTGCCTACCTTGCCCCTCGATTACAAGCCCCTCCCTCCCTACCGGGCCCGCATTTCACAGTTTGCCGAAGATGTGCATACCTGGATGGAGGCGGGTTTTTCGGTGGTGTTTTTCTATCGTCACTCCAAGAGCCGTAGCTATATTCTGCAGAAACTGTCGGAGAGGGGACAGGGGCCTTTGGGTCAGGGGGCAAGAGACCGATCCTCCTCTAACCCCTATCCCCTGACCCCCCATGCGTTACGCTCGACCACCACCCTCGAGCCCAAACCCTCGACCCTCAACCTGGTTCCTGCTCCCTTCGAGGGGGCCTTTCTCGACCCGCAAAACCGTACCGTCTATCTGAGCGAAGCGCATCTGTATGCCTTTGGTGGGGCCGTAACCCGTCAGGGCCGGGAGGTCTTGCGGAACTGGCGGGTGGTGGGGGGAGAAGCAACCGACCCAGGTGCATTGGAAACGGGCGATTACCTGATCCATCCTGAGCATGGAATTGGACAGTATCTAGGCTTGGAAACCCGTGAAGTGCTGGGCGTCAAGCGCGACTACCTGATGCTGCGCTATGCGGGGGAAGGCAAGATGTACCTGCCGGTAGAGCAACTGCCACTCTTGAAGCGGCATTCTGGTACTACCGACGATCCGCCCGCCCTTTCCTCGCTGGGCAAGGGCGAGTGGAAGCGTACCCGCGAGAAGGCCCAGAAGGACGCTGAAGAACTGGCTCAGCGGATGCTGGTGCTACACGCCAAGCGCGAAGCCACACCGGGCCGGGCTTTTGGCCCCCTGCCCGATTGGGATGTTTTGATTGAGCAAAACTTCCCTTTCGAGCTGACCTCCGATCAGCAAAAAGCCCTGGAAGAAACCCTGCGCGACCTGGAAGCGCCGCACCCGATGGAGCGCCTGATTTCAGGTGACGTGGGCTTTGGTAAGACCGAGGTCGCGCTGCGGGCGGCCCACCGGGTGGTGGGACACGGGGCGCAGGTGGTGGTCTTGGTTCCGACCACACTTTTAGCCGAGCAGCACACCCAGACCTTCCGCAAACGATTGGAGGGGCTACCGGTACGGGTGGCGGGCCTCTCCCGCTTTACCTCCGAGAAAGAAGCCACTGAAATTCTGGGTGGACTGGCCTCGGGCCGTGTGGACATCTTGATTGGAACCCACCGCCTGCTCTCCCCAGACATCCAGTTCAAAAACCTGGGCCTGCTGGTAGTGGATGAAGAACACCGCTTCGGGGTGGGGCAGAAGGAGCGCATCCGCGAGCTGAAGGAAGCAGTGGACACGCTGTTTTTGTCGGCTACGCCAATTCCGCGTTCCCTCTACAGTGCCCTGGTGGGCCTACGTGACCTCAGCAGCATTCAGACTGCTCCACCGGGCCGCAAACCCATTCAGACCGTGCTGGCCCCCTACGACCCAGCCCTGGTGCGGCAGGCCATCATGGACGAGCTCGAGCGCTCTGGCAAGGCTTTCTATGTCCACGACCGGGTGGCTACTATCCTGGCCCGGCGCACGTATTTGGAAGCACTGGTGCCCGAGGCCCGCATCGGGGTGGTACATGGGCAGATGAACGAAGCTGCCGTGGAGGAGACCATGCTGGCTTTCTCCGAGGGGGCCTTTGATGTGCTCCTAGCCACCACCATCATCGAGTCTGGCCTGGACATCCCCGAAGCCAACACCATCCTCGTCGAGCGGGCCGACAAACTGGGACTGGCTGCGCTCTACCAACTGCGAGGACGGGTAGGGCGGCGGGAGGAAGAAGCCTATGCTTACTTGTTCCATCCCCTGCGCCTGACCGAAGGGGCCGAGCGACGTCTGGCTGCCATTGCCGACCTTTCCGACCTGGGCTCTGGGCATCTGCTGGCTGAAAAAGACATGGAAATCCGCGGGGTGGGCAACCTCCTGGGGCCGGAGCAACACGGGCATATCCGGGCGGTGAGCCTCGAGATCTACACCGAACTGCTCTCCGAGGCCATCCGCAAGCTCAAAGGCGAGAAAACCCAGCCCGAAGTCCTGGAACGGCACGTGACGCTCGACCTGCAACTCTCGGCCCGCCTCACCCCCGACTACATCCCCAGCCCAGAAGCCCGCAGCCGCTTCTATGGGCGTCTGGCCGAGACCCGCAACCTGGCCCAACTGTCCCGCAGCGCCAAAGAACTCAAGGAGCGCTATGGCCCGGCCCCGCAGGAGGTGGAGAACTTCCTGGCCCTTACCAAACTGCGGCTGGTGGCCGAGTCCAGGGGGGTGGTCTCGATCACCGAGGACATGCTGCACCTGCAAATCGCCTTCGAGACTTCTCGCCTCGACTACGACGCAAAAGCCTTGCGGGCCTTGCCCTTCCGGGTAGAACCCACCCAGTATCCGCCCGGATTCCGCATCGCCAAAAAAGGCTTGCGGCCCGAAGAATATGTGCAGGCCCTGAGCGATGTGCTATACCTGGCGGGCTAGCGATTCAGTACCAGAAATAGAGCAATTCTAAAGTGGTTTTCGCTATTTTTGTCCGCTGTCGAAAACGAGAAGAGACCAGCAGACCTGCCTCACCGAGGTGAGACGCTTTCTTCACCGCGAAGCGGGGTGGCACGCTGGTCTGCGTTGCGTCTGCTAGGGAATGGCGTAAGCCATAGCCACCATGTGGCTAACCTACAGGGGGTGGCGTGAGCCATAGCCACTGTGTGGCTAACCTACAGGGGGTGGCGTGAGCCATAGCCACTGTGTGGCTAACCTGGCCCAGACGCATGTTACGCACTGGGGCGTGGGC
>JBBIUP010000136.1:0-6208 GCA_037440185.1 Meiothermus sp. | reverse complement strand
CCGACCTCGAGGGCCGCAGTCAAGGCTGCGCCCAGCAACCCGGCCTCACCCCCCAGCTTGGCCAGGTGGATGGGCGGGGTGATCCAGCCCTCCATGTAGCGGTGGTAGCTGCGCATCACCTCGTCTATATAGCCCTGCCCCGCATTAAGGGCCACACCGCCGCCCAAGACAATTACCTGGGGGTCGTAGCACTTGACCAGTGAGGCCAGCGCGATGCCCACCCAACCAGCAGCCTGTAAGACGATGCGGCTGGCTCTGGAATCGCCCTGCTGGAAAAGGGCAAATAGCTCGCGGGTGCCCATTTCGCGCTTGAAGGAAGCCAACGCCATGCGCTCCATGGCTGGGCCGGTGGCCAGGGCCTCGAGGCAACCGTCCAGCCCACAGCCGCACAGCGAACCTCCCGGCTGCATGGTGATATGCCCAATTTCTGCGCCTTGCCCATTTGCACCCCGCAGCACTTTGTTGCCCCACACAAAACCGCCCCCTACCCCCGTCGAGACCGTCATGAACAGGGTACTTTCGGCCCCCTTGGCAGCACCGAGTTTGTGCTCGGCCAGTGCTGCGGCGTTGGCATCGTTTTCCATATAGACCTTGAGGCCGGTGGCTTGCTCGAGCAAGGCCTGGATGGGGAAGTTGGTAAAGCTTGCGATGTTGGGTGCAAATTTGATCAGGCCCTGCTTGTAATCGAGCGGCCCAGGGGTGCCCAGGCCTATAGCCGCAACCTCCACTCCGGCGGCTTCCATGGCTGATCTGGCAGCCTGGGCCATGGATTCAACCACTGCCTGGCCGCCTTCTTCTGGCGTGGGTACCGTGACCTTGGCCTGAATGACACCGTTGCTCAGTACCCCAGCCATAATTTTGGTTCCGCCCAGGTCAATCCCCACTACGCTCATGGCAGCTCTCCTTGGTGGTCGCGCTCGACGATCATCACTGCTTGGTCGTACAGAACCTCGGGCACCCAGAGGCTCACATCTCCGATGTAGGTGCCCATATACGCTTCGGGCAGGCCAAAGCTGGTAAAAGGGGTCTCGAGGTGGACTGGAATACGGCTCTGTTCCAACCGGGCCTTGATGCCCTCGGCAATAACCCTGGGTGCCGATACAAACAGCATGTACGATACTTCCCCAATCAAGCGACGGGGGATGGCGTTGTCCTGGTCTTCCGCACCCATGTCGTGATGGTCGTTCATTGGCTAACAGCATAACAGCCACTTGCGGGAGGGGGCGTTTGTGGCGTGGATAGTACTCCAAGCCCTACGCTGTTTGGGACGCTCGACCTTGGCAATTACCCAAGATTTACAAAGCTTCCCGCTAAGCTGGAGGGCGGTAGCTATGCTGGCGCAAGTACGAACCTATAGCTTATTTGGCCTCGAGGCCCAGCCCATCACGGTAGAGGTGGATGTTTCGCAAGGCATGCCTTTTTATGCGGTGGTGGGATTGCCCGACAAAGCCGTGGAAGAGTCGCGTGAGCGGGTACGGGCGGCCCTCAAGAACGCAGGGTTTCCCTATCCACAAGGGCGGGTGGTTATCAATCTGGCCCCGGCGGAGTTGCGCAAGGAAGGTACCCATTACGACCTGCCCATCGCGCTGGGGCTGCTCTGTGCCCAGGGAACCATTCCCCCAGAAGTCCTGCAAGGTTTTGCTGCGGCAGGCGAGCTGGGCCTAGATGGTGAGTTGCGCTCGGTACCGGGTGCGGTGAATTTGGCACTGGGCGCCCTCCAAGATGGCTACAAACTACTCATGCCACACGCTTCTGCCGAAGAAGCTGCCCTGGTTGAAGGTGTCCAGGTTTTCGGTGCGGCCAACTTGGCGCAATTAGTACGCTGCCTGCTGGGTCAGGAAGATTTGCGCGAGTCCCGTCCAGAAGACCTGGTAGAAAATCTGGAAGCCTCGCTCGACCTGCTCGATGTGAAAGGCCAGGCCAGGGTCAAGCGGGCCCTGGAAATCGCTGCGGCTGGGGCCCACCACCTGCTGATGACCGGCACTCCCGGCTCGGGCAAGACCATGTTGGCCAAGCGCATGGTGGGGCTGCTGCCACCGCTGCAAAACGAAGAGGCCTTGGAAGTGACCCGCATCCACTCTGCCGCCGGACGCTTGATGCGCGGCCTCATCAAAACCCCGCAATTCCGTAGCCCACACCATACCGTTTCTGATGCCGGACTGATTGGTGGAGGCACCATCCCCAAACCTGGCGAAATTTCGCTGGCCCACCGGGGTGTGTTGTTCTTAGATGAGTTCCCCGAGTTTTCCCGCGATGCTTTGGAGGTGCTGCGCCAGCCCCTGGAGGACGGGGTGGTAACCATCTCGCGGGCTAGGGCCAGTTTTACCTATCCTGCGCGGTTTTTGCTGATTGCGGCCATGAATCCTTGCATCTGTGGCTGGTTCGGCGACCCCGAGCGCAACTGCGCCTGCACCCCCGCCCAGCGAATGCGCTACGCCGGCCGCATCTCGGGCCCCCTCCTCGACCGCTTCGACCTGGTGGTGGAAGTGCCCCGCCTCACCCCCGAGGAGCTGGCTCGAGCCCCTGAGGGTGAGTCCACCGCAGCGGTGCGAGAACGGGTGCTGGCGGCAAGGGAAAGGATGAAGGCCCGCCAGGGGAAGCTCAACAGCGAGCTGCTGGGCCGGGCCCTGCGCCAGCACACCCCCCTTTCCCCCTCCGGTGAGGCCCTCTTACACGCGGCCACCAAACGCTTAGCCCTCACCGCAAGGAGCTACGACCGCATCCTGCGGGTGGCCCGCACCATCGCCGACCTGGCGGGGGCAGAGGGGATCGGAGAAGCCCACCTGGCCGAGGCGTTGACGTATCGGAGGGCTTTGCTCTAATGCACTACCCTACAACCTAGCTATTACCAGTGCGCGAGGCGATTCCTGGCTGTACGGGGGCTGAATCGGAATGGGCTCCATTCGCTACCTGCTTGCTACCTCAGGCTGGCTAGGTTTAGGAAAAACGGAGGTGATCGAGATGGTGGGTACAGGTACTCAAAAGGTGAACAGCGTTCGCGAGTTTTTGGGGCTTCTTGCCGACGATGATAATTTTAGGGACTCGTTGCAGCAGAATCCCGGGTTGGCTCTGAAGTACCTGGGTGTGCTGGGAAATAGCACTCCGGTGATCCCTGATACCAAGTATATAAGTCTTCCGCCGAAGGAGGAGGTGCGTCGAGTACTCGAGCAGTTTGACTTCGCCTTGGAGCATACCGGCGATGGTATGGAACTGCAAGGCTGGGGAGCTTGGGCTGCTTGGGTTTTTGCTTTCTTGAGTGCAAAGACCTACGGAACTCAAGAGCCCTTGAATTGAGTCTCATCTAATGGTGAGGCGATGAACGTAAAGCGATCCAAGTATGTTGCCTTTTTTCTTACTGATGGCACCATGCCAGATTTCAGCGAGCTACTTCAGGGCAGGATCGCACTGAGAAACCAATCCATGGTGCTTGCTGCCTCGGCTATTGCCGAGGCAGCATCTTTGCTTTGCTTAGATGAGTTCACTGAGCTTCAGAACATTCCTTCTCGCTCCTGGGTTGAGGCGTCTAGCCTGAAAAAGCCCGAGCGCGTAATGGCGTGGAGTAAGTCCGGACTTTTGATCACTGATCTCAGCGAAGACTGGGCTAGCGCGTATCGCCAAAAAGAAGAGCGTCTAGATTCCGAACTTTGGCATTGTAGGAGCGCTGTCTATCACTTTCTTTCTAAGTGGAAAGGAGCCTCTCTTTTCCCACCGATAAATGCGGAGGAAGCGGATCCTTACGGCTTTGCTCTTCAAAAGCTAGCCGAGGGAGCAAAATCTTGGGAGAAACTCGAGCCTCCCCCATCTCCCTTCTGGAACCACCCTCGTGCTTTGAGCCAGATTCCACTCAATCCGCCTGAACGGCCAACAAACTCAGACCTTTTCGACACACTGCTATCAAGAGCGTCCACCCGGTACTTTAACCCTGAATCGGCCCTTACCCTGAACGATCTCTCGGTGTTGCTGTACTATGCCTTTGCACCATTGGGTACCGCCAAGTCTGTGTACACCGCTATTCACAAGACCAGCCCGTCGGGTGGTGGTCTGCACCCGACGGAGGCCTACCTTTTGGTCCGCAAGGTGGAGAACCTAAGGCCGGGGCTCTACCACTATCTTCCTCAGGATCATAGCCTGGAGGTTCTGACTACCTTTACCGAGAGGGAGGCTGCAGAAAGGGCGGTTCACTACGCAGCAGGCCAGCCCTACGTGTTGCACGCAGGTGCGCTGATCATTATGGCGTCCCGGTTTTACCGCAACCACTGGAAGTATAGGCGCAACGAGCGAACCTACATGGTTATGGCTATGGACATAGGCCATCTTGGCCAGACGCTGTATCTGCTTTCGACAAAGCTTGATCTGGGTTATTTCTTCACAGCAGCAGTCAATGCTGCAGATATCGAATCTGATCTATACCTGGACGGTGCACAGCAGGGGGTGATGGCGATGTTTGCTGTCGGTGTCAAGCACCCCCAGGCAACTCTGGAGTTCAGCCCGTTTGTTTCTCGGAGGTTCTGAAGTGGGCATCATCGAGGTATCCGACTTGCGCAAACAGTACGGCTCCATCCCAGCGCTGAAAGGTATCAGCTTTACGGTGGAGGTGGCTGAGCGGGCGGTGGTACTGGGGCCGAACGGATCGGGCAAAACCACTACTCTAGATATTTTGGGTGGTTTTCTGCGGCCCACTGCGGGCCGGGCCAGGGTTCTGGGGGCCTATGTCCCGCACCTGCCGCTCAACGTGCGGAGGCAGATGGGATTTGTCTTCCAGGACAAAGCAGGGCTTTACCCAGAGCTGACCGTCCGGGAGAGCCTCGAGCTCTTCGGCAGCTATTACCCCAACCCCCTTCCAACCTCGGAGCTTTTGGAAAAGCTGGGCCTCGCGGATCGGCGGGATCGCTGGGTGCGCAACCTGAGCGGGGGCGAGCGCAGGCGGCTCGAGCTCGCCGTAGCCATATTAGGCAGACCCCGCCTGATCTTCCTGGACGAACCCACCGCCAATCTTGACCCGGAAGCCCGGCTGCTTATCTGGGATCTTATCGAAGAGCTAACGGGGAGCGGGGTGACCTTCATTCTGACCACCCACAACCTGGAGGAGGCTGGACGGCTGGGTCGGCGGGTGCTGCTGCTGCGAGAAGGAGAGCTTATCTTCGACGGCCCCCCCCAGACAATGATCGCCCAGGCCGGCCTTCCTTACCGAATCAGCTTCCGGCGGGCTGACGCCGCGCTGCCTCCTGCTTTGGCCGTGCGGGCGAGGGTCGAGGGGGATCGAATCACCCTTCCGAGCTTGCAGCCTGACGAAGACCTTCTGGTCTTGCGCAAGAGTGGGGTGGGGCTCGAGGACGTGAGCATACAAAGTCCCACCCTCGAGGAAGCGTACCTGGCCCTGTTGAAAGGAGCTTCACATGAACATCACCACCCGAACGCCATCACCCCTTCGCTTGCTGGCCAGTGAAACCGGATGGCAGATTCGCCTTTATCTCAGGGACCGGGCCGCCACCTTTTTCACCTTTGCTTTCCCGCCGCTGGTACTGCTCTTCTGGAGCCGGCAGTCCTGGCAGGATGTTCTTTCGGCAACGGCCTTCGTAGCCGCGCTTGCGCTGGCTATGGCGGCGTACGCGGGTCTGGCGATGGGCATTGCCTCGGCCCGGGAGGTCGGCTTACTCAAGCGGCTAAGGAGCACACCCCTACCTATGGTCGTACACATCGCGGCCAGGGTAGCGGCTTGTGCGCTGCTGGGGACGTTTGCGCTAATACTTACCCTGGGGCTGGGAGCCTTTTGGCTGGGCCTGTCCCTTAGCCTGTCCAATTTCGCCGGGTTGCTGCCTGGCCTGGTGCTGGGCTTTGCGGCACTTGGGAGTTGGGGACTGGTGGTGGGCAGTCTGGTTCGCACCGCGAATGCAGCCTCGTATCTGGTCAATGCTACCCTCTTTCCCTTGTTTCTGCTCTCAGTGGCAGCCCAGCGCGGGATGCTTCCGGAGTGGGCGGCGGCCCTTACCCCGCTGCTACCGCTACAAAACCTGGCCCTCCTGATCCAGACTGCCCTCAAAGGCGATGGGATGCTGCTGTACCCGTTGTTGACGCTTCTTTGCTGGGCAGTGTTGGGAGCTGCTGTGGCGGCCCGACGGCTGTCCCGGCCGTTGTGAGTGGTTGTCCCTTCTACGCCCTCGTTCGCCGGGGTGCCCTGACTCACCCATTGGGCTTGTGCCTTTCATAA
>JBBIUP010000135.1:1707-6215 GCA_037440185.1 Meiothermus sp. | reverse complement strand
GATCTCGCGCTCGGCGCTCTCCGGGCCGTCCGAGCCGTGGATGATGTTCTCGTCCACGGTGGTGGCAAAGTCGGCGCGGATGGTGCCGGGGGCAGCCTCCCAGGGGCGCGTTGCGCCCATCAGGCGGCGCATTTCGGCGATGGCCCCAGGGCCTTCGACCACCATCGCTACCACCGGGCCACTGGTGATGAACTTGACCAGCCCGTCGAAGAAGGGCTTGCCCTGGTGTTCGCCGTAGTGGGTCTCGGCGGTCTCGCGGGCGATGACCATTTTCTTCATCGCTACGATCTTGAAACCTTTGCGCTCGATGCGGTTGATGATCTCGCCGGTGAGTCCACGGCGCACACCATCGGGTTTGACCATGATGTAGGTGCGTTCCATACCGCAGAAGAGTTTACACGCTCCGGGCCAATTGCAGAAGGTCGGCGCAGGTGATGTCCAACCTGGGATACATCCAGAAACCGCGATGAGGACTTGATAAACTCGCTATGGTCGCCTGTTGATTTTCCTGCTTCCAGCGCAGAAAAAACCTCCCCTTGGCGGGGAGGGCCACTAACCAGGCAGAATTAGCGGTTGGCCGGAGGATTGGCCGGGGTAGAGGGGTTGTTTGGGGGGTTGCTGCCTGGCTGGGTTTGGTTGGTTTTGGGCTGTTCTTGTTTGGGCTCTTCCTTGGGGGTTAGGGCGGTGAGCACCTTTTGCAGGTTGTTTTCCACCTTGGCAGTCTTGCGCACTTCCTCCACCCATTTCTGGGCTGCTTCGGCCCGGCGGGTGGCCAGCACCTGCTGGCGTGCTTCTTCTTTTACTTCCTCAAAGGGGCGCAGTTGCTCAGCCTTGCGGTCGCCTACGATAAGCACCTGGAAGCTCTCGTCCTCGAGCTTCACTACCTCGCTCACTTCGCCCAGCGGTCCTCTGGGGAAGCTGCCCCGGGTCAGGAAAACCAGGCGGTTGGGAACGGGAGGCATGGTACCGGGGTTGACCACGCCAAAGTCCTGCACGGTGCCCCCGTTGGCTTTGGCCAGGTCTTCGAGCTTGCCTCCACGCAAAGCCGCAGCCCGGAAGGCATCGGCCTTGGCCTTGTCTTCCTTCTTGAAGTTCACGGCCTGTACCTTGGCCGAGGCCGGGATGGTGAAATTGGGCAGGTTGGAGTCGTAGAACTTGCGTACGTCGGCGTCCGAGACCGCAATATTGCGGGTTTGCCAGAGTTGGGCTTGGTTGGCAACATCGGTTTTGGAACCGAAGAAGGGCTGGCCCAGCGACCTAGCGGCCTGGTAGATCACCTCGCGGCCAATCAGTTGCTCGAGGGTTTGGGGCATGAAGAACTGCACGGCCAGCTCCCCCAGGCCCTGTTGCAGCAATTGGGGTACTTGCTGGTTGGCAAAGACCGACTGGGTTACTTCGGCCAGTCTAATTTCGGTATCGCCGACCTTAGCCACTACCGGGTTTTCAAACTTGAAGGTGGCCCCTTCGGCAAACTTCACACTGGCCTTGGCCCGCAATCCTTCGATATAGGTTTCCAGCGCGCCCTGGCCCTTGATGCGCTTGGCATCTTCCTTGACCCGATCCCTGACTTCTTCAAATTTCACATCGCCAGCCGGCAAATACTTCTCCACCTTTACAATGTAGAATCGGCCCCCGGCCTCGATCGGCTTGCCGATCTGCCCGTCGCGCAGCTTGAAGACCGCATCGGCCACCGCGTTGGGGAAGACCACCCGGGTCACCGGGCCAGGTTCGCTCTTGCCTGCTTCGGCACCCAGGGCACCGCCCTGGTCGGCATTCAGCTTGGAGTTGGCCTTGGCAATCGCGGCGAAATCGGCTCCGGGAGCGCCTACCTCGGCAAAGATTTTGTCGGCAGCGGCCTTGTCATCCAGTACGATCTGGCGGGCCTGCACGCGCTCTTCGTTTTTATACTGGTCACGGTTCAACTCAAAATAAAGCTGTAGTTCGGCATCGGTCGGCTCAGCTTTCTTCTGGATATCCTCAATGCGCTTATTAATGCGAATCTGGTCGCGCAATTCGTTGCGCAGTTGCGAATCGGTATAGCCCACCTGGGTCAGGAAGCGGTCGTAGTCTTCCTTCTTTTGCAGCCCGAAGCGTTCTTTGATGGTATCCAGTTCTTTCTTTAGCTCCCCGCCCGAGACCCCAACACGGGCAGTATCTTGCAACAGTGCGTTGGTGATGACAAAGCGCTCACCAAAGTTGACGTCTGCAAGATTCTTCAAAAGACCCAGGGGATTGGTGCTCAAGATGGGGTCATTCTGCTGGGCCCTGGCTAGATCAAGCTCATAGACCGGGCGGCCATTCACGGTGAATTCGGTCTTGCCCTGGGTGCTACGCTGGCCCTGGGGGGTGAACAGCAGAACCGAACCCGCCACAAAGGCCAGGGCAAGAACCCCGAAGATCACGGCAACAACCTTTCTGTTGATTCCAAACACTTGACTGCCTCCTCTGTGCGGTGCTACCCTTCTGTGTGCTATTGCACCCGTAGCTCAGTGGATAGAGCGTTCGCCTCCGGAGCGAAAGGCCACAGGTTCGAGTCCTGTCGGGTGCGCCATCTTTCGATGGGTCGGGCTTGGCCCGGCCTTTTTCCGGTAGCATCGCGCCACTAAACTCTTTGTACCCCGATAAGGTAAGACCAGGGTTAAGTGTCAGCGAACCTACACCAAGAGCCGATTGTAGCATATCCGGCGATTGGGCTTTGCGATTTGTTAGGAGATACCCCTGTGCTCTAGGTTGCACCCAAACCAACTGAACGAGGCCCGGTGAGTTGGTGGATTCTTGGTAAGCTTCCCCCGAGGCGCACCCTGGGAGCCGCCCATGCTGCAATCCTTTCCCCAGCCCAAAAACCTGCGTGAAGCTGCCACAATCCAAAAGTCGTTGGCGGAGGCTGTAATCTTGCAGGGAGATCTGGGGTCTGCTCGCTACGTTGCCGCCCTGGATGCTTCCCACCCTACCCGCTTCTCTAAGGTGCAAGGCGTTTCGGTGGCGGCAGCGGTCTTGTGGGACAGGCAGGCCGGGGAGGTGCTCGAGGTAGCGACCGCCTGGATGGACGAGGCCAAACTTTTTCCCTATGTGCCTGGTTTTTTATCCTTCCGCGAATCCCCCATCTATCTGGCTGCACTGGCCAAACTATCCCGCCTCCCCGAGGTGCTGTTGGTGGATGGGCAGGGGGTTGCCCACCCCAGGAGGTTGGGCATCGCCGCCCACCTGGGGGTGCACCTGGATGTTCCGGCCATTGGGGTAGCCAAGACTTTGCTGTTTGGCAAACCGGAGCGCGAGCTGTCCAAAGAAGCCGGTTCGGCGGTGCGGTTGATGGATGGGGATGTGCAGATTGGCTGGGTTTTCCGCAGCCGCACCGGGGTTCGTCCGCTGGTGGTCTCGCCGGGTCACCGGGTGGGCATGGAAGAAAGCCTGGCTTTAATGCATGGGTTGCAGGGGAAGACCCGCCTGCCCGAGCCCCTGCGCTGGGCTCATACACACGCTGGGATGCAGCGGCGGCTGGCTAATGTGAGATGAGCTTACATTGGGCTGAACCCCCTAAGCTATGGTTTTTTCTGTACTTTATTTTGCCAAGCAACATGAAAAAACCCTAAGGAGGTCCGTATGAGTAAAGTTTCTCGTCGTCAAGCCCTTAAGCTGCTGGGCACTACCGGTGCGGTGGCTGCCGCAGGTACCATACCGGCAATGGCCCAACAAACACCCGCGGTGCCCAACGGCGCAGGCTTTTATCGGTTCAAGCTGGGCGACTTCACCCTCACGGTGCTGAGCGACGGTCAGACCCCGCCCGGCAATGCCTTCCCCAACTGGGGGGCTACCCCCGGCAAGCAAGCCGAGTTCGAGGCGGCCTTGCGCGAAAACTTCCTCGAGCCCACCCGCTTTGTCAACAACTTCAACCCCATGGTCGTGGACACCGGGCGGGCCAAAATCCTCATTGACACCGGACGGGGACAAGCAGGTCAGCTGGTTGCCAATATGGCCAATGCAGGCATCCGGCCAGCTGACCTCAACACGGTCTTCATCACCCACGGCCACGGTGACCATATCGGCGGCCTGGTCACCAATGGCCAGCCTACCTTCGCCAATGCGCGGCATGTGATCGGCGAGGCCGAGATGCAGTTCTGGCTGTCTCAGGCTACGCCCCCGGCCAATTTGGCTGCTTTGCGCGAACGCTTCACCCTGATTCGCCCAGGAGCCGAGATTGCCCCCGGCCTTACTGCCGTGGATACCGCAGGCCACACCGTGGGCCACCTGGCAGTGCAAGTTACCTCAGGCAACCAGACCCTCTGGCATCTGGGCGATGCGGGCGGACACCATATCCTGTCTTTCCGCTTCCCCGATCACTATCTAGGCTTTGACGCCAACCCCCAACAGGCTGTAGCCACCCGGGCGCGGCTGTGGCAGGCAGCCGCAGCAGATCGCATCACCGTGGTGGGCTATCACTTTGCCTGGCCGGCGGTGGGCAATGTGCGCCGGGTAGGCAACGCCTACGAGTACGTGCCGGCCTTCTTCAC
>JBBIUP010000135.1:0-1607 GCA_037440185.1 Meiothermus sp. | reverse complement strand
GTGCAAAGACAGCAAACCGCTCTAGGTTTCTCCACGGGATGCTTGTCATTGTAACCAGCTTTGTATGCATCGGGGTACTGCGCTTTGGAAGATGCAACTTGAAAGACAGGCCTCCAGGGTTCGACAAACTTACTATGGTGCAGCTTAAACCCTCCCTGCCGGGGAGGGTTTTATACTTTTGTCACGACGCTCGCCGTACAATCAAGCCAATCAAAGGAGAAGACGATGCAATCCACCATGATGGATTTTCCCCTCACCCTGATCCACCTCCTCGAGCGGGCCGGCACCTTGTTCCCCCAAGAAGAAATCGTGACCCGGCTGCCCGACAAGTCGCTCTTCCGCTACACATTTGGCGATTTTTATAAGCGTTCACGCAAACTGGCCTCGGCGCTGCAAAAAGCCGGGCTGCAAAAGGGGGATCGGGTGGCGACCCTCTCCTGGAACACCTACGCGCACCTCGAGGCCTATTTCGGCATTCCGGTGACCGGTGGGGTCTTGCACCCCCTCAACCTGCGGCTGCATCCCTCCGACATCGCCTATATCATCACCCACGCCCAGGACAAAATCCTGATTGTGGACGATGTGCTGCTGAGGCTCTACGAGGCCGTCAAAGAGCACGTAAAGCTGGATAAAGTGATCGTGGTGCCCCTATCGGGCCAGCCGGTGCCGGAGGGCCTGATCAGCTATGAGGACTTCCTGGCCACCGGCGATGACAATTTTGCCTACCCAGCCCTCGACGAACGCGATGCCGCCGGGATGTGCTATACCTCCGGTACCACCGGAAAGCCCAAAGGGGTGGTTTATTCGCACCGCTCTATTGTGCTGCACAGCCTGGGCTCGGCCCTGCCCGATGCACTCAACCTTGCGGGTAGCGATGTGATGTTGCCGGTGGTGCCGATGTTCCACGTGCTGGCCTGGGGACTGCCCTTCACTGGCATCATGGCTGGGAGCAAATTGGTGATGCCGGGCCCACACCTTGATGCGGTGAGCTTGCTGGATTTGTACGAGTCGGAACACGTTACCAAGACGGCGGGCGTGCCAACCATCTGGATGGGGGTTTTGCAAGCCCTGCAAAAAGAGCCTGGGCGCTGGAAACTGGAACCCATGGAGATGGTGGTGGGCGGCTCGGCAGCCCCTGAAGCCATGATCCGGGCCTTTGATCAGTTTGGTTTGAAGGTGTTGCACGCCTGGGGCATGACCGAGATGAGCCCTCTGGGCACTACCAGCCGCCTCAAACGCCACCTGCGAGGGGACGGCGAAGTTGAGTACAGCTACCGTGCCAAGCAGGGGGTGCCCACTCCCCTGGTGGAAATTCGGGCGGTGGGTGAGCAGGGTATTGTGCCCTGGGACGGGCAGTCGCTGGGGGAGTTGCAGGTACGCGGGCCCTGGGTGGCAGCAAGCTACTTCAACCTCGAGGCCGAATCCGACAAATGGACCCCCGATGGCTGGTTCCGTACCGGCGATGTGGTCGCGATTGACCCCGAAGGGTATATCCGTATTGCCGACCGCACCAAAGACCTGATCAAGTCCGGCGGCGAGTGGATCAGCTCGATTGACCTGGAAAACGCCCTGATGGCCCACCCCGCCGTCAAGGAGGCCGCCGTGAT
>JBBIUP010000134.1:0-6367 GCA_037440185.1 Meiothermus sp. | reverse complement strand
TTTTTTACAGGATGTTGCCACTTTTGCGCGGTTTTGTATCACTGCAAGTTTTGAATTAACCCAAGTTGCCATCTACTTGGGTTTGTAGGAAAGGGTAAAAATAAAGGCTGCTATGGTCTGGACAATCACAGCAGCCTTTTGCACTGTAGACGATTTGGTGCGGGTTCTGGGACACCGTGACGATCCACAAAGCAAGACTCCCGCCAGCGTGGTGCTGATGATATGGATACTCGCAGCATTGCAACACGCAGGCAAACACAACAAGGCGCTGAAACATTGTAGAGAACTGGGGCTGTTTAGCTTCGTTCCCTCCAGGAGCCGATTCAATCGCAGGCTTCATGCCCTCAGCGGTCTCATCCCCTGGCTGCTGGCTCGCATTTTATAGGTGGCAACTTGGGTTATCCTAGTTTTCTACGTGCAAAATTACCGATCGTGGGCTGTTTTTGCTATCTTCGCCGCTAGCGAAAACGAGAAGGGCCAAGCAGACGTGCCTCAAATCGGGGTAGCACGCGGGTCTCCGTTGCGTCTAGGTCAGGTTCGCCACATCGCGGCAATGGCTTATGACAGACGTATATTACGCACTCAAAGACTGCGGCAATCGTTCTGATCGCGTTCCCCACCATGACAGCGCACTGTCTGCTCCGTAATGTACGTGCGTAGCAAAACAACGCTAAACGGCGTATATTCGTGGAACCGCTCTGAAAACTGCGCTATTTTCGCAGCCGTAGTTGATGGGTCAGTCGGCCCAGTTCTTCTGGGGTGCTGGCTGCACAGAATCTGTCCAGATAGGGGAGCGCCGTTTTCATACAGTTGGCATTGGGATCGTAGCCGCTGGTGCTCAGTAAGGGATTCAGCCAGATTAGGGCGGCGCTGCGAAAGTAGACTTGCCTTAAGGCATAATCCAGGACTTCCGGTGCTCCAGTGTCCAGGCCATCGCTGGCGATGATCACAATAGTATCGCCACGAATGAGGCCACCAAACTTCTGCTCCAGACGCAGCAGGTTCTCCCCAATTCGGGTTCCACCTCCCCAGGCCTGACCCAACTGACTTAGTTTTGGGCGCTCGGAAAGGCTTTGGGCTTTTTCCAACTTCTGGGTAATTCGCTCGAGTTCGGTTGAAAAAGAAAAGACCTCGACCCGGTTGCAGCGCATTCGCAGGGCAAAAGCAAACTGTAAAAGCCGATCGGAGTAGCTTTGCATCGAGCGGCTGCCATCCAGCACAAATACAAATCGAGGCTGGCGCCTGGGATGACGTTGCCAGGCTGGGTAGAGCGGGTCGCCTCCAGTGTGCAAGGCTTTGCGAAGGGTGCGCCGAAAGTGGAGGCGAGAACCTTTAGAAGCCGTATCCCAGCGGCGGCTGCGACCTAGTCTGACCTGGCTAACCAATTGGGTAGCGGCCCATAGCATCGCAACCAGGTCTTGCTGGGGTATCTCCACCTCCTGGGTTTCGTTTCCCACCGTTCGGCTAAACATGGCCCTTAACAAGGGCGCGGCCCATAGATCGTTGCTCTGCTCATCTGACTGCTTGGCTTGCCCTCGCACCAGCGGACTGTACGCATCGAGGATGGCCTCGGAGGGGTTGTTTTGGGTGTGCTGGCTTTTCTCGCCGGTCTGGTCTTGGCTGCCAGGACTGGATTTGTTGGAACTGGCCCCTAAGCGTTTACGACTGGGTAGGAAAAACTGAAAAAAGAGGTCGTCGAAAACCCGTTCTTGCTCGAGGTTGCTGCACATGACCAGCTTGAGCGCTTGCCGAACCTGGTGCAGGTTGCCCAGATGGATGGCCTCGAGGGCGTGCAACCCGTCCTGTAGCTCTTGTGGCCCCACATTGAACTTTTGCACGGTGCGACGTAAATGCTCGGCAAAAGCAATCAGATTTTGGGGCAGATTGCCATGAGGAAACCGATTGATATCTTTGGCGGTGGACATCTGCTTCATCTTATGGGTATGGCCTGGCCACGCCGATCTTTAGATAGACGTGCGTATACAAACTACCGTGGGGTCTGAAATTAAGGTCGTCAAGCCAAACCTCTGCTGCAAAGCGAACACTCATAAAACATCTAAGCAACCAGTTCAGCAATTCGATGCTTGTGCCCTTCCACTAGGGCGAGGTCATCTCGGTCTTTGAGGATAACCCCCCAGGTTTGTTCCAGAACCCGCATATCTAGCGATTCCTGATGCAGTGAAACCAGGGCCTGCGCCCAGTCCAGGCTCTCCGCCACACCAGGGGCCTTACCCAGGGGCAGTTCGCGTAAGTGAGCCATGACCGTGGCTATTTTCTCGGCCAGACGCTGATTGATGCCGGGTAGCCGGGCTTGGATAATCTCCACTTCCTTCTCGAAGGAGGGGTAGTTCTGCCACAAATACAAACAGCGCCGCCGGAGCGCATCGGAAAGCTCGCGGCTGCGATTGGAGGTGAGAATGACGTAGGGGCGGGCGGTGGCCTCGAGGGTGCCCAGCTCGGGGATGGTGACCTGGAACTCGGCCAGGAGTTCCAGCAAAAATGCCTCAAACTCCTCATCGGTGCGGTCAATTTCGTCAATCAGCAAGACCGGAGGTTTGTTCTGTGAGATAGCTTCCAACAACGGGCGGCGCAGCAGATAGCTCTCGCTGAAGATCTCAGCCTCGCGTTGGGCCACGCTCTCACCCAAATTTTCGGTCAGGCGGATGTGCAGCATCTGCTTGGGATAATTCCACTCGTAAAGTGCCTGTGCGGTGTCCAGGCCCTCGTAGCACTGCAAACGGATGAGCTTGGTGCCCAGCACCTCTGCCAGGGTCTTGGCCACCTGGGTCTTGCCGACGCCTGCCGGGCCTTCCACTAGCAGGGGTTTGTGTAAGGCCATCACCAGGCGCAAGGCCGTAGCCATTGGCAGGTCGGCGATGTAGTTGCGCTCGCGTAGAACGGTCTGGATACCCTCTACTGTGTCGAGTTGGGGTGGAAACGTGGCGGCTTCGCTCATGCCGAACCCTTCAGGTATTTGTTGGGGTTTTTGAGGAACTTGGCACGGCAGCTGGGGCAACTGAAATAGTAGGTCTGGCCTTGATATTCCGTGCTCACAGCCTTGGCGATTTCCAGCACCTCGCCGCTGGTGGGGTCAACGGCGTAGCCGGGAGTGAGGGGTTGGTGGAGGAGGGTCGGCAATTCAGCCACCACTGCTTCGACCGCCTGAACCGCCTCTTGGGTTGCAGTATCGCCGACCTGGACGTTGTGTGCCGGAACCTTGGCAACCCCTACCTCTTCGATTTGCCACCCGCCACCCGCCAACTGCTTTCCGCTTTTCAGCAGCACGATCTCGGCCAGAATCGAGACCGCCACCTCATCGCGTCCGCGCCCACCCAGATCGAGTCCGGCGGGATATTTGAGTGTGGGAAAGGTCGTTTTGGGGACGCCTAGAATTTCTAGGTTGTCCAGTACGGTGACACCGCGCTTGCGGCTGGCGACCAGACCGAGATAGGCAGGACTGGGCGTCTTAGAGGCGATGAGGGCCAGCGCGTCTTCGTCGTAGTGACCTTGTGAGGCAACCACAATGCTGGTCTTGGCCGGGTTCCGGCCTTGCAGCCAGCCCCCGATCTCGCGCCAGTTAAGCACCTGGATCCCAGACTCCAGCGTGATTCCGGCCAACTCGGGCATGTCGCAGGCCAGCGTGACGGTGAAGTTCATGCGGGCGGCGATCTGGGCAGTGGTCAGTGCGATCTGTGAACCCCCCACGATGAGCAGGTGGGCTTTGCCAATGAGTGGCTCGATATATACGTCCACTGCCCCTTCGCTCGAGCAGGTCATTGGGATGACCACCTCGTCGGCTTGCTCCAAAACCACCTTGGCCGCAGCCTCGGGGGTGATCTTGACCAGGCGCGGCTTGCCTAGGCGCAAGACCTCCAGGGCCTGCTTCCGCACGATTTCGCGTGAGCAAGAACCACCCACGTAGCCCTCTAAGCGCCCATCTTCAAAAACCAAGGCCTTATCGCCCAGATGGGAAGAAACCGGGGCCTGCCGCGAAACCACCGTTGCCAGCGCAAAAGACTCGCCCTTGCGCTGCAGTTCAGCGATTTTGCTATAGATGTCCATTAATGAGGATTCTAGCCACAGGCAGGCTTGTTGAAACCCTCCAGATGCACAAAGCAAGGGGTGGGACTTAATGGATTGGCCTGATGGTGGTTTGGAGCGGATCGTTACCAGTACGTTACCGGCAGCAGGCGATGTTGTTACCAGTTCACCCGGTCGCGAGGGGTGTATTAGAGGAGAGTTAAGTGACACCGACATTGACCAAAATTCGCAAGAGCACAGGGAGTCCAGCTAAGAAAGCATGTTTTTGGGATGGGCCTATCTTATGGGCAACCCTGGGTAATGCTGCCACAGCCCGAGGGGGGTTTGCGGGCATGTTGTTGATGATTTTGAGCCTGCTCAGCGCCTGCGGTAGCCAGGCTGCGACACCCGCGAGAGGTTCACTGGGCGTCACGGTCAGCGGCCTGCCAAGCAATCTCAGTGCCAGCGTGACGGTGAGCGGCCCCGGCGGGTTCAGCCAGAGCCTGAAGGCCAGTCAGACCCTTGGCAACCTCGAGCCTGGCAGCTACACCCTGACCGCTGCCAGCGTCAGCGCCAGCGGCCTGATCTACACCGCCAGCATAAGCGGCTCACCTGCCACCATCGAAGCTGGCAAGTTTGCTACCGCGAATGTAACCTACGCCCTGCAAAACCCTGGCGGAACGGGCGGCCTAAGCGTACGGGTAAGCGGCCTACCCGAGGGCCTGACCCCCGCGCTGGTGGTGCGCGGGCCAGGGGGAACCTTTCCCATCAGTCTCGATCAACCGCTGCAGAACCTGGTGCCGGGCGCCTATACGGTCACAGCCAGCCCGGTGCGCCAGCCCGGTACCACCGTGGATGCCATCTTCGATGGCACGGCTACCACCGTGACGGTGGGTGCGGACGTCACCGTATTGGCGGAGCTAAACTTTGCCCCACGCATCGGAACCGGGCTGCTGTGGGTTAGCTCCGAGGCCAGCACCACAGGTTTCGGTTTCCGGGGCTACACGGCAGCCGCACTGAACAGCAGTGGGAACCCAGCCCCCAGCTTACGCCTGGCTCAGGCCTTCGGCGATCTCTCGCCGCCTAGGTTCGTAGGGCTGGCCCTGGATGCGACGCGGCTCTGGACCACCGCCAGCAGCTTCGACACCGACCCAGACAACAACGGCGTGGTGGCGTTCAGCCCCTCTCAGGCTGGGTTGCCTGTGGTGCGGCCCAGCGTGATCATCAGGGGAACCAGCACGGGCACTTTTCTGACTACCCTGACCAGGCCGGGGGGATTGGTTTTCGATCGGGGTGGCAATCTGTGGACAGTCAGCATCGCCAACCGAACCCTGATGAAGTTCAGCCCAGATCAGCTCAAGACCAGCACGCCCACACCAGCCGTCACCCTCGACCTGGGCGCTTTCTCGACCGCACTTTTCGTAGGGCCGCCTCGAGTCGGGCTGGCTTTCGACACCCAGGACAACCTGTGGTTAGGCTCCAACGCAAGGGTCATCAAGCTAACTCCAGCACAACTGAGCGCCTCCGGAACTATCGGGCTGGCCGAGGCAACGGTGCGGCTGTTCAACAATGGGCGGCAGGTGAACGCCCTGGCTTTCGATGCCGTTGGCAATCTGTGGGTGGCAGGCAGTGGCCGATTCGCCCAGTTCAGCGCGGCCCAACTATTGCAGGCAGGGCCAGACGAGACGGCCAACCCTGCTCCTGCGGTCATCCTAACCCTGAGTCAGAACGTGAATAACTCTGGTACCCCGTTCTCGATGGCCTTCGACAACGGGGGCAACCTGTGGGCTGGAACTGGGGCCGGGACGGTCGTGCGCCTGACCCCCGAGCAGCTCACTGCCAGTGGCACCGTCACCCCCAGCGTAGTGATCGAGACCGGCAGCGGCGCAGCGATCAACGGACTGGCCTTCGCCCCCGCACCCGCCAACCTGCCATTGATTCAGCCGGGGTTTGGCGAATAACGCCCTCATGGGCGCGGCCCACGGGTGCTTGGGGTTCGAGTTTCCCTGGCAGCAGAAAACGAGTTCAGCACAGTTTTTTGACTTTCGAGGATGGCTGGGTTCTTTCCGAGAACCGCTCTAAGCAGTCTGGGCCTCGCCCATCTTCTTGCCCATGTTGGCAAATACCGTCTCGATGAGCTTCTTGGCCTGAGCATCCAGTACCCGGCCGCCCACCGTGGCGGCCGGGCCACTCACGCTGGCGACGCCGTTCCAGTCGAGCAGGGTGGTCTGATCGGCCTGGCCGTTGATGTCGGCGCTGGCGGTCAGGTCTACGGCGCTACCCAGACCTCCACCACGGATGCGCACCATCATCTTGTTTTCTTCGGGGCGAGGGTCAAGTTCGATGT
>JBBIUP010000133.1:0-6470 GCA_037440185.1 Meiothermus sp. | reverse complement strand
CCAATGACCAGATTGGCCCCTGTTTTGGCGAGTTCCAGGGCCAGGGCTTCGCCAATGCCCCGGCTGGCTCCAGTGATGATGAGGGTCTGACCTTTAAGTTTCATGACTTGTATATACGCTGGATTGCCGCAAACCGCTAGGGGCATGTGGCTCAGAGGCTCAGGTCGCTCAGGCCGAGACTTTGTTGAACGCCTCGACTACCTGCCGGGTGAAATCCTGCGTGCTGGCCTGGCCTCCCAGGTCGGGGGTGGGGTTGAGCGAGAGGGCTGTGGTTACAGCGTCCTCCACTTGCCTGGCTACCTCCGGGCGATCCAAAGCATGGGTTAGCAGCAGGGCAGCCGAAAGGATGGCGGCGGTGGGGTTGGCGATGCCCTTTCCGGCGATGTCGGGGGCCGAGCCATGCACCGGCTCAAACAGGGGGGTCTTTTGGCCCAGGCTGGCCGAGGGCAATAGCCCCAGTGAACCCGGCAGCACCGAGGCCAGGTCGGAGAGAATATCGCCAAAGATGTTGCCGGTCACCACCACGTCAAAGCGTCCTGGTCGGGTGACCAGGTGCATGGCCATGGCATCTACATACTGGTGCTCGAGGGAGATATCGGGAAAGCCTTTGTGGACTTCGTCCACGGTCTTGCGCCAGAACTCACCCACCTCGAGCACATTGGCCTTGTCCACGCTGCACACCTGGCCTCGCCGCTTGCGGGCTGCTTCGAAGGCCACTTTGGCGATACGCTCCACTTCGGGTTTGCTGTAGCGCTCGGTGTTCCAGCCCTCGGCCTCGCTCATGCCACGGGGCTGCCCGAAATAGATCCCACCTGTAAGCTCGCGGATGACCAGTACATCCACGCCCCTGGCAATTTCGGGCTTGAGGGGGGAGAGGTGCTCGAGGCCGGGCAGAACCTTGGCCGGACGCAGGTTGGCGTAGAGATCGTGGGTTTTGCGCAAGGCCAGCAAGCCAGTCTCGGCCCGCAGGTGCCGGGCTACGTTGTCCCACTTGGGGCCGCCGATGGCCCCCAGCAGGATGGCGTCGGCTTCCAGGCAACCCTTCTGGGTCACTTCCGGGAGGGGCTCACGGTGCGCATCAATGGCGTTGCCACCGAACGGAAAGGCTTCAAACTCCAGGTTCAAACCGTAAGCTTGGTCGGCGGCTTTCAAAACATCTACTGCGGCATAGGTCACTTCGGGGCCGATGCCATCACCGGGTAATAGCGCGATCTTGGGCATATCTAGTCTGTGATCCTTTCCTTGCCATCTATCTCCACTTCAACAATCTACCCATGTAGATTTTGCCAAACCAATCTCGTACCTATCTATAGAGGGCGCACTGCCTCAGAGTGGAAAAGGTCAAAAGGTGAAAGTGGAGACGTGTTGTTAGATTTTTACCTTTAACTTTATCTCTTACTGTGCTGCTTTTGGCAGCTTGGCCGAGGCTTGTTCCAGCAAATCGCCTGCTTCCAACAAATCGGCGATGGGATCCCAGCGGCCTTCGATCAGGGCTTTCTGGGCGGTAGCGGGGAGGCTGACCTGGAAAGACTGGTCGCGGTAGCGCACCTCTAGGTTTTCCACGTCCACTACCACCTCGAGGCTGGGGTCTTGCTCAATGGCTTGCGCGAGCGTCTCAATCTGAGCCTTGGGCGCGGTCACACAGGGCATGGAGAGGGCAGTGGAGTTGCCGAAGAAAATCTCCGCAAAGCTCTCCCCAATGATGGCGCGGAAGCCTGCCCGGTAGATGGCCTGCGGCGAGTGCTCGCGGCTGCTGCCACAGCCAAAGTTCGCCCCCACCAGCAGGATCGAAGCGCCCCTGAAGCGGGGGTCGTTGAGGGGGTGTGGTTTTTCGGAACCGTCGGTGTTGAAGCGCTCGTCGTAGAACAAAGCTTCGCCCAGCCCATCAAAAGTTACCACCTTCAGATACCGCGCCGGTGTGATGCGGTCGGTGTCAATATCGTTGCCGGGAACGTGTACGGCTCGCCCCGATACCCGCCCAATTTGCTCTAAAGCCATCTATTTTTCCTCCTTATCCTTGAAGGCACCCAGGATGCCCCAGATGCCTGCAATGGCAGCCACTGCACAAAGGCCAAAGCCCAGCAAAAAAACCACCCAACTAAGCACAGGATTGGTTTGCAGATTGCCCAGCCACAGCCCCAACGTAGCGATGGACAGCAGCACCGAGACTGCCACCAGCACCACCCCTCGAATCAGTTCCATCGTAGCCACAATTCAACCTCTACTTGTTTTCCCACACCCATCAGGCCAGGGGCCTTCCCAGAATTTGGTCAACGGCTAGCTCAATCCCACTCAGGCTTTCGGGGTGTAGATGGTTGCCACGCTCGTAGGCTTGTAGGTGCGTGAAGACCCCCTGTTTGGGATTGCGGTAAACCCAGACGCGCTCGCTATTGAGGTCAACAACCCATGCCTCGGGTACGCCATGAAGGGCCTATTGGATTCAAGCTCCACCTCAGCCGGGCATCCCGGCACCATGCAAAAGCGCGAACGATCGGACTACGCGCCCACCAACTCCCCAACCTCGAAAACTTCCCTTGCGTCGCTCACCTTGCCCGTCACGGCTGCCGCCACTACCATCAACGGCGACATCAGCACGGTGCGGCCCGTGGCACTGCCCTGGCGGCCCTTGAAGTTGCGGTTGGAACTGGAAGCGCACAGCTCATCCCCGATTAGCTTGTCGGGGTTCATGGCCAGGCACATCGAACAGCCCGCCCCGCGCCACTCGAATCCAGCCTCGGTGAAAATTTGGTCAATGCCCTCCTCCTCACAGGCTTTGGCCACCAACTGCGAACCCGGCACCGCAATGGCCCGCACCCCCGGCGCAACCTGGTGGCCCTTAAGGTATCTGGCGGCTTCGCGAAAGTCGGAGAGGCGACCGTTGGTACAACTGCCCAGGAAAGCCACGTTGACCTTGACGCCCTTGATGGGCTGACCGGGCTGGAGGTTCATGTGCTTGAGGGCTTCTTCCAGCCCAGCCCGCTCGGCTTCGGGATAGTCGGTGGGGTTGGGCACATGGTCGGTAATGGCGCAGCCCTGGCCGGGGTTGATGCCCCAGGTCACGGTGGGGGCAATGTCTTCGGCCCGGATGTGGATCACATCGTCGTAGTGAGCATCGGGGTCGGAGGCCAGGGCCATCCAGCGCTGTACCGCTTCGTCCCAGGCGGTGCCTTTGGGGGCATAGGGCCGACCTTGCAGATAGTCAAAGGTGGTCTGATCCGGGTTCACATAGCCGCAGCGTGCCCCCCCCTCGATGCTCATATTGCAGACGGTCATGCGCTCTTCCATGCTGAAGTTGTCGAAGACGCTGCCACCGTATTCGTACACGTAGCCGATGCCGCCATTCACGCCCAGCACCTTGATGATGTGCAGGATCACGTCCTTGGCGTACACGCCGGGCCGTAGGCTGCCGTCTACGTTGATGCGGCGTACCTTCTGCTTGCCCATGGCCATGGTCTGGGTAGCCAGCACATCGCGCACCTGGGTGGTACCGATGCCAAAGGCAATTGCACCAAACGCGCCGTGGGTGGCAGTATGGCTGTCGCCGCAGGCGATGGTCATGCCAGGCTGGGTGATGCCGTTCTCGGGGCCGATGATGTGGACGATGCCCTGAAGGCCCGAGGTCACGTCAAAGAAGGTGATGCTAAAGTCCTGGACATTCTTGCGGAGCTGACGGATCATCTCATCGGCCTGGGGGTCTTCGAAAGGCTCGAGCAGGGAATGGGTCGGCACAATGTGGTCTACGGTGGCGAAGGTACGTTCGGGAAAGCGAACTTTTAGACCCAGGTCGCGCAGCATGCCAAAGGCCTGCGGGCTGGTGACCTCGTGGATGAGATGGGTATCTATGAATAGCTGGGTTTGTCCGTTTGGGAGGGTTCGGACGGTGTGGCTTTCCCAGACTTTTTGGTACAGACTCTTTCCCATGGGTATGTTTCCTCCTCGCTACCTGGCGATAAAAAACCCCAGAGGCACAGGCTCCGGGGTCAGGCGTGCGACAGACTAGACCCGCAAAGCTCGAGGGGGTAGCTGGTTTGCCTGACCGCTCATCGGTCTCAAGTATAGAGTTTGGTATACCAAACGTCAAGCAAAAGGTAATTTTCGCCGACCCAGGCAGCGAAACGGGCAGTCTAAAGAAAGCGAGTGGGTTTTTTGGCAGCAGCCTGGCGGGGGAAGCCAGTATGCTGGGATTGATGTTGCTGACGCAGTTGGGACAGGGGCGGGAGGCCGAGGTGTTTGCCTGGGCCGACGGCTATGTCCTCAAGCTGTTCTGGCCCGAGTTTTCTCATGCCGATGCGGAGCTAGAAGCCCAACTGACCCAACAGGTCTGGCTGATGGGGGTGCCCTCGGCCAAGGTCGAAGATGTGCTGGAGTTCGAGGGACGCTGGGGAGTGGTTTTGCAGTGGATCAAGGGGGTTCCCCTGACCGACTATATCCAGACCGACCCTGCCCGCTTGCGCTTTGCCGCCCAGATGCTGGGGGCCCTGCACCGCCAGCTCCACAGCAAGGCTGCCGGCCAGCTACCTTCCCAGCGCCTGCAACTGATTCGTAGGATTCAGGCCTGCCGGCTGCCCCTCGAGGTGCGGGTGGCCCTGCTCAATCACCTGGAACAACTTCCCGACGGAACCGCACTATGTCATGGCGATTTCCACCCCGAAAACGTACTGGTGGCCGAGGGCGGGGTCTATGTGATTGACTGGCCGGGCGCCATGCGCGGGAACCCTGTGGCCGATATTGCCCGCACCACCTTGCTGGTGCTCTACAGCGAACTCCCACCCGATTTGCCGGGACGCGAAGAGATTATGCAACAACGTGAGCAGTTTTATAAGACCTACCTCGAGCACTACCAGACCTTCTCGGGCCTGGACTTAGCACAGCTCCAGGCCTGGATGCCCATCGTGGCCGCCGCTCGTTTGCGCGATAACATTGCTGCCGAAGAATCCCGCCTGATGCAACTAATTCAGGAGGGACTGCAATTGCAAGTGGGCGAGAGAATCCTATAACTGAACAATCCCGCTAACGGCAAATAAAGACAATTTGCTACACTTAGAACCCGTGTGGCCCCGGAATCCCTCCGGTAGGCCCAGAGGTCTACATGAAAACAAACATCATCACCTATGGCTGTCAAATGAACGAATACGATACCCACCTCGTCAAAAGCGAACTGGTATCGTTGGGAGCCGAGTTTGTAGATACCTGGCAAGAGGCCGACTTTGTACTGGTCAATACCTGCGCGGTGCGGGGCAAGCCCGTCGAAAAGGTGCGCTCACTGCTGGGTGAACTGCGCAAGGAAAAGGAAAAGCGCAACCTGATGGTGGGCATGATGGGCTGTCTGGCCCAGCTCGAGGAGGGCCAGCAGATGGCCCGCAAGTTCGAGGTAGACGTGCTCTTGGGGCCGGGGGCAATTACCGAGATCGGCAAGGCCCTCGAGGCCAAGAACAGGTTCTGGGACTTGAGCTTTCGTGAAGAACTTACCCACCACCTGCCGCCGGCACCCCAGGGTGCGTTGTCGGCTTTTGTCAGTATCATCCGAGGCTGCAACCACCACTGTACCTACTGCATTGTGCCCACCACGCGGGGGCCCGAGGTCTCCCGTCACCCCGACCTCATTGTGCAAGAACTCGAGCAACTCAAGGCTGCGGGGGTGGTTGAGGTCACGCTGCTGGGCCAGAATGTCAACTCGTACGGCAACGATCAACCCGGTTTCCCCAAATTTGGCGAGTTGTTGCGGATGGCGGGGCAGATTGGCATTCCGCGTATCAAATTCACCACCAGCCACCCGGTCAACTTCACCGACGAGGTGATTGCCGCGATGGCCGAGACCCCCCAGGTCTGCAACTACATCCACCTGCCAGTGCAGTCCGGTTCCAACCGGGTGTTGCGCCGCATGGCCCGCGAGTACCGCCGCGAGTGGTACCTGGATCGCATCCGTGCCATCCGCGAGGCCATGCCGGAGGTGGTGCTCTCCACCGACATTATTGTGGGCTTCCCCGGCGAGACCGAGGAGGACTTCCAGCAGACCCTCTCGCTCTACGACGAGGTGCAGTACGACAGCGCCTACATGTTCATCTACTCCCCACGCCCCGGCACCCCCAGCTTCAAGCACTTCCAGGACCTGCCTCGAGAGGTCAAGGTCGAGCGCCTGCAACGCCTGATCGAGCGGCAGAAGGAGTGGAGCTACCAGAAAAACCAGACCTGGGTGGGCCAGACCGTTGAGGTCTTGGTGCGCGGCATTGCCAAGGACGACGGCTACGCCGAGGGCCACACCCGTGGCAACCACCCCACCCTGATCCCCGCTGCCCAGGCACCGCATCCGGGCTTGTACCAGGCGGTCATCAAACAGGCCACCCCGCACATGCTGTTTGGCGAGGTGGTGGGGGCCCAGGAGCCCACGACGATTCCTTTGATGATGGCTTAAGGGGTCGGCGCGTTGTTCGACATCTGATCCGAATCTGGAGCTTACTGGGGTTCTTCTC
>JBBIUP010000132.1:0-6671 GCA_037440185.1 Meiothermus sp. | reverse complement strand
CCCCTCTAATATCTGGGAGTTGCTTTGAGCGCTTCGCTTCGGGGACTTTATGGCATATCAACCTTTAACTTACCAGACCACTTAGGTGCAAGTTCTGAGGTATGGCTTATTCGTGAATCGCGTATCGCTAAGAAACAGGTGAATACAGGTTTGGAAATCTCTGCGTTGGCCGGTGTCCTCGAGGTTTCAGTGATGCGGCTTTACAACACGTCTCGAGTGGTGCCACGGGTACGGTAGTTGACCCAGTTCTTGCGCAGGCGCAGGGCCTTTTTGATCCCGCCATACAGCGGCGAGAGAGGGGCATCATAGGCTGGAAAACGCACCCGGCTGCCGCCAAAACCCTCCTTGAAAGCATCTATTCCCGCCGCATGGCTGCCCTCGGTCTGACGGGGTACGCCCCATAAATCGTAGATACGGTAGCCATTTTCGAGGCCCCAGTTGATGGCCCCCCAGTGCATACCGTTGGGAGCCTTGGCATTGGAGTTCTCGCGGCTGCTGCCACCGTAGAGATAGTCCACCTTGCCGGCAAAAGCCACAAACAAACCGGCTGCCAGGGCCTTGCCTTCCAGTCGCGAAATTGAAATGAAGGCCTGGCCCAAGGGTTGATTCATCTCCTCGAGCACGGTCTGGTAGTACGTTCTGGAGTGTTGCAAGAGCTTGGCCCGAAGGTTGGTCTCCTCGAAGAGCTGCCAGAACTCTTCAAAGGCTTCGGAGCCTTCAATGGTCGTCTCGACGCGCCTTTCGGCCAGCCTGGTGTTGCGTCGGTGCATGTTTTCCATGTTGGAGAGCAGTCCTTCGCGCCCCAGGGTCAGATCCAGCCATACGCTGTACTCGGGTTGAATAGTCTCCTCAATTTGCATCTGGGAGAATTCCGGCGCAGCAAGCTGGGCTGGCTGGCCGGTTTCGGGCTCGAGCTTCAGGTATACGGCGCCCCCTGCCCGCTGTTTGAGTGCTTCGACCACCCTGGGCAAGTCTTGGATGTTTCGAAGCGCGGGGCCCCTGGAGGCATAGAGCATCGAAATGGGCCCGGCAAAACGCCGGCGGAAAAGCTGTGCAGCAGCAATCAGTTCATCGTTTTCGTAGACGGCCACACGCTCCGGCTGCCAACCCGAAAGTTTTTTAACCTCGCCCCAGCCCCACGACTGCAAGGCACTGCTAATTAGCAACGACGAAACTTTTTGATTCCAGGCAGCCGCGTCGGTGATGGGTTCCAATCTCAGCACGATTCACCATTATGCCCTATTGAAGCTGCGTCTGTATGTGTTCCTGGTGGGCCATCTGGATGCAGCATCGTTGGAGTCATACATCACCTTCTAAATCACCGAAGGCCGGCAACGAACAGCCATCAGCAGAGCAGGCAATAGACCATCAGGGGTAGACGATAAATCATCCGCGAATTGGCGGCCCACCATCCCGAACAGGTTGATTGATAACCTGATACTGCCAATAACACATTCATTCACGTCTCTGCTCCAAGAGGAATTTGCCTTGTGCTGGATGCGATTCCCAAGTGGGGTTCTGGCTGAAGCGTATTGCACAGTGCTCTATACTGGGCCGCGTGATGCGTATCGCTTTTCAAGGAGCCGAAGGAGCTTATAGCGAGGAAGCCTCATTGCGGGCGTTCCCCAGCGCACAAACGCTGGGTCTACCTACCTTCCACCAGGTTTTTGCCGCCGTGACCAACCACGAGGTAGATCGCGGCGTGGTTCCGGTGGAAAACACCACCGCTGGAATTATCAACCAGACCTACGACCTGTTGCTCGAGACCGACCTGCACGTGGTGGGCGAGCTGGTACTCAAAGTCGAGCACTGCCTGCTGGCCCCGCAGGGGACACGCCTGGAGGATATTCGCAAGGTCAAGAGCCACCCCCAGGGCCTGGCCCAGTGTGACGGCTTTATCGCCCGGTACAAGCTCGAGGCCGAACCGGTCTACGACACCGCTGGAGCCGCCCGCGAACTGGCCGAACATCCCCAGCCAGGCCTGGCCGCCATTGCCAGTCGCCGGGCTGCCGAGCGCTACGGACTGGTCGTTGTGGCCGAAGCAATTCAGGACTTCACCGGAAACTACACCCGCTTCTTTGTACTTGCTCGGGAAGATCTGCCACGCCAGGAAGGCCTTTACAAAACCTCGGTGGTCTTCACCACCCGCCACCGCCCCGGAGAGTTGTTGGCTGCACTCCAGGCTTTTGCAGACCAGGGCATTAACTTGACCAAGCTCGAGTCACGTCCCCGCCGCGACCCCGACCGCCCCTTCTCCCCCATCTTCTACGCCGACTTCGAGGGTCACGCCGAAGACCCCGGTCCCTCGCTGGCCCTGCTGACGCTGTTACGCCGCGCTTCGTTTGTGAAGGTACTGGGCTCCTACCCCGCTGTCACCAGTTGGGGCTTTGTCAAGGAGCCGTAGATAACAGATCGCCTAAGGGCCTGCGGGATTGCAGAATGTGGGGTCGAAAGTCCAGGGTTTCGACCCCAGCGAGCTTTGACTTTCAGGCTTACTGCCGGGCAAAACAATCCGCAGCCGGGTGTTGCAGCGGCACTAGCGGAAGGTTGCACCAAACAACAACCTTGCCGACGGTGTTGCACTGAAGGGGAAAATACTCTGCCCACCCAAGAAGAGTCCGGTTGAACTATCCAGAGCAAATTCAATTCCGGCATCCAGGGTTAAGGCAAAGTTGGCATTGGGCAACCCCAGACCCAGGCCGCCGCCAAAATAGGGCTTGATACCCCGGAGGTCTCGGTCGAACTGGCCTAGGTCGGGCTTGAACAGCACCTCGCCGCCAATCAGGAAGCTGGGGCCAGTAAACCGTATATCTCCATAGATCAAGGCCACCAGATCGCGCTGGATGTTGGCCTCGAGGCCAAAGCCCAGGCTGGGCGCAGGCACCGAGATGCGGAGTTGAAAGGCGCGTTGGGCAAAACCGGTTGAGGCAAACGCTAACAACAACAAAACGATCAAGACTGGTAAACGTTTCATGGCACACACCTCTGGTTTTGAGGTCACAGACCTCACAGCCGATACCATAGCCCAGCTTGGCCTAAATCGCCAGTGGCCTGGCTCTCACCCTGCGCTAAGGGCCTGCCTTTACAGTGTGGCGCGTATGAGGCGTTTTTCGCTATTTGCACCCATACTGGCTGTAGTGCTCCTGAGCAGCCTGTTGGTTGCACAAAACCAGCCCACTGCCAGCAAAATTGGTTACCTTAATGCCCGTGTGGTAGTGGAAGCCCACCCCCAGTTCGCCAGGGTTAAGGATTTGCAGGCTCGAGCTGAAGCCGAGCTCAAGCCCCTCCGCGACCAAATTCAACCGTTGGACAGCAAAATACGCGCCGGGAATGCCACTGCCCAGGAACAGCAGAACCATCGCACCCTGGCCCAAAGTTTGCAGGAATCTAGCAAAAAATGGTCCGATCAGCAAAACGCAGCCCTGCGGCCCATTACCGAAGAGATTGACCAGTTGATCGGCAGGGTAGCCAAAGAGCAAGGCTTTGCCATCGTGCTTGACCAGGAAGTAGCGGCCAGCAGCGGTCTGGTGGTTTACGCTGCCGAGGAATTGGATATTACCCAGGCCATCGTTCGGGCTTTGCCCAGGTAATGGAGTGAGAGGATGAACAAAAACTGGTTGTTTGTTGTGGTACTGGCAGGTTTGTTGTTGGGTGGCTCGCTGATCGCACAAAATCGCCCCACCCCCACCCGCATCGGTTATGTAGATGCCGAAAAAGTTGTCCAGTCACACAAGGATTTCAAGAAAGTGCAGGATGTGCGCACCCAGGCCGAGCGCGAGCTCAAGCCGCTGCGCGACCAGATTCAACCCCTGGAAGCCAAGCTGCGCGCAGGCAATGCCACCGCCAAGGATCAGCAGGATTACCGTGTGCTGGCCCAAAGCTTGCAGGAAGCCGGGCGCAAATGGACCGATCGCAGCAACGCCGTTCTGAAGCCCATCACCGAAGAGATTGACCAGGTAATCGCAAGGGTGGCGCAGCAACAAGGCTTCGCCATCGTACTGGACAAGAAAGTGGCGGCCAGCAGCGGCCTGGTGGTCTATGCCGCCGACGAACTCGAGATTACCGACGCAGTGGTTCGCGCCCTGCCCAGATAATCAATCACCAAACAGCAATAGGCGTGGGCAACAAGCAGCCCACGCTTTTTGTTCGTGATGAAAGCCCAACATACTCGCCCCAGGTACCTCCAGTTTTCTGATTAGCGATACCTTCTCCTATGCTGGTTTATTGTCAGGGTCAAGTTTAATTGCCAGTATGTTAGAATCGTAAACGATGGCAAAGGGCAAATCCAAAGGAGAGCGAAACAAAGCCACCCCGACCGAACGCAAACGCGACCTCGAGGCCTTTTCACTGCTGGTACTGGGGTTGTCGGTGCTCCTCGCCGCCGCTATCTACTTTGGCTCTAACCTGGCCGGGCAATTGGGCAGCACAGTGCAAAGTTTTTTCTGGGGCAACCTAGGGTATCTGGCCTGGCTGGTTCCACCCACCCTGGCCTTGCTGGGGGTTTGGTTACTGTTGGATTGGTCTTTGGGGGGCTTTGCCAGGGCCACCGCCATCGCTGCAGCGGGAGGCCTGATCAGCTTGCCGCTGGTGGCCCATGCCTCCATCCCTCTGGGCGGCACGCTGGGCAGTGCCCTCCATGCCCTACTGGTTGGTCAACTGGGCAATTTCGGTCTGCTAATTCCCTTGCTGGCCTTGAGCTTCGTGGCCGATATTGCTCTGCGCCAGCGCCCCGGATTCTTGATTGGCAAAAGCACCCGGCGGGTGGCGCTGGCCGCAGAGCGGCTGCACCATTCCTACACCCTTTCGCAGACCGCCACCAAGCTACTACGCGAAGCTCAGGCGCTGGCCGAACGTTATCCCGAACACAAAACCTTAAACACCTTGCAACAGGATCTCCAAGCCTTCCGGCGCAAGCCCCAGGATGGGGAGGTTATCGCAGGTTTTGCAAAATTGCTCGGCGATTTCAAGACCGAACGTGCTAAAGAGCTGGCAGGAAAGCTGGTAACTGAGCCCCGGCCTCTTCCGGTACGCCTCGAGCGCTTGGCGGCAGCCTTGGCAGCACCTCTTAAAGGCGAAGGATTGGCCCAGGCCCTGGAGGAACGTCGCACCGCACTGGTGCTGGAAATCGGCACCTTGCTAACCAAAACCCAGACCCTCACCCGCCAGGCCGAGACCGCTGCTAAAAACCTGGGCAACCCCGCTACCGCCAGGGCTTTGCTGGGTGCGCTGGACGAGCACCAGAACCGCCTGGCAGGCTGGCGTGAAGCAGAAGAGCTGACTCTGGGCCTGGAAGAACGTGTAGACGGCTGGCTACGCTGGGCCGAGTGGGTGGAGTCAGCCCCGGTCGAAGCCCACCCCGCAGGGTTGCGGGCGCTGCTGGAAAAAGGCTTGAGCGCCGAACCCCCTGCTTTCGAGGTGGCCACCGCCAAGCCCCCCACCGAGCCGCTGCTCGATTTCGATTTCGTATTCCCCGAACCCGATAAAGTGGGAGCTCCCAACAAAACCACCTCACCCAGCGAGAAGCCCAAAACCAGCAAACCTGGCAAGGGTTCTACCCCACAACCCGCCAGCCCGGCCAAGTCTTCTACTGCCCTGTCCTTGCCCAGCTTCGAGTTGCTGGACAAGCCCGAAGCGCCGCGCTACGACCCCAAGGCCCTCGAGATCATCACACAGCGCCAGGTGGAACACATCAACAACACCCTGCAACACCATGGGGTAGAGGCCCGGGTGGTGAGCTGGTCCAGGGGCCCCACCGTGACCCGGTTCGAGCTCGAGCCTGCCCCCGGCGAAAAAATCAGCCGGGTACAAAACCTGCACAACGACCTGGCCCTGGCCCTGGCAGCGGGCTCGGTACGCATCGAAGCGCCCATTCCCGGCAAGAGCGTGATTGGGCTGGAAGTGCCCAATGCCGAGCGCGAACTGGTGCGCTACAGCGAGGCCATTCAAAGCTCCGCTTTCACCCGCACCAAGGACACCCTGCCGATGGTACTGGGTAAAAGCATTGACGGTGAAACCTGGGTCAAAGACCTGGCCCGGATGCCCCACCTGCTGATCGCAGGCTCGACGGGTTCGGGAAAGTCGGTGGCGGTGAATACACTCATCACCAGCCTGTTGTTCAAATACCTTCCCACTGAACTTCGCTTCTTGATGATTGACCCCAAGATGGTCGAGCTGACCCCCTACGAGGGCATTCCCCATCTGGTACGGCCAGTGGTGACCAACCCCGCCGACGCAGCAGGGGTCTTGCTGGGCGCTGTGGCCCACATGGAGCGCCGCTACAAGATGATGAGCCAGGTGGGGGCCAGAAATCTAGAACAGTTCAACCAGAAGATGCGCGCCGCAGGCGATGCCACCTTGCCCTATCTGGTGATCGTGATTGACGAGCTGGCAGACCTGATGATCACCGCGCCCAAAGAAGTGGAGCAGGCGATTTTACGGCTGGCCCAGATGGCCCGCGCCACCGGCATGCACCTGATTCTGGCCACCCAACGCCCCTCGGTGGACATTCTGACCAGCTTGATTAAGGTAAACGTACCGGCCCGCATAGCGTTTGCGGTTTCTTCGGGCTTCGACTCGCGCACCATTCTCGACACCTACGGCGCTGAGCGCTTGGTGGGCCAGGGCGACATGCTCTACCACCAGCCCGGTCTGCCCAAACCGGTGCGCCTGCA
>JBBIUP010000131.1:3999-6713 GCA_037440185.1 Meiothermus sp. | reverse complement strand
GCCAGACGCGCAACGAGTTGGAAATCTGGGTTGGCCTCTATTTGCGCCCGGATTTCGGGGGATACAGCGGTTGGGTTTGGCTTTGTTTCCACTACCCTGGGCGTGCTCGAGCACCCCGCCAATACCAGCAACGCCACCATCAGCCAAGCCAGCGCCTTGCGATTGTGTAGCATACATGCCCCCTTTGGAATGTTTTTTTTGCAATTTAGACCAAACCCCCCCCAATGTGTAGTACAAGTTACATTTCGTGCTTAATCCACCACACCCCCACCAACAAGCCCGCCACCTCCCCCAGCTCGACCAACATCCCGTATACATCGCCGGAAAGCCCGCCCCCCAGCCGGTTGGCGGCCCAGTAGGCCAGCAGTAGCATCGCCGCAACTACAGCCAGCGCAACCCAGGGGAAGAAGTAGATGGCCGGCAGGGCAAACAGCAAGGCCGGGAAGATTCGCCCCTCACGGCTACGGGCCCCCAGACCCTCCTTGCGGGCCGCCGGAAAGAGGTTCATGGGCAGGAGCAAACCAAAGCGCACCAGGGCGGGCAGGCACAAAAGCAGCCAGGGCGTGGGGTTTGCGGCCAGCAACTGCCACTTCAGGAGCAGCACCACAAACCCCACCCCAAAGGCAAAGCTGCCCATGTGCACATCGCCCAATATGCGCAGGCGCTCGGCGGGGGGCTTCATCGAGAGCAGCGCGTCGGCGGAATCCAGCAGACCGTCGAGGTGCAGCATCCCGGTGCAGGCCAGCCAGATCGCCAGCAGAATCGCACCTTGCAGACCGTCTGGCAGCGCAGCGGTCAGCCACGCCACCAGCGCCAGTACGACCCCAATCAGGTAACCCGCCACCGGGTAAAAAGCCGAGGCGGCCTTCATTTCGCCATCCTTAACCTCGCCCAGGTTGGGCACCGGAAAGATGGTTAGAAAACCAATAGACAGCCAGAACGAGCGCACCGCTTAAGGTTTTACCAGAACAGCCCCGAAACGGGCTTGGAATTCCTCAGGGGTTTTGAGGGGACGGCCCTCGAGCCGAAGTTGTACGGTCTGGGCCTGAATCTCCGGTGGGTATGGACAGTGGCGACACCTCGAGCCGCAGCAGTAGCCCCGCCGCAGGTGGTAGGCCGCGGTGAAGACGTAGAGGCCGTTCTCGATGTAGTAGTCCCGGTTCTCTTCGAGCGCTGGTTGGGGCATAGGCTTCCTTGAAAATATTCTAGAAAAATGGGCCTGCTTCAATTGGAGGGCGGGCTATCCTTTGGGCCTTGGGCCACACCGGCCTCGGCAAAGGTGGCCATCCCTGCCATCACCCTGGCCGCCGCCCGCAGGACAGGAAAACTCAAAACCGCTCCTGTCCCCTCCCCCAAGCGCAAGTCCAGTTCGAGAATGGGCCGCAGCCCCAGCGCTTCTAACTGCCTTGTGTGTCCTGGCTCTACCGAGCGATGTCCTGCAAACAGATAATCCAGCACATCGGGCTGGATTTGACAGGCCAGTAAAGCCCCCGCCGTCACCGGGAAGCCATCGCAAACCAGCGGCAGACCGGCCTCGGCGCCCGCCAGGAAAACCCCGGCTATCGCAGCGATTTCCAATCCGCCCAGCTCGGCCAGCACCTCGAGCGGGTCGGCTTTGGGTAAATTACCCAGACGGGCTTGGGCACGGCTCAGCGCAGAGCGGACAACCTGCACCTTTTTTTGGTATCGGGCATCATCCACACCTGTACCACGCCCCGTCACAGCCTCTGCGTCCAGACCCAGCAACGCAGCCGTGAGTGCTGCTGCCGCGGTGGTGTTGCCGATACCCATGTCACCCGCTGCCAGAATCGTCGCGCCTTCCGCGATGGCACGTCGGGCCGCGCCTATCCCGGCCTGAATGGCTTGCTCGGCTTCGGCTCGGGTCATGGCGGGTTCTCGCAGGATGTTGCCAGTGCCGGGGCGTACCCGCACCCCCGGCCCCTCTGCCACAAGGATAGGAGCGTTGACACCCACATCGAGCACCCACACCTCGGCGTCCAAAACTCCAGCAATTTGGTTAATCGCCGCACCGCCCGCCAGAAAATTCAGCACCATCTGCCGGGTTACTTCGGACGGGTAGGCCGAGACACCCTCGACAGTCACACCGTGGTCGCCAGCGCAGACCACCACCGCACCCTTGCCCAGGCGGGGCTTCAGGGTCTGCTGAATCGCGGCGATCTGACAACCCAACGATTCGAGAAACCCCAGCGACCTGGGCGGCTTGGTCAGGGTGTTTTGATATTCGGCGGCCTCGGACAACCATTTCTGCGAGATGGGTTGGACTTTGAGATTGTTCATAGTTGGTGGTTGAATGGGGCGAGAGACTGGAATCAGGGCGATTTGATCTTTACCGGGATGCCCGAGACCAGCAGATAGACCACATCGGCCTCCTCGGCGATGCGGCGATTGGCCGCCCCCAGCAGGTCGCGGTAGCGCCGCGCCAGGGTGTTGTCGGGCACGATGCCCATGCCCACCTCGTTGGTCACGATCAACAGGGTTTTGTCGGTGTCGGCGCGGATGGCCAGCAGGTTCTCGATCTCGGGCAACACCTCGCGTTTGGCCAGCATCAGGTTGGAAACCCACAGGGTCAGGCAATCCAGCAGCACCACCCGACCCTGGGCCAGCGAGAGCGTGTAGGGTACTTCCAGGGGTTCTTCCAAAATCTCCCAAGTGATCGGGCGCTCGGCCTTGTGCTTTTCGATACGCTGGCGCAT
>JBBIUP010000131.1:0-3899 GCA_037440185.1 Meiothermus sp. | reverse complement strand
GCAAGAAACGATCCTGGTCAAGCTGGCGCAGCACCATCCGCAAGACCCCGCCGTGGGTGAAGATCAGGTGGCGGCCCGCAGGCAGGCGGTCGAAGAAGTCATAGACCCGCCGCCGCATCTGCGCTGTGGACTCACCCCCCGGTGCCTGAAAACCCTCGAAACCCATCAGCGCAGTTCTGTGGACATCGGGTATGTCGGCCCACTTCAAGCCTTCCAGTTGGCCAAACTCGAGCTCGCGCAGCCCAGCCGATACCTCCTGCGGTTCGCCATAAGCCAGGCGGGCCGTGTGAACAGCCCGTTGTAAATCGGAGGCCACCACCCGCTCGAAGCGTTCTGTGGTCAGCCACTCGGACAAGGCCCCGGCTTGCCGCTCTCCCAAAGCAGTGAGTGGCACATCGGCCCAACCCGTCAGCCGACCGTCCACATTCCAGGTAGTCTGCCCGTGGCGTACCAGCCAGAGCTCGCTCATGGCTCTATCCAGGCATAAAACGGAGTCTCGACGAACTCGGGCGGGCTGTCCAGGTAGAGCTTGAGGCTCGCTAGGCGCAGGTTGGGGCCTTCGTGCTCAAAGTCCATCGGATCGCCGGGCAAGGTGTAGAGCAGGGTCTCGCCGGGCGGAACCCCCAGTCGCAGTAATCCAGAAAGCCCCGCACCCCGACCCAGCCGGACACAACGGGCCTGCCCTTCGCGCATCACGGCCACGTAGCGGGCCAAGCGAGGGCCATCCTGGGTCATCAGGCGGCGCACCTCGCCCAGGTCGAGCAGCAGCAGTTGGGGGGTCACTTTCAGGCTGGCCTGCATCTACCCTCCCAGCAACACCGCGGGTTCGCCTTCCACTTCATGCACCCGCACCCAACCCCCATACACCGATTGCAGCAGGGGTTGGTTCAACACTTCCCTGGGGGTGCCCAGTGCGGCCAGCTTCCCTGCCGACAAAAAGGCCACCCGATCCGCCGAGCGGGCCAGGTTGGGGTCGTGCAATACCGTCAGGGTACCGATGCCCTGGGCACGCAAGCCTGTCAACAGACAGATGAATTCGGCCTGGTGGTGCAGGTCGAGGTGGTTGGTGGGCTCGTCCAGGAGCAGGTACTGGGGGCGAGCAGCCAGCGCACGGGCCAGCATGACCCGCTGCCGCTCCCCGCCGGAGAGCGTGGGCAGCAGCCGGTGGCGGAACTCGGTCACCTGGGTCTGCTGCATGGCCCATTCCAGCGCTTCCCAGTCGGCCTTGCCAGCCCGCCCCAACAAGCCCAGATGGGGGGTACGCCCCAGCGCCACTACTTCCTCCACCGTGAGGTCTTCGGGGTAGCCGCCGTTCTGTGGCAGGAAAGCGATCTTCTGGCCCCGCATCCAGCTCGACCATCGCTCCAACCGCTCCCCCCCCAGCCGTACCTGGCCTGTGCTGGGTTTGAGCAACCCCGCCATCAAACGCAACAGGGTACTTTTCCCCACCCCATTGGGGCCCAAGAGCGCCAGCCACTCGCCGGAACGAAGTTCCAGGTTAATATCGCTGAGCACCGCTCGGTTGCGGTAGGAGAAAGACAGGCTGAGGGCCGAGAGCCGAGGGCGGAGGGCCAAATCCATCGGGTTCAACCCTGAACATTGCTCCACGCTCTTCATCCCTTACGCCTCCCTCGCCACAGCAAGTACAAGAAAAACGGCCCCCCCAGGAGCGTGGTAAGAATTCCCACCGGCAGTTCTGCCGGCGCGATCAGGGTGCGGGCCAACAGGTCGGCAAAGACCAGCAAAACCGCCCCGCCCAAGGCCGAGGCCGGCAACAAGTAGCGGTAGTCACCCCCGATCAGACGCCTGAGCGCATGGGGGGCGACCAGGCCCACAAAGCCGATGATGCCCACCTGGGCCACGGCAGTGGCGGTGAGGAGGGTGGCGGCCCCGATGATGAGCAGCTTGAGCTGGCCCAACGGAAGGCCCAGGCTGCGGGCGGTTTCTTCACCCAGGTTGAGCGCGTTGAGGGTGCGCCCCAGCAGCAAAAAGACGGGCAGGGTCAAGAGCAGATACAAGGCCAGCGACCCCACCCCCTTCCAGCTTATGAAAGCCAGGTTGCCCAGGGTGTAGGCAAACACCGCCCGCACCCGATCGGCATCCTGCAACATCAGGTAGCTGGTCAGGCTCACCAGCACACTCCCCACCACCACCCCAGCCAGAATCAGGTCGTTGGTGCGGCTGGCCCCACCCGAGAGCAGCAGCACCACAAACACCGCACCCACCGCGCCCAGAAAACCAAACAAGGTTGCCGAGACCGGCAGAAAATCGAAGACAGCATTCTGGGCAAATGCGCCGGTGAGGCCACCTGCAAGGCTCACCGCCAGCGTGACCCCGAAGGCGGCTCCCGCCGCCGAGCCCATCAGGTAGGGGTCGGCCAGGGGGTTGCGAAACAAGCCCTGAAAAGCAGCACCGGAAAGGCCCAGCGCTGCACCCACCAGCAGGGCGGCCAGCACCCTGGGCAGGCGCAGGTCGGTGATGATGGGGTTCTCCTGCAGCCCCAGCACCGAGCGGATCACCTCGAGCAGTGGAATCTGCACCGCACCCTGCCCCACCCCAAGGGTCAAGCCGACCGCCAAAAGCACCAGCAGGCCCAGGAAAACCAGCCCTTGGCGAACCGCCGAATTCGCCTTACCCGCCCTGGCAAGGGGGGCAAAGAGGGTGGGGTGTGAGGTCTTTTGCATGATGGCCTTGACGCTCGACTACCGCAGATTGGGGTGGAAGCAGCCCACCAGCAGTTGCAAGCCCTGGGCCACACGGGGGCCCGGGCGCGAAAGCAGGTTGTCCTGTTCGCCGGTGTAGGCACAGATACGCTTGTTGCGGATGGCCGCAAGGTTGCTCCAGCCCGCCCGCTTGGGCAGGTCGGCAGCCCCTGGATGGGTGAGCACGATGATGGCGGGATTGCGCTGCACCACCAGCTCGGGGCTGATCTGCGGGAAAAACCCCAGTTCCCTGGGGATGATGTTCTGGCCCCTGGCCTTGGCAATCAGAACGCCAATAAAGGAGTCCGGCCCCACCGTGTAGGGTGTAGGGTCTATCTCGTAGTAGACCGTGGGGCGCACGGTGACCTTGGCGGCTCTGCTTTCTACCGCGTAGACCTCTTGCTGGATGCGGGCTACCAGGCGCTCGGCCTGGGGTTCCAGCCCTAAAACCCGGCCCAAAAGCCGTGTGGAACGGAAAATATCGTCGTAGCTCTCGGCCCGCACCGCAAAGGTCTGGATGCCGGTTTTATCCAGCGACTCGTGCAGCTTGCCGTAGATCGAGACCAGCACCAGGTCGGGCTTGAGGGCCAGGATGGCCTCGAGGTTGGGGTTGAAATACCCCCCCACCTTGGGCAATCGCCTGGCTTGTTCGGGGAAATCGGAGAAATCGTCCACCCCTACCAGCCGCCCACAGGCGTTCAGGGCGCAGAGGGTCTCGGTGACCGAGGGCAGCAGGGTCACGATGCGCTGCGGCGCGGCCTTGAGCGTGACGCTACGGCCCAGATCGTCGGTGAGGGTGCGGGGGAACTGCTGTGCGAGGCCGAAGGCCAATAGCGGATAGCTAAAGGCCAGCATCAAAAGCCAGATGAATCTTTGCATCGCGTCCTTTCCCAACCCGGCTTCGCGTGCGGGGCGCTTTCTTCGTAGGGTACGAAAAAAAACGCCCTCGGGAGTGAGGACGCTACATGAATAGGTTCCCCGAGACTCCCCCTTCTTGCGAGAGGTGCCTTCCGTATCGGAGTAAGAAGGCGTTTTGGCAGGTATTCGGACTTCGGGCGGTGGTTGGAAGGGCCTGGCCCCAACAACCCCAATGCGCCGTCACCGTTGCGCGACAGTACCGGAATGGCTTGCAGAAGTGCTTTGCACTTCGAAGTTTCACCGGGTTTCCCCACTTTAAGCCTGAGCTACACGCCCAGG
>JBBIUP010000130.1:0-6715 GCA_037440185.1 Meiothermus sp. | reverse complement strand
GAAATCTAATCCAGTTCCACCCAACCACCAACCCCCAGGCGTGTGCCTGGGGGTTCAAACATTGCCAACTTATACCAACTCTGCGCGTGAGTGGCGCATATGGCGTCACTCACTTGCCGCGCCACCCGGCGCGTTCGAGGGTCTCTTTTATGGCATTTTGGGTCAATCATAGACAGAAATGGTATTATCAACCAGCCTACCCCTCAAACCCCAGCAAAAAGGGGTCTTCCAGCATCTCGGCCACAAAGCGGCAAAAACGCGCAGCGTCTGCACCGTCAATCAGGCGGTGGTCGTAGGAGAGCGAGAAGGGCATTATGTTGCGCGGTTCAAAAGCGCCCTTATCGGCGTTCCACACCGGCTCTATGCTACTGCGCGAGACACCCATGATGGCGACCTCGGGCCAGTTGACGATGGGCGTGAAGCCGGTACCACCGATGCCGCCCAAGTTGGAGATGGTGAAGCTAGCCCCCTGCATTTCCTCGGGGGTAAGCTTGCGATCCCGCGCTTTCGCAGCCACCTCGCCCAACTCGGTAGCCAGGGCGATCACGCCCTTCTTGTCCACGTCGCGAATCACCGGTACCAGCAAACCCGTCGGCGTATCCACCGCCACGCTGATATGAATGTAGTCCTTCAAGATTACTTCGTTGGTGGTAGTGTCTATCGAGGCATTGAACTTGGGAAACTGCTTGAGGGCAGCGGCGGCGATCTTGAGCAGAATCGCGGTCATGGTGACCTTGGCACCGCGCTTCTCGGCCCTGGGGCCAATCTTCTTGCGCAGGGCTTCCATCTCGGTGATGTCGGCCTTATCGAACTGGGTGACCATTGGAATCGTAGACCAGGCCTGGGCCATGCTGCGCACCGTGGCGCGGCGTATCCCCGACATGGCCTCACGGCGCACCGAGCCAAACTTGCTGAAGTCGGGCAAGGGCATTGCGGGTGCAGGAGCCGCAGAAGTGGTGGGCGCAGGGGCAACCTCGCCGGTTGCAAACCGCTTCACATCGCTTTCGGAGATGCGGTGGGCCGGGCCAGTCCCCATCACATCCATCAGGTTGATGCCCATCTCCCTAGCCAGCCGCCGCACGCTGGGCGCAGCTGGAATCAGCTTGCGCTGGCCCGCTGGAGCCGCCGCCACTGGGGCAGGTTTTGCAAAAGTGGCCGGTGTAGCGGCTGGAGCGGGTGCCTGAGCAGGAGTAGGAGCGGGCGCAGGTTTAGGCGCTTCTGCTGCTGGTGCAGGTGCAGCCGCAACTCCGCCGAGCATAGCGATGACCTGCCCGCTTTTCACCTCATCGCCCGCCTTGACCATCACCTTGGAGACGGTGCCGCCCTCGGAGGCAGGGGCTTCCATCACGGCCTTGTCGGTTTCCAATTCCAACACCGGCTGGCCCGCCGCCACGGTGTCGCCCTCTTTGATCAACACCCCCACCACCACAGCGGATGCCACGTTATCGCCTAGATCGGGTAGTTTCAATTCAGCCATGTTTGCTCCCGTTGGTCGCATCCTATAGTTCAAAAGGTCAAAAGGATAAAAGGTGAAAAGTTAACTGCTTTCACTTTTGACCTTTTTACCTTTTCTACTTTTCACCTTACCGCTTGTGCGGTTGCTCCCGCTTGGGGTCAATGCCCAGTTTCTTGATGGCTTCGGTAATGGTGTTGGCATTAACCTTGCCCTCGCCGCGCAGCGCCGACAGGGCCGCTACCACTACGTTCCTGGCATCCACTTCGAAGAAGTCGCGCAGAGCCTCGCGGGTTTCGGAGCGTCCGAAGCCATCGGTGCCGAGGCTGTGGATGGGCCGATTGAGGTAGCCCGATACCGAATCGGGCAGCACCTTCATGTAGTCCGAAGCTGCCACGATGGGGCCTTCGCTAGCGTTGAGGCACTGGGCCACATAGGGCAATTTGGCCTTTGCACCAGGGTTGAGACGGTTGGTGCGGGCGGTCTCGAGGGCCTCGTAGTAGAGGGCCTTGTAGCTGGTCACGCTCCAGATATCGGCAGCGATGCTGTAGTCCTTCTCCAGCAACTCCCCTGCTTTGATGACCTCGTTCAGAATGGTGCCGCTGCCCAGCAACTGCACCCGCGCCTTGGGCTTTTTGAGTTCAGATTTTTTGAACAGGTACATGCCCTTGAGGATGCCCTCCTGGGTCGCCTCACGCGGCTCGGGCATGGCAGGCTGGACGTAGTTCTCGTTCATCAGGGTGATGTAGTAGAAGATGTCCTCGCCGTCCTGGTACATCCGCTTCAGGCCGTCCTGGAGGATCACCGCTAGCTCGTAGGCGAAGGCCGGGTCGTAGGCGGGCATGTTGGGAACCGGCAGGGCCTGCACATGGCTATGACCATCTTCGTGCTGCAAACCCTCGCCGTTGAGGGTGGTGCGGCCTGCGGTAGCCCCCAGCAAAAAGCCCTTGGTGCGCTGGTCGCCCGCCGCCCAGACCAGGTCGCCTACCCGCTGGAGGCCGAACATCGAGTAGTAGATGTAGAAGGGGATGGTGGGGACGCCGTAGTTGGCGTAGGCGGTTCCAGCAGCAATGAAGCTGCACATGGCGCCAGCCTCGTTGATGCCCTCTTGCAGCAGTTGGCCGGTCTCGGACTCGCGGTAGACGGTCACGGTTCCGGCATCCACCGGGGTGTAGAGCTGGCCCTTGGGCGAGTAGATGCCCACCGAGGAGATCACGCCCTCCATGCCAAAGGTGCGGGCCTCGTCGGGCACGATGGGGACAATGTATTTGCCTACCTCGGGGTGGCGCACCAGCTTGGTCAGCATCCGCACGAAAGCCATGGTGGTGGAGATTTCGCGCCCACTGGAGCCCGCGAAGAACTCCTCGAAGAAGGCTGCGTCGGGGGTGTTGAGCTTGTACTCACGCACCCGCCGCTCGGGAATCAGGCCACCCAGCGCGTTGCGGCGCTCCAACATATATTTCACTTCCGGCGAGCCCTCGCCGGGGTGGTAGAAGGGGGTTTTTTCCAGGTCTTCGTCCGAGATCGGAATCCCCAGGAAGTCGCGGGCTTCGCGCAGGTCGTCGAGGGTCAGCTTCTTGACCTGGTGGGCCACGTTCTTGGCCTGGGCGGTGGGGCCGAGGCCGTAGCCCTTGATGCTGCGGGCGATGATGGCGGTGGGCGAGCCCCGGTGTTCCACGGCGGCCTTGTAGGCGGCGTAAATTTTGGCCTTGTCGTGCCCGCCCCTCGAGCGGGTGAGTTGGTCGAGGTCTTGGTCGGACAGGCCCTCGATCAGCTTTTGCAGGGCGGGGGTATTGAAGAACTTCTCGCGCAGTTCCTTGCCACCATAGGCCGCATAGCGCTGGCTCTCGCCGTCCACCAGTTGCTCCATGCGCTGGAGCAGCACACCCTCGGTATCCTTGGCAAAAAGTTCGTCCCAGGCACTGCCCCACACCACCTTGATGACATTCCAGCCGTTGCCCCGGTAGATGCTCTCGAGCTCCTGGATCACCTTGGAGTTGCCGCGCACCGGCCCATCCAGGCGCTGCAAATTGGCATTGATGACAAAGATCAGGTTGTCGAGTTCCTCGTAGGCCGCTACCCGCAGGCCGCCCAGGGTCTCGACCTCGTCCTGCTCGCCGTCGCCCAGGAAGGCCCAGACCTTGGCGTCGGACTTGGGCTTGAGACCCCGGTCTTCCAGGTAGCGCTGGAAACGGGCCTGGTAGATGGCCTGCAGCGGCCCCAGCCCCATCGAGACGGTGGGGAACTCCCAGTAGTCGGGCATCAGCCAGGGGTGGGGGTAGCTGGAAAGGCCGCGCCCTGGCCCGTCCAGCAGCTCGCGGCGGAACTTGCCCAGGTCGTCGGCGCTGAAGCGACCCTCCAAAAACGAGCGGCCATACACCCCCGGCGACATGTGCCCCTGGTAGAACACCTTGTCGTGGTTCGGGGTGTCCTGGCCCCGGAAAAAGTGGTTGAAGCCCGTCTCCATCAGTTCGGCGATGCTGGCATAGGTGGAGATATGGCCGCCGATGCCGTCGGATTTTTTGTTGGCCTGCTGCACGATGGCGATGGTGTTCCAGCGCAGGATGTTGGCGATGCGCTGCTCCATCTCCATATCGCCCGGATAGGGCGGCTGGCTTTCCAGCGAGATGCTATTGACGTAGGGGGTGTTGACCTTGTCGTGGATGACCACCCCATAGCGGTAGGCGTAGTTCTCGAGCATCTCCATGAGCTGGGCCACCCGGTCGCGCCCGGCGGTGCGCAGGATGTACTCGAGGCTCTGCATCCACTCCCTGTTCTCGAGATCCTCCAGCCGTACCTGTTCCTCGGCGGATAGCCCGGCCCGTGCTGCGATTAGTTCGCGGTCTTCAACCATTCGGCGCTCCTTTTCGGATTACGTTAGTCTACTGCGGTTAGATCATCCTGTACCCCGGCTGTGTTTTCTGATCCTTGCGTGCTGCTGCCGCTGAACGCCGGGGCTAGACACTTCATTTATCCTTTGTCCTTCGACCTTTGTCTTGCGACATTTTTGTTCTCGGCCTTACATTACAGCAGATTTTTTACAGGGAAAACGTAAGGGAGTCTGTTTTTTACAGCGTATAAAAAACTTTTACCAAATGGCAAATCTAGACGGGCCGGAAAGCCGTGCCTGATGGGGCTACGAGGGTTTTCCAAAACTTCGCGCTGTTCGTCCTACGGCCTGTGGGAGAAATTGGTGATTTGCTCTGGGTTTCAGGTGGCAAAGGTGCGGGCTCGAGCTGAGCGTCAGACAAAAAGGCGAGCCAGGTAAGTGGCCCAAGCTTGTATGAAGATCAGTGGGGCTACAACAACTCTTATTTCTCCTCGAGAAATTCCGGCTCGGGTAGATCGGGGTACTTGACGGGAAAAAAGTTAAGCTTAAACTTAATGTGTGCGTCTGCTCGAGCCGCGCCATCCCGACAACCTAGACGCAGAACGCCCGATCACCGTCGGGAATCTCATCACCATCGCCGAGGCGGGCCACCAGGAGGCCGTGGACGCGATTGTGGGGATGCTGGCGGATCTGGCCGAGAACGGCCTCGACAGCCGCTACGCGAAGGTGCTCAAGGGCACGCCGGTCTGGGAGCTCAAGACCCGGAGCCGGGGCGGTGTCAAGGGTGGCACGAGGGTTTACTGATTCCCGCTCGAGGTAGAAGCGGAGGATGAAGAAGGCGCCGAGGTGGTTGCCGTGGTCGTGAACGCCGAGGTCAAGGCGGACTCCACCCCCGGCCCACACAAGCTGGCCGAGGCCCTGGAGGTCTACCTGGCCTTCCGCCGGAGCCCCCAGATCATGATCAGGAGGTCGTCGTGAAACGCACGCCCAAGTTGGACAAGCTGCTCGCACAGCTCAGCCCCGAGGAGCAGGCAGGCAAGACCCTGAGGGTGAAGGTTCCCAAGGGGACGCTCGCCCGCACCCGCACCCCCCAGGAAATCCTCGAGGAGGTTCAGGGGGCCGTGGCCGCCAAGGCCCTCGGCGAGGCCCTGACCCGCGCCCGCAAGCAGGCCGGTCTGAGGGCCAGAGACGTTGCCGAGCAGCTCGAGGTGAGCGCCCCGCGCATCGCGCAGGTGGAGGCCGACGGGAGCAACCTAACGCTGGGAACCCTGGTCGAGTACGCCAAGGCGGTGGGGTGCGAGGTGGAGGTGGTGCTACGCCCCCGCGACCCGAAGCTGCCCGCCGTGACGGCCCCGCTCAAGACGGTCAGGCGCTAGGGCCCTCGAGCCCCTCTCTCACCCTCTCAGCACCGTGAACATCCCCGCCTCGAGTGGTAGAAATGGATGCCCTCAGCCTGCGTCTCCTTAGCCCTTCCTTTTCTGTTTATGGCATAATGCCTGCGTGGACGCGGCGCTCCAGATTCTCCAGACCACATTCGGCTATTCCAGCTTCCGGGGCGCACAGGCGCAAATTATCCAGCAGGTGGCGGCAGGGCGCGACGCCCTGGTGCTGATCCGCCTACCAGGCGCTATCCCCCGACGACCTAGGGCGGCTCAGGCCGCTCTTCGACCAGTTGGGCGGGCGCTACAGCTTCGGGGTGCTGCGCTGCGTGCTGGCTGGGGTCAGGCCAGACTAGGGCAGGGGCATCACCGCATCGTCCGGGAAGGCTGCAGGAGCCACCTCCGCGCCTTTTTTCACGGTGAACTTGGTCAGGTACTCACCGTCCTGGGGGTCGTGGTAGACCTCGGTATAGCCTGCGTTGAGGTTGACGATCCAGACTTCCTGGATGCCCAGCAGGGCATAACGGCCCAGTTTCTTGCCCCGGTCGTGGGCCAGGGTGGAGTCGGAGACTTCGATCACCAGATACACGTTTTCCGGGCGGGGGTGGCGAGTGCTGTAGTTCTGGGCGGGGTCGAGCAGCGCGAAGTCGGGCTGGGGCAGGTCGGACTGGTCGAGGAAGATTGGGTTCTGCACCCGGACTCGAGCTTTGCCCGCAAACTGCTTAACCAATACCTCGGTCAGATAGTCCACAACGTCGGCGTGCAGTTCCCCTATCGGCATCTCGAATATCTCCCCATTAATCAGCTCAATGCGCTTGGACGGGTCGAGCAGACCGGCCTTGTCCATCGCCAGCAACTCGTCCACTGTCCACTTTTTCAGCGTCACCATAGCTAAAGGATAGCGCATCTCGGCATGACCGCAATGAAGCCGCTGGACAGTTGGCATACGTGCGAACAGTAGCACCTTTTATCGCGGTTCCCTCTATTTTTGCCGCTGACGAAAACGAGAAGAGACCAGCAGACGTGCCTCACCGAGGTGAGGCACGCTTGTCT